>JBEKSX010000010.1:0-74330 GCA_049516635.1 Ignavibacteria bacterium | reverse complement strand
AAATTACTGGTTCTCTTCTAATAACGGTCTTCCAAATTATTTTAGCGTTACAGATTTTTCGATAAACGGAAATAATGTGTATGCCGGTTCATACGCTTACGGTATTTATTTAAGTACAAACAGCGGCGCGAACTGGAATAAGATTAATAGCGATTTTTTAGGTCACCTTGGACTCACATGTCAGGCAGTAAGCGGTTCAAATTTGTTTGTAGGGACATATGGTGCCGGATTGTATTTAAGTACAAATAACGGTGTGAACTGGACCGCACTCACTAACGGCTTACCGTACAATTCCTATATTAATGCTATTTTAATTAACGGGAATAATATTTTTGCAGGTACAGGGGGTACCGGAATATACTTAAGCACGAACAACGGGGCAATTTGGTCATCTGTAAGTAACGGTCTTCCCGGTGTTTCGTCTGTCGAATGTCTTGCTGATAATACTACGAACATTTTTGCAGGGATTTACCAGCACGGCATCTATACAACCACGAATAACGGTGTACAATGGTTTCCGGTTAATAACGGTATCTCTGCAAATGCAGTTATCTGGTCTTTGGCAGCAAGCGAGAATATTGTTTTTGCAGGTTCATACACAGACGGCGTTTATGCGAGCTCCGATAACGGTGCAAGCTGGGTGCAGAAGAACGAAGGATTAAGCAGTCTATATATAACAATGCTTGCTGTTAATGATAATTACGTTTTTGCAGGTGAATACGACGCTGGTGTTTGGCGAAGACCACTTTCAGAATTGATAGGCGTGAAAAAAATGTCGGAATCTGTTCCACAGAGTTATGCATTATATCAAAATTATCCCAACCCGTTCAATCCGACTACTAAGATAAAATTTGCAATACCACTGTCCCCCCTTAGCGAAAGGGGGGTAGGGGGGTTCGTGACCTTGAAGATCTACGACCTCCTCGGACGTGAAGTTACTTCCCTTGTTAACCAGCAGCTCAAACCCGGCACATATGAAGTTGAGTGGGATGCTACTAAATATTCTAGTGGGGTGTATATTTACAAACTGACATCGGGAAATTTTACAGAGTCAAAGAAAATGGTTCTGGTAAAATAATTAAGTGGTATTCCAGAGCAGTAGCTTGTAAAACAATCTGAACCACAGATTCAAAGGATTTAAACGATTACGCTGATTATGAATTTCAATGCACTTATGATAATTAATCCGGGTAATCATTATCATCATTTAAATCTGCGGTTCAGACAATCATTTCACAATTGTAAATCCATACTTGTCTTTCAAAGCTTCATCATAATGTACTCCGCCGGATGAATCTACAATCACTCCTTCAGTTTTTAACTTTTCCTTTACTTCATTATATTTCTCATATCCTAATATGAATAAAAGCTTGGATAAGATTACGGCTTCTTCTGTGGTTGGTGCAATGGCTGATGCACTTTGAGAGAGCCTTGCAGGATATCCTGTCTTTGTATCGAAGATATGACAATACCTCACACCGTCTATTATGGCGTATCTCTCATAATCACCGCTGGTACCGATAGCCATATCGGTCAGAAGTAATTCTCCGATTATCTTGTTCGGATCACGCGGGTGCTCTATGCCCATCGACCATTTATTTATCCCGTCCTTATATCCCGATATATACACGTCACCTCCTCCGTTGACGAAGAAGTTCTTCATGCCCATTTTTTTCATGATGCCCGAAGCCCTGTCAACAGCATAACCTTTTGCTATACCACCGAGGTCCAGCTTCATCGGTGCCTCAGGTAAGAATACCGTTGTATCCGCTTCGTTCAGAATAATTTTTTTGTAATCCACAAATTTAACCAGTGAGTCTATTACCTTTTCCGGTGGGACTTTGGTTACGGGATTATCCGAATTAAATCCCCATAGATCTGATATAGGACCGATCGTTATATCGAAAATCCCGTCATATTGTTCTGAATATTTGATCGATCTCTGAATTATCGAATAAGTTTCATAACTCACCTTCACAGGGTTCATCCCCGCATCTTTATTTATCCAGTATATATCAGTGCTTTCTTTAGTTGAGCTCATTAGATTTTCGATTCTCTCCACTTCTTTTAGAGCGTAATACATCGCCTTCTTAGCCGAATCGACGCTTGTTGAGGTAGCCGTGATAGTGAATTTAGTACCCATAAGGTACTTTGTTGCGGTGGATTCGAACAGCAGTGTGTTCTTATTCTGGGGAAAGATTTGCGTTGTGAAGGTATAAATATAGAAGCAGGTGAGGAATATTTTTATGATCTTCAAAGTGTAAGTATAAATAGGAATTACTCGCCGATTATCTGTATCTCATTCGGGATGCACACGATATATTCCGATGATCTGCTTATGCTTTTCATGCTCATGCACGTTTTGTGTGTGCATGATGATTCTATGACCTTCGCTTTATTATTGCTTGTTTCTATTACAAGATCTCCTTTCGAGCCTTGAACAGTATATGTCTTACTGCTTACGCTCGGTTCAATTTTCCGTATCATTATATCCTTATGAAATACGAGGAATTTCCCGGCAGAGCCGTCACTTTCTGAATAAAATCGTAGGCAAACCGGATTCTCCATCTTTTTAGGGAGTGCGAGTTCTTTTGCTATCTCTCTTAGCTCGGAGGAAATATCTCTTGTATCGGATTTATAATTTATAAGGCGGTTATCTTTCATGTAAACAATGTCTCCTGTGTGAACACCCTCCATCTTATATTCACGGAACAGGATCTTTCCTGCATCGGGATATGCTTCTTTTATCAATCCTTCTCCGAGCAGTATCGCCCTGTCCTCATCATCGGTTACGATATCAAACGAGAAATTTTCGATTTTAGCAGGTAATGCAAAAAGTTTTTTCGATCTCAGTAATGACGGTGCTAATGAAGCCGAAGCCAGAAGAAATGTGCTTGTTTTTAAAAAATTTCTGCGGTCCATGTTCTTTTAAAATTAAAATTTTATTCTGAATCCGAGATTAAATAAATATGCATACAGCTCGGTGTAAAGACTGTGCCAGTCTGGAGTATCGGTATGCCTGTGATAAAAACCCAGTGTTGTTATAATCTGCATCTTATCACTGTTCAGCAGGGGTACTTTATATTTTTTATTTCCGCTGAAGGTAAGCGTTAAGAGGCCTTCATTTGAATAACCGGAGTTCAAGCTTCCTTCCACTGCCATATATTTTTCGACCTGCGTATAAACAGGTTGGAAGAAAAATGCTCTTGTCTGAATGTACTGCCTTAATTCCAGATCTAAATTCAGCAGCTGGCTTAGGTGAGTTTTGAATGTGCTGGTTATCGTGTGAGAAACTATATTCCAGTTATCCCAGTAGTATCTGTAATCAAGCTCAATGGTCGAACTTTTCGTGAATCCGTAATTTGTCATTAAGCCTGCAGTCCGCCTTGCCCTGAAATCCGGATGTACTGCATTTAGAGTTTGAACTGTTTCATTCTCTATTATTTTTACAACCTGGTAACCGTCTGTTTGTTCACCCCTGATGGTTGAATACGAGAATATCATTTGGGCGATCAGATTTTTAGCAAGTATCTGTGTCAGGGAGATATCCGAGGAATACGCATTTCTCTGTCTGGTCCAGAATGCGACCTGCGGAAAGACGAGATCCCAGCTCGCAGTATATCCGTAATGCAGAACGGTATTTTTCTTCGCGAAAGGATAAGAAAGATTTACAATTAATGTTTTAGAGGAATAATCGTGCTCAGTGCTGTAACTTGCATTCAGCATAGCTGTCCCTTCGAGGATATTCTGTATTATACCCCCGCTGAACTGGTGCCTCCACTCATCAGGAGTATTGTCACCGCCGCCTACGTGCTTCGTTGTTGCTGAAGTAACACCGTCCACAATGAAGGTACTCTTCATCGAAGCCGCGCTAATTATATCCGTCATGTATCTTCCGGTAATGCTTGTTGTTTTGGATATGTTTTTATTAATGCTTATAGAAGGGAAGAACACATCGACATTGAAGTTATCGAAATATGAATTAAAATCTATCTGAAGCTCTTCCGCGGGTTGATCCTGTGCGCGGGAATTACCGAATAAGATGATTGAAAATATGAAAATAAAAAATATCGCTCTACCCACACCCGCACCCGCCGCTTTGCGAACCGTCACCCCCTTCGGATCCTTCGCGTATGTTTATATAATGTTCGTATATCCCTTTCTGGATGGGGTTCTCGTCGAATATCATATTGGGATCGGAAAGACGCTCGCGTTCCCAGGGCTGCACGGTTGTGCACCCGGAAAAAACGATCGAAAACAATGCTAGCAGTATGAATATATATTTTATGATCTTCATTGAAAATAAATTAATTTTGGTTCAGCAGCTCCGGGATCTCTTTTGAATAGGTTTCTTTATCGGATAATTCAAATCCTGTATGCCTGTATCTTATTATACCTTTTTTATCTATCACAAAAGATGTAGGCATCGCATCAAGCTTATACAGGTCCGGTATTTTGCCTTCTTTATCAATCACTACGGTGAATGGTACATCGGTGCCCAGGTTATTTATAAATTTATCAAGCTTGTCCCTATCGGTATCGACATTCACTGCAACCACAACAAAACCACTGTCCTTATAGTCACTGTAGAGTTTTATTAGGTAAGGGAATTCTTCTTTGCAGGGTTTGCACCAGCTCGCCCAGAAGTCGAGAAAGATCACTTTACCTGTCAGGTCGGTAAGCTTCATTTGCTGTCCTGCGGTTGTCACCGCTGTGAAATCAAGAAAAGGTTTGCCGGTTTCCTGTGAAAATCCGTTCTTATGTAACATAAGAAAAAGCAGGAGAAAAAATATCGATCTGTAAATTTTCATATGCTTTAGCGTTTAAAAAAATTCATATCACCGCCTCCGCGTCCTTTCCATAGAGAACTATGGCACTGATAGCACGATTGGCATGCTTTTAAAACGCCATTATCATTGTAAACACCGCCCCTCAGATCCGCTCCGTGGCATTCGGTACATTCTTCCTGCGGGTTTGTTTCACCGGGCTTATGTAATACGCCGTTTTTTGAAATGGTATGGTCTGAAGGAACATCGGATTTAGTCTGTGAGGGGAAAGGACCATTGCAGTACAAATACAGGACGCTCAATAATAGCAATGATATTATTGAAAGTAACTTAATAGCTCTCACTCCGGACTTATTTTGTTTATAGGATTCGGGCAATATCAGTTTTCTTACTTATATAGACTTTCAAATAAAATAAAAAAAATTGGTATTTTAAAGTCCATATTACCTTGTTAAGATAGTTAAAACTTATTTTAAATTACTTCAGCAAAATTGAGTTGTGCTGTTTTCGTATAATAACAAAAATTATTTTAAATTTTTTAATGATAGATGTAAAAAATTGTAACCTAGTATACGCAGTTCCTTCTTTGCATAATCGGGTTGTGTTCTGGCAATCTGAGTATATTCTTTGATCATTTATATTTTATGGTTTGAATAAATCTGACAATCACACCTTTCCCCTAAGGATTATCATAATGGGGATTTTCTATGATTTATGCTATTTAGATGGAATTATTCCGGCAGCTCTATTTGAAACCTTTTTTTTAAACTATAGTCAAAACAAATAGAAAAAGAATTAAAATTCGTTCCAAAACATCAAAAAGCTTGTTATTTAACAGGAACAGGCACAATAGAAGGAGAAATACAAAATGGATAAAGTCATTGAAAATATGATCCCTGTGATAGCAATCATTTTTACCTTTGGGATACCGGGCATATTAATATTCTGGGCCATTCAAAGCAAGCATAAGGAGAGGATGAGATTAATAGAGAAAGGGCTATCTGCAGAAGAGTTGAAAGCTTATTTCACCGATAGCAGCAAAAGGACTTACTCGCCTTACAGGACTCTGAAATGGGGTATTCTTCTTGCTTTCCTTGGGGCTGGCTTCTTAATTGCTAAGATACTTGAAAATGTGTACGATATGGAAGATGATATAACGATAGCTGTATTGCTTCTTGCAGGCGGTGCGGGATTTCTATTATATTACCTCATCGTAAGGAGGAAAATGAATGGAAATTCAATTACCTCCACCGTCCAGGACACTACGCCCAAACAAAATTGAAAGGGGTAGTATAATGAAATCGAAAATAGTTTTATCCATAATGGTATTCATAATTTTATCTCTTGTTTTACCGGGATGCAGTGCGTTCATGAAGAAATATGAAAAAAAAGATACGGTTAAGTACCAGGTTAATACAACAGGAAAAACGAAAGTATCTCTTGAGAATTCGAACGGTAATATAAGTCTGGTAAAGAGTGATTCTGCCCGCGTTTTGGTTGTGAAAGCAATTAAGATAGATAGGGTAAGAAAAAATGACCTTGATAAACCGCTCGATTATATCGAAATAAACATCGATACATCGGGGGACCGTATAAATATCTCCAGCGAAATCCATAAAGGAAAAAACTTCATCAGTTTTTCACTATCCGCGGTACGAATTAATTACGAGCTAATTGTTCCTCCGAATATGGATATTTCAATTGACAATACTAATGGAGATATAAACATGACCGGTTTCAGCAGCACAGCTGAATTAGATGTGACAAACGGCAATGTGAAAGCTGAACGCTTTAGCGGTAAAGGGACAGTTGATATTACAAACGGTACTCTTGAGGGAAGCCTTGATTCAACCAGGGGAATGAACATCTCGGTAGTGAACGGAAGTGTTAAGCTTGGCTTAAGCAAGTCATTCACCGGTACGGTCGATGCGGATGTTACCAACGGAAAGATCACTAATGAAAATCTCCAGTTTACTAATGTACAGGCTGAAAAGAAGTCATTTAAGGGTTATATAGTAAATCCCGAACCAGTGATGAAAATAGATGTGACGAACGGTAAAATTAGCCTGACGAGCAGGTAAGTGTTCTTAATATAATTTTAGTAATAAGTTTTTTGTTTATATTTAGTGAAAATAGGCATCCGGCACCCATAAAAAAAATCGAATCATGCATGTATGACCTTGAGCTGAATATAATCAGGAAAATAAAAAATGGTGAATTTAATGTATTTGAACAGATCGTCGAAAAATATAAGGATAAAGCTATGACCCTGACAATGAGAATACTTAAGAACAGGGAGGAAGCAGAAGACTCATTGCAGGAAGCATTCATCAAAGCTTTCAGAGCGATCATCGAGGGTCAGTTCGAAGAGCGTTCGAAGTTTTCGACATATTTTTACCGGATAGTTTACAATACCGCACTCGATAATTATAAAAAGCTTAAAACGAAAACTTATAACCTGATAAGAATGGACGATGTTTCCGGTGACAGCGGGAAAGATGATATCTCATTTAACGAAATGAAAATAGACAGGAACAGGTACGGAGTAAGCGATATTTATCGTACGGATAAAAGTGCTATGGACATTGAGATAAGGGAATTGATTAACGAATATCTCGGTAAGCTGCCTGAAAAATATTCGGTTATTCTTACACTATTTTATATTAACGATCTTTCGCATGATGAGATATCCGAAACCCTTGGATTACCCCTGGGTACTGTAAAGAACAGAATCTTCAGGGCTAAAGAAAAGCTGAAAGAAATTATAACAGAGGTTTATTCTCAGGAAAGCCTTATGGAATTTATTTACGCATTTTAAACAAATTTTAACACATTGTATAAAAAATGCCGGATAACAGCAAGAAAATAGAAGAATATATTGATAATGCACTTCGCAGGTCTTCCGTCTACATTACATCTGCAAATTTTACGAGCGTTCTGATGGAAAGAGTGGCTGCAGAAAATAAGACCGCTATAGAAGAGCTTAAGAGGGATAGGATAGCAAAATATATTATCGGCACATTTATTTCACTTACACTTTTTGTTACAATTATCATCGGTTATCTTTCAGGCGGGGAAGTTAATTCGAAAATAGAAACAACAAGCGTAAGGATTCAGCCGACCATCGAAACGTCATCTAATTATGTCCAGCAGTTTGTCGGTTACATAAAATCATTCTCTATGGGTATTTTGAATTATCTCGGACTTTCCGCCACACCTAAAACTCTGAGTATACTATTATCTTTTTTATTGATATTCGCTCTGTATCTAGTTGCTGATAGAATTTTTTTGAAGGGAAGACTAAAAACCTCGCGAAGCTAAAAAGAAAATTTAATATTATATAAAAAAAAAGGATTGCTTTCACAAGCAATCCTTTTGTATAAGTAAGATAAAATTTTTAATTAATATTCCAGGTATTACCGCTATACAGCAATTTTTCCAGGTCGCCTTTGCCGTTCTTTGCAATTGAGGTTTCTATTTGCTGTGCCATTTCGGTTTCATAGGTGGATCTTTCTATATCCAGAAATACCCCTATCGGTGTCGGGAAGCCTTTGTATTCGGTCAGCTCGGACAATATGAACGCTAGCTCTCTTGATTTTTCATCATGGACCAGTACGTCATTGATGGAATATTTCCCGTCATTAAGTGAAATGACTATCGGTTTGAACCCGTCAAGCTTAATACCTTTGTCATTTTCTTTACCGAATACGAGTGGTTTTCCGTGTTCAAGTACGAGAACATTATCTGCTTTTGTATCCTTTTCGGTTAGATTGTCATATGCGCCGTCATTGAAAATATTGCAGTTCTGATATATTTCGATAAAAGACGTACCCTTGTGACGGCTTCCCCGTAGAATAATTTCCTGCATGTGTTTCGGTTCGCGGTCTATCGTTCTTGCAACAAATGTGCCGTTTGCCCCTAGTGAAAGTGAAACTGGATATACCGGGTGATCGATAGCTCCCATCGGCGTGGATTTCGTGATCTTGCCGTGCTCGGATGTGGGGGAATATTGTCCTTTAGTAAGACCGTATATCTTATTATTGAACAATAAAATGTTCACGTCCACGTTCCTTCTCATCAGGTGCATATAATGATTGCCCCCAATGCTGAGCAGGTCGCCGTCACCGGTAGCAATCCAGACCGAAAGGTCGGGACGCGCCATTTTTAAGCCGGAAGCAATCGCGGTTGCCCTGCCGTGTATCCCGTGGAAGCCGTAAGTGTTCATGTAATAGGGGAATCTGCTTGAACATCCGATACCGGCTACAAACACTATTTTTTCCCTGGGTATATTCAGCGAAGGCATTACCCTTTGGACCTGCGCCAATATGGAATAATCACCGCAGCCCGGACACCATCGTACGTCCTGGTCTGAAGAAAAATCTTTAGCTGAAAGTACTTTGTTGATCTCTGAAATATTTTTGTTTTCTTCTGGAGACATTGTTATTTTTTGCCTGTTAAGATTTCTAAAACTTTCTTTTCTATTTCGTAAGCTTTGAATGGCAGCCCCTGCACTTTATTAAGCTGGAGACAGTCGATGAGATATTCCATTCTCAGCAATTTTGCAAGCTGTCCCAGGTTCATCTCTGCAACGAGAATGTGTTTGAATCTTTTCAAAACTTCTCCAAGGTTTTTCGGGAATGGATTCAAATATCTTAGATGAAGCTGGGAGAAATTATATCCCTTTGACTGCAGGTTTTCTCTTGCTGCTGTAATGGAGCCGTATGTGCTTCCCCAGCCGACCACAAGGAGTTCACCTTCCTGCGGTCCGTCAACTGCTGCAGGTGGTATATCGTTCGCTACGTTCTTCACTTTCTGGTCCCGCAATTTGACCATCAATTCGTGGTTTTCGGGAATGTAGCAGACATTTCCTGTAATATTTTCTTTTTCAAGGCCGCCTATCCTGTGCTCCAGCCCCGGTGTCCCGGGAATAGCCCACGGACGTGAAAGGTTTTCATCTCTCAAGTAAGGCATAAATCCTTCCGGATCTGTTCTGAACTTGACCGGGATTTCCGCAAGCTCACCGGCATGCGGGACTTTCCATGGTTCGGAACCGTTTGCAAGATATCCGTCGGAGAGGAAGATCACAGGAGTCATATATTTTATTGCAATGCGTGCTGCTTCGTATATCATATAGAAACAATCAGACGGGGTGCACGCCGCTACGACCGGAACGGGACATTCACCGTTTCGTCCCATGACAGACTGAAGCAGATCCGCCTGCTCCATTTTTGTGGGCAGACCTGTGCTGGGTCCTCCGCGCTGTATATTGGCAATAACGAGCGGAAGCTCAACCATCACAGCAAGACCGATGGCTTCGGTCTTCAGTGCCAGGCCGGGACCGCTTGTGGTTGTTAGACCTAAAGCTCCACCGAAAGATGCGCCTATCGCAGCACATATTCCGGCTATCTCGTCTTCTGCCTGGAAGGTCCTGACGTTATAGTTCTTATATTTAGAAAGTTCATGCAGTATCTCGCTTGCCGGAGTAATGGGATATGAACCGAGAAATAACGGAAGCCCGCTCTTTTGTGAAGCCGCTATCATGCCGAGCGCTGCCGCTTCATTACCGTTGATGTTTCTGTAAGTACCTTTTTCAAGCTTGGCGGGCTTGACCTCGAACCTTGATGTAAATATCTCGGCTGTATCGCCGAAATTATAACCGGCTTTCATAGCTTTAATATTTGCATCTCTAAGCTGGGGATTGTTCTTAAATCTTTTGGTGATCCAGTCGATGGTTTGGTCCATTGTTCTGTTAAACATCCAGTACATGATGCCAAGTGCAAAGAAATTCTTGCAACGGGTAATTTCCTTCATGTTCAAACCGCTGTCCTGAAGTGCTAATGTAGTAGACTTTGTAATGGGAACATCATAAACCCTGTATCCGTCAAGTGTTCCATCCTCAAGGGGATTGGTCTCAAATTTGGCAAGCTCGAGATTCTTTTTGTTGAATGAATCTACGTTTGCAATAATCATTCCGCCCTTCTTCAGGTCTTTAAGGTTTACTTTGAGTGCAGCAGGATTCATAGCAACCAGAACGTCGGGTTCGTCACCCGGCGAATGAATGTCTGTGCTGCTGAATTGTATCTGGAATCCGCTTACTCCGAATAGTGTTCCGGCAGGAGCCCTGATCTCGGCTGGATAATCCGGAAGAGTGCTCAGGTCATTTCCAAGCTCTGCTGCAGTCTGGGTAAATTGTGTACCTGTAAGCTGCATTCCATCCCCCGAATCGCCTGCGAATCTGATAACAGCGCTTTTAAGAACTTGTGCTGTTTTTTCCATTTAGTCAAACTCCTTCTTTGTGCTGTTCCTTAACTATCCATACTTTTAAGGAAGCTTTGACACTGCTTGTTAACTTTATATTTACCGGAAAGATTCCAATCTGTTTGATCGGTTCTTCCAGTTCTATTTGTTTTTTATCTATTTTATAACCCTTTTCATTGAGGGCTTCGGAAATTATCTGGGCGTTTACAGATCCGTAAATTCTGTCATCATCGCCCGCTTTTGCCTTTATCTCGAGAGTCAGATTACCGAGATCGCCGGCAAATTTTTCTGCATCTGCGGTATCCTTTTTCAGCTTCAGTTCCCGGTTCTTTTTGATCTCCGCGAGAACTTTCAGGTTGCTTTCGGTTGCCCTCATGGCGATATTGTTGGGAATCAGGTAGTTCATCGCATAACCGTCTTTAACATTGACACTATCGCCTATTTTTCCCAGAGTTTCATAATCCTGTTTAAGTATTACTTTCATATTTTAAAAATAATAAAAGTAGAGCAGTTAAGCAACTTGCTCTACTTCAAAATTAATTAATATTGATTGAAAAATTATTCTTAATTGGAGCTACCTTCAAGAAGAGCGGTATCTTCAGGAGAAAGATGCTTTTCAAATGTATCGTCTTCAAATGTTGTCGGAGCCACTTCATGTTCTTCACCTGTATGTTCTTCAGATGCATTTAATTTTTTGTTTAAAAACTGGATCCTCCTGGCTTTTATCTCGACGATGGTTTTACTGTCACCTTTTTCGGTTTTGAACGTTCTGCTTTGCAATTCGCCTTCAACCAGAACTGCGTTACCTTTTTTCAGCTTGTCCCTGCAGCTTTCGGCGAGCTTGTTCCACGCAACAATACCAACATAACAGACGTCTTCCTGCCAGTCATCTTTGCTGTCTCTGTACCTTCTGTTGCTGGCGATCGAAAAATTGACTACGGGAGTTCCGTTAGTTGTCTGCCTGAAAATAGGATCTTTCGTTAAATTCCCTGCTATAATTACTGAATTGAGTTCGGGCATCTTTAAGTCAGCCATTATTTACCTCCAAATGTTTACTGTTAATAATGAGAATTATGAAATAAAATCAAACTTGTTTCTCAGGATTTTCTGTTTCAAGTTCAGGCACTTCTGTTTTTGCTTCCGCAGCTTCACGTTCTTTCGTAATGTTAGCCAGGTCCATCTCTTTTTTATCGAAATAAGCTTTTCTTTCCGCTAAAGTCTTCTTATCGAAATTGACCGTTAAAAACCTCAGAACGTTCTCATCAAGGTGATACGCCCTGTCCAGTTTGGTAACAATAGTATTAGTTAATGTTGTAAAATCTATAGAAACGTAATAACCTGTATATTTTTTCTTAATGGGGTAAGCGAACTTTTTTCTTCCCCATTTATCGACTTTAACGATACTACAGTCGTTTTTGTTTAAAAAAGTTGAAAATTTATTGATGATAGATTCGATATTATCATCATCAAGCATAGCATCAAGGATGAATATCGTTTCGTATGTTTTTGATTCTCTATTTGTCATTTATAAAATCTTTATATGTCAACAAATATATTCTTAAATAGAAAGATAATCAAGACAGTAAACCCAAATATAAGCAAATTTATCTAAAAATCAACCTGTTATGCTAATATGTGTAACCTAACTGACGCCCACACAGTTTCCAAAAAAGCGTCAGAAAAACAAAGGGGCAATCACTCTAAGCCTCTAATTTGCTGTTTGGTGTTAAGATACAATTAATATCTTATTGAATACTGAAAGTTGAGTAAATCGCTAAGGACTGCTAATTATCTCTGAATATATGAAAATTCGGAAGTTGTTTATTCCCTCTTGAGCCTTGAATAAAGGTCAACTAAATAGATGTTTTCTTATAAAAGTTCTGGAGAATAAGACATCCAGAGCCTGAACAATTACAACTGCACTATATTTTCTTCATTTTAATTAACTCCAGAAATGATGATATTATAGGTTTGAGATTCAGTAAAAGTGAAATCGAACGGTAAAACAAATATTGAGAATAATAAGCCGAACCGGAGCAATGCTATTGTTATCAAGGGGGCGAAGGTCAATAACCTGAAGAACATCGATGTAGAGATCCCGCACAATAAACTGGTTGTAGTAACAGGATTGAGCGGCTCGGGTAAAAGTTCCCTGGTATTCGATACTATATACGCCGAAGGTCAAAGGCGTTATATAGAGAGCCTTTCATCTTATGCCAGGCAATTCCTTGAGAGAATAGATAAACCCGATGTCGATTCCATTACGGGACTTGCCCCTTCGATGGCAATTGAGATAAAATCAGCTGCAAGGAATCCCCGCAGTACGGTTGGAACCTCTACTGAAATATATGATTATCTCCGGCTCCTTTTTGCAAGAGCAGGAAAAACATACAGCCCAGTTTCCGGCAAAGAGGTTACAAGGAATACAATAGAGGATATACTGAAATTTTTATCAGGACTGGACTCACACAACGGGGACGGTTCAAAATTGTACATAACTTTTCCACTTCAGCCGCATAAATCCAAAACATCCAAACAGGAACTGGATACGCTCAAGCAAAAAGGCTTTTTCAGGATATATGAGGAAAATGAGATAATTGATCTTAACCAGAAAATTGAACCCAAAAATATCAAGCTCGCAAATGCGAAAGTCATTGTCGACAGGCTAATTTACAAGCACGATGACAATGAAACTCTTCAGCGTGTTACGGATTCGCTTGAACAAGCTTATGCCGAAGGTGACGGATATCTTTCGATCCTGCTGGATGAGAACAATGGCAATGAGAGAACAAAGAAAAATCTTCAGGAATACAAGTTCAACCTGCATTTTGAGCGTGACGGCATAAGGTTCGAGGTACCCGAGCCGGTATTTTTTTCATTCAATAACCCGATAGGGGCATGCCCCAGGTGTCAGGGATTTGGTGAGACAATAGACCTTGATCCTGACCTGATCGTGCCGGACAAATCAAAATCCATCTTCATGAATGCGATACATCCGTTCTCTACTCCGAAGCACAGCAGACATCTCAGTGACCTGATAGCAGCATCAAAAAAATATGACATCAGGATCCATATTCCCTTCAAAGATCTGACCAAAGAAGAGATCGACCTTGTGTATAAAGGTGCAGGTGAGTATATCGGTATAAACAAGTTCTTCAGGATGGTGGAACGAGAGGCAGCATATAAGATACACTACCGCGTTCTGTTAAGTCGTTACCGTGCTTACACAACATGCTCGGAATGCAACGGCTCCCGTCTTCGGAAAGAAGCATTATACGTGAAGTTCCACGGTAAGACAATAGATAATATTGTAAGAAGCAATATCGAGGAGCTTTATTTATTCTTTAAGGATATCAAGCTGCCTGCTTATGAGCAGAAGGTTGCCGGCAGAATTCTGGACGAGATTAAGAGCCGCTTGACGTATCTGTATGAAGTAGGGTTGGGTTACTTAACGTTGAACCGTCTTACCAGCACGCTTTCAGGAGGTGAGGCACAAAGGATCAACCTTGCTACATCACTCGGTTCATCACTCGTTGGTTCGATATATGTTCTCGATGAACCCAGCATTGGCTTACATCCCAGGGATAATGACAGACTGATAAGAATACTGAAATCATTAAGAGATATCGGAAACACGGTCATCGTAGTGGAACATGATCCCGAGATGATCAGATCGAGCGATTACATCATAGACATGGGACCCGATGCAGGTGAGTATGGAGGTGAGGTGATCTATTCAGGTGATTTGAAAGGAATCGTGAAGGTCCCGGATTCCTATACGGGCAAATATTTATCATCTAAACTGAAAATAGATGTTCCCTCAAGGAGAAGAAGTGTAAAAAATAATTGGCTCATACTCAAGGGAGCCTCGGAAAATAATCTTAAGAATATTGATGTCGAGATACCGCTCGGAGTATTTGTATGCATTACGGGTGTAAGCGGTTCGGGAAAGTCGACACTGATAAGCGATATACTGTATGGTGCGCTGAAGAAACGGCTTGATGGTGTTTACAGTGAGAAAATAGGAGCTTTCTCGGAGATCAAAGGTTACCAGCAGATACACAATGTGGAATTGGTAGACCAAACCCCCATCGGCAGGTCTCCGAGGTCGAATCCCGTGACTTATCTAAAGATCTTCGACCTGGTCAGGGAACTTTACGGTTCGCTTCCATCGGCAAAGATAAGAGGTTTCACACCCGGGAATTTTTCGTTCAATATACCCGGCGGAAGATGTGAAACATGCGAAGGCTCGGGTGTAATAAAGATAGCTATGCAATTTATGGCTGATATATACCTGGAGTGTGATATCTGTAAAGGAAAAAGGTATAAGGATGAAATACTGGATATAAAATATAACAGGAAGAATATAAGCGATGTGCTGTCATTGAGCGTTACTGAAGCATTAACATTTTTCAAGGAATTTCCAAAGATAACGTCGAAGCTGAAGATATTAGATGATGTAGGGCTTGGATATCTGAGATTGGGGCAATCTGCTACCACACTTTCGGGCGGAGAAGCACAGAGGATAAAGCTTTCTTATCATCTTTCATTCCAGAATCCCGGGGAAAAGACGCTGTTCATCTTCGACGAACCCACCACAGGACTTCATCTGCACGATATTGCAAAACTTCTGAAGAGCTTCAAGGAACTGATAGATAAAGGTAATTCGATAATAGTGGTCGAGCATAACCTAGAAGTGATTAAGTGCGCGGACTACATAATCGACCTGGGACCCGAAAGCGGTGATAAAGGGGGTTATGTAGTAGCTACCGGCACACCGGAAGATATTGCTAAAAAGAAGAATTCTTTTACTGGAAAATTTCTAAAAAAAATACTGAAATAGCGCAGCTGTTATAAAATTTGTTCGGGAATGTATTATGCATTAATGATAAGTTAACATTCCATCCGCTATTTTTGCAGGAGATGTATATAAATGTTCTTCGTTCTTCGAGATATCTAAAATATGATTTACATTAATTCCAATGGATTTGAGATAATCCGATATCATCGAACGGTGGCAGCGCCACCAGAGAGCTTCTGCACACATTATAGAAGTCCTTTTCCTTAGGGCATTATCGATCAAAATTTCGATACCTTCAGCGAACTGCTCTGTTTCCATATAATCTGCATACCCCCTGAATGATTTGCTTTTCCACGCGGTATTTTTAGAATCTTTCTTTACACTTCTTCGTCCGCCAAGTTCAGGTATATGAATATATTCAATCGAATGTTCTTTGAGTGATAGAAAGAGTGATTCCTTATTGAAATGTGGAAATCTTTTTGAACCGGGAAAGCTGCGAACGTCTGCGATCAATTCAACATTGAATGATTTTAGTACGTTGATAAAATCTTCTATACTTCGTGTAGAGTGGCCTATGGTTAAGATCTCGGAAGGAAGATTTGTTTTATTGATATTCATCGTATATATTCTTAAAGAATGAACAGTCTATAACAAGCGAACGTTTCTTTAAATTCCTCGGCGGGGAGCAAGCCCTGCGTTTTAATCTGTAAATGTTAATGATCTATAATTTAGACAATTCGTCATTCAGCAGCTTTACTTCATTTTTGAGTAAGTTCACATCTTCATCAAGGAAATGCCTTGCCTGAAAACGCGCACGTTTTACTTTATTGAGATCAATATCGGCATAAATAAGGTCCTCATCGAAAAATTTTCCAACTGCTGTAACTGTCCCGAAAGGATCAACAATTTCGGAACCGCCCCAGAAATTAACGCCGTCCTCATACCCGACACGGTTACAGAAGACAACATACAGGGATAAAAGGCGCGCATAACTTTTATGATGTTCTGAGTTTATCTCGTAATTCTTGATCTTTTTCGATTTGGTATTGAGTTCGAGCCTTGTAGGAGAGGCTGCTATAGTTATAATGATCCTGGCTCCCTTGAGTGCAAGCAAAAGGGGCAGAGAAATGTGCCATAGATCTTCACAAACAAGGATCCCCAGTTTACCGAATTTTGTATTATGGACATCTAAAGTCTTGCCTTTGGAGAAGTATCTCATTTCCTCGAACATACCGTAATCGGGGGGATAGATCTTTTTATGAGTGAACTCTATAGTGCCGTTGGAGAAATAAAAAGCGGAATTGAAAATAGCGAACCTTTCATCCTCTTCCACACCGCCGCATAGGATATCAATTTTTTTGGATTTTACCGAAAGCGGTTCCAGAATTTGCGAAATGTAAGGATTAACGGCAAGTTCTGTATTAAGGTCTTTAAGTGAATAACCGGTTAATGATAGTTCAGGGAAAATTATAAGGTTAGCTTTATTTCGTACCGCCTTATCGCAAAATGCGATATGCTTCTTGATATTTTTCTGTATATCACCTAAAGCTGGGTTTATTTGTGCCAGAGCTATTTTGAATTTCATTACTGTATTATCTTATAGAACAATATCCTTAATGTTTCTGAAATTTTTAAGCTAATTTTCAGCCATGTAAGCAGAAAAAAATTATTGTGATATTTTTTAAAATATTGAATACAATCCTTATTCCAGGTCTTTATCATTCTGACCCTGTCTTTATAAATGCTCGTACCTATTTTGTGAACCGCCTGCGCTGCAGCAATAAACCTTATTTTATGGTCATTTTCGACTATTTTTCTGCAAAGATCTACATCATTAAAGAACATGACGAACCTTTCGTCCATATCTCCGAATTGATCGAGAAAGTTCTTCCTAATTAACAATGCGGCTGCCATAGGCTGGTTTACATCACTATCCTTGTCATATTTAAAATATTTCATTTTCCATTTTCCGAAGAGGGTAGATTGCGGAAAGATGTGAGCCAGTAAAGAAAATTCACAGTACAAAGTCCAATAGGTGGGGAAATTACGGATAGAATACTGTATTGTTCCATCTTCATTGATAAGAAGCGGTGCCGCCGCGGAGTACCCGGGGTTACTTTCCAGGAAGTTATAGAGAATACCTATGCAATCATTTTTCAGTTCGATGTCCGGGTTTAATAGAAGGATATATTTTCCTTGCGTATAACTCATTCCCAGGTTAACACCCTTTGTATAGCCGGTATTAGTGTGATTTTTATAAGTATGAAGATTAGGGCTCTGTATTCCTTCTATAACCCTGCAAGTCTCATCCTGAGAATCGTTATCAATAATGATGGTTTCAGTTTTTAATTTATCCGAAGATGAATTACTGAAAATAGAATCAACGCATTTTACAATATCATTAGCACTGTTCCAGGTAACAATTACAATCGAAATATCAAGCATAGTATACTAAATTATCTTAACTTTATAATAAATACAATGTAACTATACTGGAGGTAGTGTTACCGAAAATGTTGATAAAGTGTTATTACACTGCTAATTCACTCTGACGGAGGGTTCAGTATATCAATTATTTATTACTTTCTTTTCCTGTTCCTGTATCCCGGCAAAGAGGATAATATAATTTGACAGGTTTTTGATTGCTGATCAGATTTTGCATACTAATTCGCAAGCTGTCCGATACTTTTAAAGCTCCCTCATATGCATCATCATAGTTCATGCCTGCAGATATTAATTCACGTTCTTTTAATTCGAGAGCTACAGAATATTCTGTTTCTTCGCACGACACAGAGCCATCCACCCATATTTCTTTGTCCGGTATGAAGTGGTACGCTTTATCATTCCCGCTAAAACCAAAATCGGGATAAATATCTCTTCTGACTGCATAACCGTCGACTATCCAGATCTTTATTCCGCTGCGTTCCTCTTCGGGTACTCGATAGATATTCTTTAATTTTATTGATCCCGGTATATCCGAAATTTCCTGTGTGGAATCGAAATCGATCGGTGCCAGCCTGGGAAGCTTTGATTCATGTCCGGCGGATTGCGTTAAAAATGTTCTTCGCAGCTTTACTTCGAGAGCAAGAGAAGAATCATGGGCATCAAAATACGTCATCGCAAATTTTGCCATCAACTTTCTTTCATTTAGCTCATGGGCGAGGGTAGTTTCGAATTCCTCGCATGAAATCGAATTATCGATCCAGATCTCATTATCTGGTACGAATGTATAGCGTTCCGGGTTCCCGCCGTATACGAACTCGTTAAATATTTCTTTTCTGATTAATGCACCATCTACGATCCATATTTTAAACCCCTCTCTTTCCCCGCAATAATATCTGTAAACTCCGTTTATTACCTTTTGACTGTCATTTTTTAGAGGTGTATTCTGGTTGCTATCGGTCAATTTTTGATTATTGTTGCATGAAAAAAAGATAAATAGTAAAAAGAATACAACAGGTAGAATATTTAATTTGCTCATGGAAATCATTAATTCTAACAGGTTTATAATACTTACAAATATATATAAATATGTTTTAAAAAATAATTTTTTACATAGTTTTGAAATATATTAAAAGTTATTTTTAATTATAAAACTGCTCAAATTATTGAGAAAATAGCTAATGGAGATAATTAAGTAAATCCGATGAATCTATTTGCATTAGTAAAAAGATTCCGTAAAGGTATAACATTAGCTATAGCGCTTGTAATAATAGAGAATATTGCATGGATTGTAGAACCTACCCTTTTCGGTAAGGTGATCGATGCGGTAATTGATAAAGCGCTTGAAGAACCGGAAAGCTCTTTTATATTACCTTTAGTGCTATGGATCGGAATATTTGCATTAAATTCCGGAGTAGGTGCATTAAGAAGGTCACTCGATCCCAGGATATTTCTTAACATTTTTACTAATATTGCCGCTGAAGTATCGGATAACTCATTAAAGCGGAGACTCTCGGTTTCTAAAACAGCTGCGAGAGCGGAACTCTCTTATCAATATATCAGCTTTTTCCAGTATCGAGTACCGGAGATAATAGAGCAATCCGTAGCCATAATCGGAGGGGTAATAGCGTTATACTTCTTTGATTGGCGGATCTCCGTTACATGTTTATTCATTATTTTTCCGCTAATTTTCATCAGTAATATCTATAATAACAAGGTTGTAGCTTTGCAAAAAGAATATCACGATGCTTATGAAGATGTATATGACATATTTGCTAAGAAAGACCCTGAGTATATTCGGGAATATTACAATAAACTTGCCCTGCCGCAGAGAAAGATTGCTAATTGGGGTGCGTTCAATTTTGGTTTTGTAAGAGTAGCCTTATTGATAATATTTCTCGTTGTGCTGTATATTGCAATTGACCTGGATGAGTTTAGTGCAGGAGAATTATATTCAATAGTAGCATATTTGTGGACATTTGTGACTTCAACCGAATACCTGCCGGAATTGATGGAAAGCGGAACTTCACTTAAAGATATTTCCCGGAGACTGAAGAGTGAGAATATTTAACAATGACTAACGATGTCATCAGAAGGAAAAAAATATCTTTCTCCGCTTTTAAAAACAGATTGAATTGAATTTACACGAAAGGCTTAGAATTTTTCCCCCAACCCCCCTCGACCGGATTCGGCTTTGACCCGGTGAGGGGGGAACGTCGCTTTCAGTAGGGGTTCTCTTTAATAGGAGGTAAGTCTATTTTAAGAGGATCATCTTTTCAGTAATGCTGCTTTCATCAACCGAAAACTTGTAATTTCCGTATTTGCATTTTCCGGTTCGCGGCAGAAGTAATCCTTCGGAATCCCAATTCATTCCCCCATTCTTGGTTTTCCAAAAGACCATCTGCCGCTCACCGGATAACAGTATATGAAGCCGGTCGAATGTAAGTGATTAAATGGTCGGTTATGCATCCGGCTGAGAAATACCCGAATCTGATTTGCCCCCTGACTCAGATTTCTTGAACAATATCAATAAGAGCCAAATATCCCTGATCTGGATAGATTATTATCCTGATGTATTCACAGATCTGACATTTGTCAGAATACATAATCCGGGAGATTTAGCCGGGTATCGGCTTCATCAGCATATAGTACCATAATAATATGACAGAGAACGCAAAACTATTCTGTAAAGCGCATTAACTATTTTATTAGAGCCATCTTTTTCGTTGCAGTGAAATCACCCGTAACAAGTTTATAAAAATAAACTCCGCTGGACAGGTTCGAAGCATCCCAATCAGCTTTATAAGATCCGGGTTTCATCTGCTGATCGATCAATCTTATCACTTCTCTGCCGAGTAAATCGTAAATTACAAGTGTAACGTAGGCAGTTTTAGGAATATCGAATTTAATAGAAGTAACAGGATTAAAAGGATTTGGATAGTTCTGCTCCAGCTTAATGCTATTCGGTATGAAAAAGCTTTGACCCGAAAAACCCGCGAACTTCTTCAAATAAAAATTCACCATATTCATGTTATTATTCAGTACAAGGAATTTAGAATCGCTGTAATAACCTATTCTATCAGCTATAAGCTCATAGCTTCCTGTAGGTAGGGAATCGACAGTGTAAAAGCCATTTGCATCGCTCATAGAATAGTTTTTAAAATCATTACCGGATTTTGCATAAATTATCGCATTGTCAATCTCATTTGTAAAAGAATTATTGACAGAGAAAATACTACCGCTTATATAATATCGGGAGCCGGGATTGTTTATCCTAAATACGCTGATATTTATGTTCGTGAGATTCGAAGTTGGGTATAGTGCCCGGGCACCCTGCCAATGGATGGTAGAATCATAATAAGTCGGAACGAAATCGAGCTGTTCGTCATCGCCATATGCCATTATATAAAGGCTGTCCTGCCGTACGTGAATTAAAATATAAAGGCCGTTGTTTATCCTGGCTGAGTCAAGGGTGATAATGTTCTCGGTTACCTTATCGTACATTAATGCTTTCACATATCCTGTAGGGACTGGCTGGTTGTTATCGTGATAGGTGACCTGTCCTGATATCTGGTAGTACATCGTTGTATCTCCATAAAGAATGCCGTTAATAAGGCATCCCCTCAAATTTCTTCCCCATGAGTTGCCTTCAGTACAGTAATAGGAAACGAAACCAAAATTCTTAGCAAGGGTGTATTCACTGAACATTAATCCGTCAGTATCAAATTTTTTCGAATTCACCGTAGAACCAAACAGTGCAATTAACGAAGTATCGTAGCATATTATAGGGTAGTCACTCATGCAGTTCCTTTTCCCCATATATGTATTATTAAGTTTCGAATACAGGCTGTCATACAATTCTTCCTCACCGGTTTGGGGATTAAACCAATAAACGTTCATCGTCAACGAATCGATCCTCTCAAGTTCATGAAGCTGACCGCACATTGAGGGGGACTGATCAAATATATAATATTTATGACCATTATGGAGTACAGTATCTGTAATAATTCTGCTTTGGGTTATTCCTACGTTATGATATTCTCCGGATTGGTAGTACCAGTTCTCATAGACCCAGAAATCACCTACTGCTAAAGGATAATAATTTGATGTTGCTGTATCATAAGGTTTATAACCCCCGTTCGTAGTCTTCAAAATGAACCCATTACTGCCTACAGCGTAACCGATAGATTCGTTCAACATAAAAAGAGAGTTTAAAAACGGGTATGAAACGGTATACTGAGTGAACCAATTCTGACCTCCATTAGTAGTCTTCATTATTCCGGATGTACCTGAACAATACCCGATTAATTCATTTACAAAATATACCCCATTTAAAGTACCATAATTTAGCGAGGAGAACTCTTCAACCCAGTTTTCTCCGCCGTTGGTTGTTTTTAGCATTACGTTGCCGCGCTCAAAATCCCCGCCGACCGTAACGCCTGTACTATTATTTATAAAGTATATCGTTCTAAGAACTTTCCCGGAATTCAGAAGAGTAAACCAGGTGGTTCCGGAGTTAGTTGTTTTCACGATAATTCCTTGAAGATTAAGTATCCCTCCTACAGCATACCCCACATCGGTACTCGGGAAATAAACTGCATTCAAAGCGATATCAGTACATGAATGCATAAAAAGCCAGTTTGTACCGCCGTTTGTTGTTTTTATAATTTTTCCTTCTGAGCCAACAGCGTAGCCTGTATTCGAATTAACAAAGTACAATGAATTGAAATATCCATTTCCTGTATATCCCTGGCGTATCCAGTTCATACCTCCGTTAATTGTTTTCATAATGTAACCGTCTGTGCTGCATGTGTAACCGGTATTCACGTCTGTAAAGAAAACCGAGTTAAGCTGAACGTTCGGTGTAATGTTCTGGTTGATCCAGGTTGAACCGCCGTTCGTGGTCTTTGAAAAAATACCAAGGTCTCCGACTATGTATCCTGTATTTACATTTGGGAAAAAGATTGATAAAAGAGAATTATTAGTGCCAGAAGGCAGGGGGAACCAGCCTGACTGGGAATATGCTATTGACTGAGTGAGAACAACATTCAGGAGTAAAAAGAACACTAGAAGCGAATTTTGGAATTTATTTTCCATTTAATTGCTCACTTTCGATGTATTGTATTCGGCTAAATTAAGTTTTATTAATTTTTTTGTATTCTTCAACTGTCAATCCGCTGTTCCAGTAAAAATTAAATAAGTCTACAATATGTATTGCAAAGTCCGGATTATCTATAATGAGATCCGCCCTTTTATGTGCAGGCAGGCTCTTATCATTTATATTGATGTAAATTTTCTGCTTGTCGAAAATCGTTATGTTAGGGATTTTTGTTTGTGACAGTCTGACCTGTTCGCCGTATTTTTCAAAAGACTCGCATACTCGGATCAAATCATCGTGTGATGCAGGAACTGCTTTTCCATTAACTATTGTCTTGAATGAAAGGTTAGCCTGGTAGACCGAGCGAATGACACCGCCATTCTTAATAAATTTTCGTGCTGTTTCATCGAGTGTTTCGGATACCACACCATTGAAGGTATACATACCGAGTATTTCATATCGTGATGATTTAAATATATCGAGATATTTTGAAACGCGATTTGCATTAAAGCCTCTGATAAGCTCAATGTTAATTTCTTTATCATTTTTTAATTCAGGTTTTGCTTGGTAGATGGACTGAAGTTCCGTAAATGTATCTTTGAGATTTGATATGTTTGTTTTGAACGAATTATGATAATTTCGTTCAATCTTATCGAGGATAAATTTCGGGTCTATGATCTGGTAATTGAGGATTGTGTTCGTTTCTATCTCGTTGCAATATCCTTTTTCAACGAAAAACTTTAATATATCGTAGATAGAATTACGGATGATCTTTGCTTCTTTGGCAATTTCAGAAGCACTCATGGGGTTACCTTTTAGCATAACAAGGAATACCCTTGCCTCGTATTCCTTGAAACCCAATGATCTGAGTTTTTCTATTAATTTAGTATTCCCCATTATTGCAGTAGTTCAAAGCTACAGCAATATAATATATTGACTTTGATTTGTCAAGAGGTGAAGTAGAGAGAATTAATAATAATGTATGTATTTGGAAACCTTGTAAGTTCACAATATTGGCTAAAATTAATCATTTTTTATTTAATCATTATAATTGATATTAATAATTGGGATTTTTGGAAAAATAGATAATTTTAAAGAATTCCTCAGGATTTAGTTTCCAACTGATTCAGTAAATAAATTCGGTATAATAATTTAACAGAATACCTTAGATGTACTATATTATTGGCTCTGGACCGGCAGGCATTTCATGTGCAATGGCTTTAGTTAAGAAAGGATTAAATGTGACAATGCTCGATTATGGTTTGGAGATAGAAACTGAACGTAAAGCTGTTGTCGAGAGAATGGGCAGAACAGATCATCAGGACTGGGGAAAAAAAGATATAGATCATCTTAAAGAAAATATGGAGGCCAGTTCAAGAGGTGTTTCGAATAAGTATATATACGGATCAGATTTTCCATATAGAATTGATAACGATTTTATGAATATGAAGATCGACAATGTTGATTTATTACCGTCATTGGCCATGGGGGGATTCAGCAACGTTTGGGGGGCTGCTATATTGCCTTACATTCAGGAAGATATATCGGATTGGCCCATAGGAGTCGAAGATTTTAAACCTCATTATGAATCCGTTCTTTCTTTTTTAAATATTTCTGCCAATAAAGATGAATTAGAAAATCAGTTCCCTATATATAAATCGGATTATGAATTTCTAAAACCAAGCAAACAAGCAGGATTTCTTTATGAAGATTTAATTAAGAATAAGAATAAGTTACATTCTGCTGGATTCAAATTTGGTTACTCACGACTTGCTGTACGTTCCGGAAAACAAAATGGGAATTATGGATGTGTTTACTGCGGATTATGTATGTATGGATGTCCTTATCGATTGATTTATTCCAGTATCTCGACATTAAGTGAACTTCAAAAATATAATAATTTTCATTATATAAATAATGTTTATGTTTATAAAATAATTGAAGAAAAGAATTTTATTAGAGTTCTTGCAGTATCGTCCACCTCAGGTCAAGAACTAATATTCGTAGGGGAGCGCGTATATTTAGCTTGTGGAGTAATTCCTACTGCAAAAATTATCTTGGAATCGATGAAAGAATACGATGAGGAGATTAAGATGAAGGATAGTCAATATTTCATCTTTCCCTTATTAAGATATAAGGGTTATGGCAACCCAGTCAAGGAAGACCTTCATACGCTAGCACAACTATATATGGAAATTCTTGACAATCTCATAAGCAATAGAACTATCCATTTGCAGGTATATACTTACAATGATCTTTATAAAAGAGCCGTTGAAAAAGTATTGGGTCGCACGTATAGATTTTTCGAGTTGCCAATAAGTAAATTTCTAACAAGATTAATGATAGTACAGGGTTTTTTGCACTCTGATTATTCTTCTCGGATTTCTATAAAATTAAAACAAGTTAACGGGGAAATAAAAAATGAATTGATTATCTCGTCAATAAGAAATGATTCTGTCAAGAATACAATAAATAAAATACTGAAAAAATTATCTGTTAATAAAAAATATATACGAGCAATACCATTGAGGTTTTTACTTAGAATTGCGCAACCTGGAAAAGGGTTTCATTCGGGAGGAACTTTTCCTATGAGCAAAAATCCTTTGAAATATCAATCGGACTTGCTTGGCAGACCTTTTGGTTATAAGTTATTGCACATAGTTGACGCAAGTGTATTTCCCAGTATACCTGCTACGACGATAACTTTAAGTGTAATGGCAAACTCGCATAGGATTGCAACAGAAAGTGTAAAAAATATTATACACTATGGTGGTTGATAAAAACCTTATCTTTGGGATAACAGGAGCGAATGGCTACTTGGGAACTTCAATCAAGAACTATTTGAGAAAAAGTGGTTATAAAGTATATGAATACAGACACGATATAAAAGATATTAATGAAGATTCTTTTCCTTTTTCGCTTGAGGGTGATTTGAATCAAGCTATTTTCAATAAAATTAATATTCTCATTCACTGTGCATTTGATTTTACTTACATAAATTGGAGAGATATCTATAACGTCAATGTGCTCGGTTCCGAAAAATTATTTTCAGTTGCGAAAGCAGCTGGGGTCGGAAATATTATCTATATTTCTTCAATGAGTGCCTTTTGTGGCTGTAAATCACTATATGGAAAGTCTAAACTTTGCATCGAGGAAAGGGCGTTAAAACACGGAGCAGTTGTTATACGCCCCGGGTTAATATTTGGAAAAAATGCACGGGGTATGGTAGGTTCTCTAAGTAAAATGATTTCTATATCTCCCGTTATTCCTCTTATCGGCTTGGGACATCAGAAACTTTATCTTATTCATCAAGAAGATTTGTGCAAACTTATTCTAAATTTGTGCAATAATGGTTCGAGCTATGCTAAACCGATTATTGCAGCATACCCCCAATATAAAACTTTCAGGGATATTCTTAAGGTTATAGCTTCCTCGATAGGGAGTAATAGTATTTTTATTCCTTTTCCATGGCAAATTATTTGGATAATATTGAAATTTGCAGAGCTACTTCATGTGAAGTTAGGTTTTAGAAGTGACAGTTTGATTAGTCTGGTTAACCAGGATCCTGATGCTGATCTTGAATATATTATGACATCTGGTATTTTATTCAGAGATTTCGATACAAATACACTTAATCAATAATTAAGTTGTAGTTGAAAGAGTTGAAATTGAAACAAATAATAAGAACAATTGCTCGAATCCTTCATAAAGAATAAATTGTATTATGAAAATTACTGGGATGAATATGTTACTCATTCTCAGCACCCTTCGGTGAAACTGAGAAATAGATTCATCTTAAGGCAGTTAAAAAAAATAGATTTTGTTTCATCTGCAGATGTAGGTTGTGGTGATGGATACCTCGTCCATCTTATTAAAAATAGTTATCCCGGTAAAAAATTATGGGGTTTGGATTTATCAAAAAAGGTTATTGAATTGAATTCGATAAAATATGAAGGTATTAAATTTGATCAACTAGATATTTCGAAAAATATTTTAGATTATAAGCATACATTTGATGTAGTAATATGCAGTGAAGTCATAGAGCATTTAATTAATTGGCAGACCGCTTTAATTAATTTATCAAGTCTATTAAATGACAATGGATATCTGATACTGACTACTCAGTCCGGGAAAATTTATCAAAGTGATAAGGACAATGGACACCTGCACCATTTTGAATTAGAGAATCTGGAAAAAGAATTTAACAAAATCGGATTACGAACGATATGCGCATTCAAAAAAGGATATCCGTTTTATAATATGCAAAAATGGATATATGAGAAGAATGAGCATATTAGCAAAGAATTTCATAAAGGGGAACGAGGTAAATCTTTTTTGGGAAAATGTTTATTTAACCTTACATTTTTGCTATTCTTACTAACCCCGAGGTCTAAAAAATTAGGCCCTCAAATATTTATTACAGCTCGAAAGGAATTAGTATAAATGCCTGAAAAATTCGTTTCAGTAGTTTTGCCCTCCCTGAATGAAGAATTAACTGTAGGTGATACGATTAGAAGAGTTAAAGAATCTTTTGAGAAGCATAATGTAAACGGTGAAATCCTTTTAATAGATGCTTCTTCCACAGACAGAACCGTAGATATTGCAAAAGAACTTGGAGCGAAGGTACATATTGTTCCGAAAGTAGGTCTGGGTTACCAATACATGCGTAGCATAGAGCTGATCCGTGGAGATTATGTTGTGATGGGTGATTCGGATGGTACGTACGACTTTATGGAATTGGATAGGTTTATTAATAAACTCGATAGCGGCTTTGATTTTGTTATGGGTACAAGGTTGAAAGGTAACATACACAAAGGGGCAATGCCATGGAAGAACAGGTATATAGGAACTCCGCTTCTTACATTTTTTATTAATACCTTTTATAAGACTGGAATTTCTGACTGCAATTCTGGATTGAGAGCGATTACTCTCAATGCTTTAAAAATTATTGGGATTGATTCACTTGGCTGGGAGTATGCATCTGAAATGGTAGTTAAAGCTAAACTTGCAGGATTGAAAATTACCGAAGTACCTGTCAGCTTATTCCCTGATCAGAAAGGTCGAAAACCCCATCTTACACCGTGGCGAGCGGGATGGGAAAATATGAAAACTATTTGGATGCTGGCATCTGAGACTTTGTTTCTAAAACTGGGTTTCGTTTTATGGCTGCTGGGTTTCATTATTCTTATTTCACAGATAAGAGGCGGTATTATGATCGGAAGTGAATATTTCGGAACATTCTATATGTTTCTCGGATTGATCCTTACGATTATTTCCACGTTTATTATTCAAATGGGGATATTAGTGCAGAATTTTTCATATTTGAGCAAGTTTAAGAAGAATAAGATTAGCAATTGGTTCAAATCGAAATTTTCTTTTGAAAAGGGAATAATTACGAGTATGCTATTATCAATTGCGGGATTTGCTTTACTGTTGTATATTTTTTTCCATTGGTTAAAGGTATCCGCTATAACTTTTAATGAAGTAAAACTCGTGATTTATAGTATATTTTTTTTAATATCGGGTATCCAAATTGTCTTTTTCAGTTTTGTTTTTTATTTGTTTAATAAGGATATGAAATGAAAATTTTAGTTACAGGCGGGGCAGGTTATATAGGAAGTCACTGTGTTAAGGAACTCCTCAAAAAGTATGCATCAGGTGATGTTATTGTTATAGATAACCTCGAAGAAGGTTTCCGAGATGCTGTTTTAACGGATAAGTTTTACCAGTGTGACTTAAGAGATAAGCAGGCTCTCAAAAAGATTTTTCATCAAGAAAAAGTAGATTCAGTAATACACTTTGCCGCTTATGCAAACGTACCGGATTCGGTTGTTTCACCTCATAAATATTATGAAAATAATGTCATCGGTACTATTAATCTTCTTGAATGTATGCTCGAGTATAGTGTTGGCAAAATTATTTTTTCTTCTTCAGCTTCAGTTTATGGTGAACCTATAATGGAAATGATAGATGAAAATCATCCTACTTTACCTAAAAATCCTTACGGTCATACAAAATTGATAATCGAAGAATTACTTAAATGGTATTACGAAGCATATCATTTAAATTCCCTTTCTTTTCGGTATTTCTGTGCTGCTGGTGCAGATCCTGAAGGTGAGTTAGGGGAGCGGCATAAGGTAGAATCTCATGCTATTCCATCGGCGATACTCACAGCTCTGGGGAAAAGAGACACTTTCTATATTTATGGAAATAATTATAATACAATCGATGGAAGCGGTGTACGAGATTATATCCATGTGAACGATCTAGTGGATGCACACATAGCAGGACTTTATTTTTTAGAAAATCCTATTTGTGAACGATTAAATCTAGGAATAGGAAAAGGATTTACCGTACATCAAGTAGTAAAGGCTGTAAAAGAAGTATCAGGTATCGAATTTAACGTACAGGTGACATCAAGAAGAAAGGGGGACCCTGGTATACTTGTAGCTGATCCGACCAGGGCAATGAATTTATTGAATTGGAAACCGAAATATACGAAATTAGAAGATATGGTTAGAACCGCTTTTAACTTCTTCATCAAGATAAACTCATAATTATCTTAGTTTTTATGAATGGATTTTGATTTGAACCTATCAATTATATAAATGATTCCTAAAGAAGTGAAAGTCAGATAGAATGGTATTGAAGGTAATCTGTACCTTTCCAGTCCTTGCGGTCCGGTAGTGAGAACGAAATAAAAAACCATTAATAAACATAAGACAAGGTAAGCTTTATTATATTTTTTCCATCCCATAATAAGTCCGGCTAATAACCCTGAATAAGATACTAACAAGAACAAAGAAATAAAAATACCGATCAATATTTCGGTAAGAGACTTTTTTGCAAACCAGAGTTTTATAGTCTCTAAAGGATTCGGTTTTCCCTTAATATCAAAATCCTTCGTCTTAACCTCCAGATTAAGCATATCTGAATATCCTCTAGTTCCAAGATTGACAAAATAGTGGATGGTTCCAATTGCGTAATGTTTTAAGAAAAGGATAGGATTCTCTGCAATATGTTTTAATGCTACTTTTTTCCAATAGGGTGATTTTTGGAATTCATCCATTTTGTACGGATTATACCCATCTTTCAACATTAATGAATCTGCTTCATTCATTAATGAAGATGTTACAGTTTCATAAGGCTGATTCCTCTTTTCCATTTCAAATGGGGGAACATACATTTCTATTAGGCTCTTTGTACTGGAAGATGACAGAGAATAAGATCCGAAAATAATAGCATTTCGAATCATCCAGGGAGAGAGCGTTAAGATAAATATTACAAGGAAAATCAGAACTAATTTAAAAGCGTATTTTATTTTTCCTTTAAAATATATAAGTAGGAATAGTATCAATAAAATAGGCAAATAAATAGTGATTGGTCTTATCAATGTTGCGATTGCTATAAATATACTTGAAAGAATTAGAGGTATTAAATATTCTTTTTCATCTTTTCCTTTTATCAGCTTTGAAAAGAAATAAATTGAAAGTAAAATGAAAAAAACGAATAATATATCACTCAATAGCGTGGACGTATGTAGGATGGCAGAAGGATCAAGAGCATAAAAAAATGATGAAAATAAACCGGCACGCTTACTCAGCATCGATTCACCAATAAGATAAACAAAAAGGCATGTAATTGTATCTACGATAATTTGAACAAATAAGACAACCCATGGTTGAGGCCCGAATATTAAGTAAAAAATGCTTATAAATAAGGGGTAACCCGGTGTACGATAGGTATTGGGGGGACCATCTTTTTCAGAAGAAAACTGATGGTAATTTACCAAGTTGCTTGCCAGTATATGGTATTCGAGAGCATCCCCTTTGATGAATTGTTGTTGATAATCGGTATTCCTGTACTGAACCGCAAGAAAGAAAGATAATCGTAATATGAAACACAAAATTAAAATAAATAGAATAGGTTTTTTCGACTTCATACCGGATTTTCTTTAATAATGCATTCTTTAATACAACTTTACGAAATTAGTGAGATTTGTTAAACAATAAAACCCGAAACATTTAGGTTCTCAGTCTTTAAAGTTACAAATATTTTCATGACCGACTTAAGCTTTCCATCTTCCCCTTTGCAACTAATATCTCCATATTCACTATAAACCCTATTATCACAATCCCGCTTATCATACCGCTGAGCTGTTTGATAAATACGTCATTTGTTAAAAGAACGGATAACCTCATCAACAGTGAGAGCTGAAGCAAAATGAACCATACATACAGCAAACCGTGAAAAGGTTTTACCGGGATGCCTAGAATTCCTGGCAATATTATCGGTGCGTGTGCGAATATCATTGAAAATACGAACCCGATGAAGAATGTATGGAGCACTGCATCATATAATAACATTTCATATGAGCCGTAAGCCATCAGCAAACCGCAGATGAAGAGCCAGAAAAAACCTGTCAGCAGAACAATCCCCGAATATTTGTGCACTCCCGTGTTCTTCAAATTTCTTCTCGGCATATCGTAAATGAATAACCACAGTGATGAACCGATTAGTGAAACTGCGGTTACATACCCGCCAAATTCATGGAAAGGAATGGTAATTCCTATAATGAACAGTGCTATGAGAATTACGAATATTGATTTGGTGCTTTTACCGATATTCAGATATCTTGAAAGTTCAAGCCGCTCCCCGGTGATGGTGAGAAACAGAAATCCGATCCACCATGTTACTGCCTGTGGGTAAAATGAAGTTTGCAGGAGCAGCCCGTTACCGATAACCCAGCACATAGCACCCATCATCATTAATAGCACATACAGTTCGCTGAACTTTAAGTACAAGAAAAAATAAAGAACAACCAGTCCCATGCTCCCGATAAATAATACCCAGTATGCAATGACGGGATATTTTGCAATGATAAATATAAAGCTGAGTGAATTGAAGAGAGGAAGCATCAATGCAATTTTTTTCGGGAATGTGAACGCTCTTTCAAGGCAGATGAGCGTTCCGAGGAAACTTCCTACCATCAATGCACCGTGCTCGCCTGCAAATGATGATAGAGGGAAGTTCCATCCGATGCGTATACATCCCGCCCAGATGCCTGTCAGCAGACCCAGAAGCACGAGCGGAAGAATAATAAAAATGTATTTAGGTATTTTTTTCATAATTTTATTTAATAATATGTCATCCCGTCCAAAGGACTCCTGTGGAGAACTTGATTCGGGATTCAGTCCTAGCTTAGTCTTATGAATAGGGACTCTGTAACGATATCATGTTCGTAATTAATACTTTAACTGGATTCCAGCCTTCCCGCCGTTGGCAGGGGCAGGCTGCAGGAATGACATATAGTTTAGAACTTTTCACCCTTTTGTTCCCTGATCACGCTTCCGCCGGAAGCACGGATGCGTCCCCACATGGTATAGAAGAAATATATTATTGCAATTATCTGGAATGTCGAAAAAACCGTTATCATAACCCACACCCAATCAATATTGGAGTATGCCGCCGTAACCTGGAAAATGTAACGCAGTGATGTTGCTATGGTCATTATCCAGTATGCTATAAGAATGTTGGCCGGGTTATACTGTGTATCCGTTTTCTCGGGACGCGGGAAGAACCAGAGGGCTACCCCCATTATCATCATTATTACCGAACCGACGAGTATTACATGCGTATGCGCGGATATAAGCTCAGCTCCGTAACCTTTCTTAAATACATTTGTTGCAAGCGTCATGTGCAGTCCCGTAAGCAATCCGACTATCAGAAAAACAATGCTTGTTTTAATGAAATAACGTGCTGTTGAGAACATATAGTTATCCTCCCTTAAAATTATACATACAAATATAAGAGATAGAGATGAAATTATTTTTGACTTATCTTTCAAGTCCCCGCAGAGTCACCTACGGGAGATTCTGCGGAAAGATAGAATATTTTTGACTTATCATTTAATTATATAGTAAAAAGCCGCTTCTGTTATTATATTTGAAATCAAATATGAATTTGAGAGACCCCAAAATAATAGCACTACTCTTCAATGAATGTATTAACAACCGGGACATTGAAGGACTTGCCCGCTTAATGACGGAGGATCATACGTTTATTGACCGTGAAAACACTACTGTGAAGTCCAAACAGGATATGATTGCTTCTTGGTCAAAATTTTTTAAGGCGTTCCCTATATATAAGAATACGTTTGACAGGATAGAATCCTATGATGATATTGTGATAATGATCGGTCATGCATATTGGTCAAAGGATAATAAATATGACCGTGCTATATGGAGTGCAAGGATACGGAATGATCTTGTTGCAGAATGGCGGGTATATTATGACAATGATGAAAATAGAAGAAGCCTGAAGGTAATCTGAAGGAAAGTAAACTCACCCGTTCCCCATTAGTGTGACCACAATCTTTCTTCTCTCTGCGTGGTTACGGTGCTCACAAAGATAGATGCCCTGCCATGTACCGAGATTTAGCATACCGTCAGTGATCGGGATAGACAGACTATTGCCGAGTATCGATGATTTGATATGCGAGGTCATATCATCGGGACCCTCAAGTGTGTGCCTGAAATGTTTCGCACCATCCGGGATCATGATATTAAAGTGCGTTTCCATATCTTTCCGGACATCCGGATCGGCATTTTCATTGATCGTCAGTGAAGCTGAGGTATGATGTATAAATATGTGCGCCAGCCCGGTTTTTATTTCCTTAATCTCAGGTAAGCGGTTAAGAATCTCATTCGTGATAAGATGAAATCCGCGTGACTTCGGGGATAGAATTATTTCTTTCTGAAATAATAACATGATCAGTTCACGTTAAATTTTGCTTTATCTCCGGCCTGTTTTCCAGGATCTTTTGCACGTATTTTCCGAGAAAATCAAATTCTATGTTCACAATGTCATTAACTTTGTATTCATTGAAGCGTGTATTTTTATATGTATAAGGAATGATTGCAACTTTTATATCGAAGTGATCTCCAGTCACCGGATGGACTTCCGCAACCGTTAAGCTTACCCCATCGACAGCAATCGAGCCGACATAGATGACATAAGGCGCGTATTTTTTGTCAATTCTAATAAAATACTCCCAGTTATCGGACTCTTTCCCGGGATTTGTTTCATCTCTGATCTGTTTGATATCCGTGATAATTCCCGTATCATCTATATGTCCGAACACAAAGTGTCCGCCTATCTCGCCGCCGATACGAAGCGATCTTTCGAGGTTGACTTTCACCTTTAGATCAAGCCCGCCTATATTCGTCTTTTTCAGTGTTTCGTGCATCGATACGAATTCAAATTCATTCTTGAGCTTTTTCGTAATGGTGTGGCAAACGCCGTTGATAGATACACTGTCAGCTTTTTTTAATCCTTTAGAGACTTTTTTGGCTTTTACTCTAAACTTGAATCCTTCGGGAATTTTAATCTTCTTGGTGATAACACCCTGTTCTTCTACTATGCCTGAAAACATATACTGTTATAAAATAATATTTATTAAAATATCTTTGCCTATTTTTTTACAATTGATGTTTTTATGTTTTGTTAGATCAATCTTTTTTTCCGGGATAAAAGAGCTTAATCCTTTACCCATTATTTCCGGTGCAATGAAGATAAGAAGGTCGTCGGCTACACCCTGTTCGAGAAATTCCGTAGAGGTGTAAGCCCCACCTTCGATAATAACACTGGTGATGCCGACCTTTCCAATTTTTTTCAATGCATCTTTTAGGTCGATCTTATTATCCTTTAACTTTGAGACTATTAACCTGATCCTTCTTTCGCCAAATATCTTATCCAGAAATGGATCGGCTTTCTCTGCTGAAATTATTATAGTTCTATCCGTGAACCCGTCCGAGAACAGATTTTTGTTTAGATCGGTTGTCAGGTTCCTGTCAATGACTATCCTGTATGGATTGCGTCCTTTAAAATGCCTTACCGTAAGCTCCGGATCATCTTTTTCAAGCGTATTTTTTCCTATCAATACAGAATCGTATCTGCTCCTGAGCTCATGAACATATTTCCTTGATTCGGGAGAACTTATCCATTTTGAATTACCTTCCATATCGGCTATCTTTCCGTCAATGGTCTGTGCCAGTTTAATGGTTACATATGGTAATCCCGTTTTGATATACTTGAAATAAAACTTATTAAATTCCCTGCATTCCTCTTCGAGTACTTCGGTTCTTACTTTGATGCCTGCTTTTTTTAATTTTTTTATTCCTTTCCCGTTCACCAGAGGATTAGGGTCTATCGTTCCTATGACCACTTCACCGATCCTGTTTTCGATTATCCTATCCGTACATGGCGGAGTTTTTCCGGTGTGTGAGCACGGTTCCAGGTTGACGTATAATGACGAGCCTCTCAAATCCTTTTTTCTCTTTAATGCCGAATTTATTGCATTTATTTCAGCGTGATCAGCTCCAAACTGTTTGTGGAAACCTTCTGCTAAGATCTTTCCGTTCTTTACGATGATGCAACCTACCATTGGATTCGGAGAAGTATAACCGGCTCCCTTAAAAGCAAGTTCGAGGCATCGTTTGATAAATTGTTCGTCTGAATTATCTTTTTTCATTTTCTCTTTTGATTTGATTCAAAGCTTCTGGTAATTTCTATAAGCCCTCAATGTTCTGATTCATGAAGAGGGATCAGGGTCAATTTTTTTGAGAGTATCTTATCTTCCAGATATTTTTTTATTATTTCGAGACTCTGTATTTGGTCAGGCCAGTTAATAAGCTCTATTGCTTCCTCATAAGTTACCCATTTATACTCAGTATGTTCATCCGAGATAGATACTTTATCTGTTTCGACTATGGCAAGAAATACCGGTGAAAGGCATATCGTGTTATTCACGTCAAAATAAAAAGTATTGACATGCGGGACCACGTACAGCTTAACCGGTCTCAATTTTGTTTCCTCATAAAGTTCTCTTACAGCGGTCTCCGGTGTCGACTCATTTTCCTCACAGGTTGCGGTTATCATCTGCCAAGTGCCTGCATATATCTTATGCTGTGCCCGTTTTAACAGTAAGAACTTATCTATGATGGGATTATAAATATGCAGTTCGATATAATTGGATTCTATTTCTGGCATCTGTTAAAAATACATAAGATTATTCAGACTTTAAATGCAGGTTTTCTTCAAAAGAAATGTAATAAATCTTATAATAAAAGCACGTTTTGCTGTTCTTAAACTTATTTTACCGTTACATAATAGCACGGAATATTAAAAACGGTGATTTTAGCAGTTGTTTGTTCGTTAATACATGTTTTTGTAACATTATTTTACATTTCTTTTACAAAGGAAACATAATTTTAGTATTTAAACAGCTTAAGTTAGTATCGTATTTAAAATAAAAAATAAATAATATCCCGTTGAATCGGGAGGAGAAATTAAAATGTCAGAAATAGTTGAATCAACAGAAGAGCATCAAAGGCCGGTAAGAAAATCAAGAAAGAAATTCTACTTGACCAGTACTCTTATTATAATTATACTTTTGATAGGATTGGCCGGAGTTGCCTATACACAAAAAGTAAAAGAATTCAGGGATAAAGGTCCCTGGATCTTCATGATGGATAAATTAACAAAAGATCTTAACCTTACCGCACAGCAAAAGGCAGATGTGGATAAGATCAAGAGCGAGATCAAGGCGAAGAGAGAGAGCATGAAGCAGAATAAAGGACAGGGGCTCTCTGATTTCCAGAATGCGTTCAAGCAGGATAATCTGGATGTGCAGACGCTAAAAGATATTGATGCAAAACGCGAATCTAACCGGCAGGAAATGAAGGAATTTATCATGGGCGAAATTGTGAAGTTCCATGATATTTTAACACCCGAGCAAAGAACAAAGCTCGTAGATAAGATGAATGAGATGAAAGAAAAGCATGAAAAGTCAGGTCACGATAAAAAACAAGAATCTCAATAATTAGCTCATTTTACCTCCTTATATAACCCTTCCTTGCATACGATTCTGTTCCGCAAGGGAGGGTTTGCGGGTTTTTGTGATATAGTATAAGACAATTTCTTTGATTATTTTTAAATATGAGTAAATCAATTTTAGTAATAGACGATGACATCAAACTGAACGATCTTCTTAAAGAATATCTCGGAAAGAATAATTATAAGGTAACTGCCGTTGAAAATCCAAAAGACGGATTTGTTAAGCTGAAAACCAATCATTATGATCTTATCATACTGGATATTATGCTTCCGGAAATGGATGGTTTCGAAGCTTGCAAGCAAATAAGAAAGGATTATGAAACTCCCATAGTTATGCTCACTGCAAGGGGAGAAGTTACCGATAAGGTCGTCGGTCTGGAGTTAGGCGCGGATGATTACCTGCCCAAGCCGTTTGAGCCTAGAGAACTGCTTGCACGTATGCAGTCAGTTCTCAGGAGGGTTGAAGTGAAATTTAAAAAGAACGAGATCATCAAGCTCAATACATTGGCCGGAGAGCTCGTTATAGATCCGAATAAGCGTACGGCATTTCTTCATGGAAAAGATCTTGAGCTGACATCTACGGAGTTCGAATTATTGATGCTTTTTGTCAAACATAACGGCAAGGTGCTTTCACGTGACGAAATAATGCAGAACACCAGGGGTATATCGTGGATGTCATTCGACAGATCAGTGGACGTGATGGTTTCGAGATTGAGGAATAAACTTAAAAGCAGTTCAAACAAAAAAGGACAGATAATCAAAACGGTTCACACTGTGGGATATATGTTCTACGCAGAGGCTGAAGAATAAATATGACCAGGTTCAGGTTTTTCAGATCTATATTTCCCCAGCTGATGTTCATAGTGATATTTTTTGGTATCCTGATCAACCTATCGATCTGGGCATTTTTGCGTTTTAGTACTGAAGGCGCACCAAGAAGGTTCATTCCGGTATATATCCTTAAGATGAATGAGTATATTATTAAAGATATCGGTGTACCGCCCGACACGGTGAAAGCCAGAAACCTCGCAGAAGACCTAAACCTTAATATCCGTTTTCAATCACACAATATGAATTGGACCACTTCCGACCATGTACCTAAGATTGAAGAGCTTGCAACAGATGATGAATTCAAAGAAAAATTTCCCACCACAGAATCATTCCGGCTGGAATACGAGGGGAGACCGATCTATGTATTCAAAACACCGCTCGGGGTTTTCATCTTTGCAACACTTTCTTCACAGGATTTTTTCAATCCGGAAAGGGCAATAATTATTATCATAATACTTGTCAGCATAATATTTATTCCGCTGTATTTTCTGTTGAGGTGGCTATTTAGCCCGCTCAGAAAATTAACCTATGCCGTAGAGCAGATTGGCGAAGGAAAATACGATACCGACGTAAAAGTGAAACGCAGAGATGAGATGGGCGAATTAGCCGATTCCATCACCGAGATGGCGTCTAAAATAAAACATGCCATCAAATCAAAAGAACAACTGCTCCTGAACGTCTCGCATGAATTACGGAGCCCTCTGACCAGGATAAAATTAGGTCTTGAGGTGGATTCGACCAAGGACAAGATAAACGAAGACGTGATGGAAATGGAAAAAATGATATCAGGTCTTCTGGAGAATTATCGGGTCGAAAGTGATTATGATGTACTTAAGTATGAAAGAGTGGACATTGCGGAATTAATAGAAGATGTTATATCCGAATATACATCGAATGAGAGATTGATTTTTAAAGGTACCAATAACAGAGTTTATATCAACATCGATCCGGAAAAAGTAATGATGGTATTAAGGAATATCATTGAAAATGCCCTCAAGTACTCAACAGGCAATATACAAATCATTTTGAACGATAAATTTGATTCTGTGATCATTTCGGTTAAGGATAATGGAGTAGGAATTTCAGAGGAAGACCTGAAATATATATTTGAACCATTCTACCGTGCCGATAGGTCCCGTTCCAGAAAAACGGGAGGATTCGGGCTGGGCTTGTCGATAACAAAGAAAATTATGGACAACCATCACGGGACTATCATTATCCTCAGCAAACTAAACCAGGGGACTGAAGTAATCCTTACGTTCAAAAAATAAATTTCTTTCCCGAAGCCGTATAAGTTAATTTATTTTTTCAGCCATTTCTCATATAATTCCTCGCACAGATACCCTTTATTAATTCCTTTCTTAAGCACTCTTTTAATATTATTATTTCAAAGAACTTTTTTAGTAAATATATTATTTACAAATGAAATGATTTACGAGATAACAATAATCCTGCATATTTTATTTGCCTGCGTATGGACGGGCGGTTACATTATATTTTCTGCTGTCTATCTGCCGCAAGCCCTGAAAAAGAAAGATGCGGAAGTGATCAGAACCTATGAAAAGAGCTTCGGAAAAATAGGGATACCGGCTCTGGGTCTTCAGCTTATTACTGGTATAATCCTAGCTTTCCGTTATATTCCCAACTTTTTTGACTGGTTCAGTTTTTCTAATTTCATTTCCACTAATATAACACTTAAGCTTATCCTGATAATTATTATATTGTTCCTGGCGCATTATCTCAAGCTTAAGATCACCCCTAAAATGAGCAATGATAATTTGGGTCCGGCTTCATTCTATATCATACTGATAGCTATCATGTCAATTGTATTAGTACTGATAGGCACGAGCTTCAGGTTCGGTGGATTGTAACAGTCTCGTACCCTTTGCAAATTCTATTCTTCCCTTTTTGTGTTAACTTCTTTTAACACTATATTATCATAGGGATCGAAAATAAGTGAGCGCGGTTCATGACGGAAATTGAAAATGAACTGCTGATTATTCATATCATTCTTTATGATTAGCGTCGTATCGGGAGCTCCCACAAAAAATACCCTTATTTCGACAGGCATAGAAAAAAACTTTACCCTCTGAGTTTGCCGTATTCTTAGGGAAACCTGCCAATTATTATCACTTACCTCGGTGAACTTATACGTATTCGAATACACGGGATGGTTCGGAGTTTTTAGCCATTCGTCGAAGAACCATGTGAGGTTCGTTCCTGCGGTATTATTTACCAGGTCGATAAAATCTGCGGTCGATGCGTTCCCGAATCTGAAATTTGGATCTAGGGCATAATCTCTTAAGGTCTTGAAAAATAAACTGTCTCCAATGACATAACGCAGCATATGAAGAACGCATCCGGCTTTGTCATAGCTGGTAGGCGGATTAAAAAGTATCTCATCGCTTGGCGGATTCGAAACCCAGTCATCGCTGTATATAGGCGTACCGGGATTATAGAATTGATATTCATAAGCGTCTTTTTCAATTACCTCCTTATAAAATTTATATCCGCCTGTGTGTTCAGCCCAGAGAGCTTCGCAGTAGGTTGCGAAACCTTCGTTCAGCCAGATATCAGCCCAGGAACGGGGAGAGATCATGTCCCCGAACCACTGGTGTGCGAACTCGTGAGCTATGAGGGATTCCTGCCAGCAGTGAGGACATATGAGTATCATAGTCTGGTTTTCCATCCCGCCCCATAGGAAAAGACTGTCCGTAGTTGCAAAACCTATTTTATCGAAAGGATAATCTCCAAATAAACTTGAAAAGTATTGTGCAAGCGGGATAATTATATCCTTTATGTTTTTCAAACTATCCATATTTTCCCAGGGTTTGTAATAGAATCTTATAGGGATATTCCTTCCATTATCGTCCCAGTTCATGATATCAAGATTATATCGTGTACATCCCGCTACTGCAATCAAGTAAGTCGCAATCGGTTCCGGACTTATCCAGTGATAAAAAGTAGTATCCCCATCCGCTGTAGAATCCGCAAGATAACCGTTCGATCCGAATTTAATATTGGAAGGGACCTTAGCTGTCAGTTCCAACAGTGCTTTTTTAGATGGATCGTCTATACAGGGAAACCACCTGCGGGCTTTGCGGGACTCGCAGTCAGTATAGACAAGTCCGTTCCCGGTATAGAATGCCTCGGTATAGAATGCCTCGTCGAAAACATCCTTGTGATGGAAGTATATAGTGAATGTAACCGTATCATCTTTATAATAGTATCTGTCTAATGTAATTGTAAGAGTATTCCATTTGTGACTATACTTAAAGTCCGAAGGTGAAATTGAGTCAATCTTTAACGAATAACTTTCGGCGTTAAGCTGGAGCGAATTCATAAGAGTATCGGCAACTATGGTCATCTCGCTTGAGCCGCTGAACGAGTGGGGGAACGGCTTGACGAAGCATCCGTAGATATCGAGATTGAGCTTGTACTTTAACACTTCACACGGCTGTTGCTGGATCTCCTGCGGGTAAATTTTCTGTAAAGCGGAAAAACATAGAATTATTGCTATAAATACAGCAGTCGTACTGGTCTTTATCATTTATTATTCAGCGAAATCTTCATGAAATAAAAATGTAATTTAGAGATTGCATTTCAATTATAAAATGTAAATACGCAGGAATTTGTCTATTTCATTTTCTCCGAAGGTGTCATTCCTGCCCCGCATCAAGTGCGGGGTAAACTCCTCCGGGCGGGAATCCAGTTTAGAACCCCCCTAGCCCCCCTTTCCCGCCTTCGGACGGGCAGGCTGCTAAGGGGGGACAAAAAAGAATTATTCATTTTTTTAATTTTAAATTTTCTCCGCAGGAGTCCTGTGGACAATTTTCAACTTACTACCCCCCCCATTACTTAAGTAATGCCAAGTAATAAGGAAGCTCAGAATCACCACTTTTAGGTTGCTTAAGTAATGATGACTTAGTAGTCATTTCATACCCCTACCCCCCGACGAAGTCGGGGTACTCCCCCTTAGCAAAGGGGAGATGAGTTTCTTTTGAATTTTGCTGATTTAAAGTTGAATTTTCAATTTTTAACTTTAAACTTCCTGGGGTACCCCCCGGGTAACTTAAGTTACCCCCCAGCCCGAAATGTTATGAATATAAACTAGAATCGGCACATTTTTGAAATTTAAGTTAGGGTAACTTAGTTACCCTACACATCCCCATTGTCATTCCTGCCCCGCATCCCGCCTGCGTCGGGCAGGCAAGTGCGGGGTAAGCTCCAGCAGGAATCCAATTAAGAACCCCTCTGAATCTCCCCTTTCCCGCCTTCGGACGGGCTGGCTGTAAAGGGGAGACAAGCAAAAACTTCATATACAAATATACTAAACTAATCTGCAGAAATCAAGGCAATAATTTATCATAACTGCGATAGTCAGGGGTAAGTTTGTCTGTCCGAAGGACTCCAGTGGAGAACCGCTGATTTAAATGAATTAACGATTACACTGATTAATCTGCGAAATCTTTAGAATAAGGGTCACGTCAAAGTAACTCCGGATACGAACCTGAAAGAAGTTAAATTCAGCTCCGTAGGAGCGAAATGTCTATAGTAAAGATTAAAATCGTATCATAAGCCCCGTAGGGGCGAAATAATCATATCATACATCTTAATTATTTCGCTCCTATGGAGCTTAAGAATGAAGTGTGTAAACATAAACTATAGATATTGCGCTCCTACGGAGCTTTGGAATTTTTAATCTAATTCCAACTTTGCCCAGCCTGCGGAACGGGCAGTCGGGAATGACAATTAAATAAAAATACACACCCGATGAAGAGAACTTGCCCATAAAATCCACCTCATACTCACCCGCATTTTGTTTCTGGTCGACCAATCTCTGCACCTCCCTGCCGAGAATATCGTATGCAATTATCCTCACATATCCAGCTGACTTCAGGCTGTATGGTATCACCGTACGCGGATTGAAAGGGTTGGGGTAGTTCTGCTTAAGTTCAAAGTCTCTTGGTACTTCTTTGCTTTTCTGAACTATTCCTATGTACCAGACTGTATCACCACCGATTACAGTGTGAATACCCATAGGGGCTAAAGAATAAGCCCATCCCATTTTATTTGATATGAAATTTGTATAATAATATTTACCTATATGTATGGTCGTATCGGGAACTTGAAACAACCAATTTGTTCCTCCATTAATTGTTCTGTAAACTATCCCTCTAAATTGACCTGAACCGTAAAATGCTTGCCCCCCCACACCCCAAATCGTATCAATACTAGTTTTAGAAATCTCATATATTCCATTTGTCAAAATAATACCCCCTGATGGTAATACTTGATTAATCCAATTTATTCCCCCATTAGTAGTTTTTCTCATATTATAAAATGCACCCCATCCAAGTAAGCTATCTGCAAAATACATATCATAGAATCCTTCACCTGAGCCGTTTGTAAGTACAAACCAGCTCTGTCCGCCATCTGTAGTTTTTCTAGTATAAGAATTTGTTTTGGAAATAAACCCTATCCTAGCGTTAAACATATAAATATGGTCGGGGTTATCAACTCCTAACCACAATTGCTGTGTCCAGTTCACTCCCCCGTTTGTTGTTAGGAATACTCCGCCAACCAGTGCATCGCTATCGATTAACCAGATAGTGTCCTGGTTTAGAACATACATGTTTCCTGCTGATATACCTGATGTATTTACTTGTGTCCAGCTATATCCACCGTCCATTGTTTTATACAAATAGCCAGCACAAGCATAACCTGTATTTAAATTCAAGAACTGAATGTGCTGCATTGGAAAATACTGCCTATAAATAATTTGCCAGTTATCACCACTGTTAGTTGTTTTTAATACATAGTTGGAATCTGTTGGATATTGATTTGCAACTGCAATACCTGTTAAGCTGTCTAAGAAAGTAATATCAGCTATTTGCTTTCCTCCTATATTCGGAATAAACTGCTGGTACCAGCCAGACGGCGGATGGCTGTCGGTAAAGTTAAACCCGATGATAAAAATAAGGATGGCGAGATAGAAGCATAGAGTCGAGAATGTATCGCGTGTATAGAGTGTATTGAGTTTTTTCATAATACTTGTTTTTTTATTGAATTCACTATTTCTCATCTCGCTTTTTTCCGCCCTCAGGTAGACCCGCCTCTGGTGGGCACTATTTAAGCAAGATCATTTTCTTCGTATCTTCAAAAGCCTGTCCTGAGCCTGTCGAAGGATCCACCGTCATCCTGTAAAAATATACACCCGATGAACAGAACTTGCCCATAAAATCAACCTCGTACTCACCTGCATTTTGTTTCTGGTCAACCAACCTCTGCACTTCCCTGCCGAGAATATCGTATGCAATTATTCTCACATATCCCGCTGACTTCAAGCTGTATGGTATCACCGTACGGGGATTGAAAGGGTTGGGGTAGTTTTGTTTTAAGATGAAGTTGTTTGGAACTTCCCTGCTTTGCTGGACTATGCCTATGTACCAGACTGAATCTCCCCCAGTTGTAGTATGTATACCTATGGGATTCACGCTGTATGACCACCCGTTTAATCTATTAAAAAAATTAATATAGTGATACGCTATGTTGAAACTCGTATCAGGCATCTGGAACAACCAGTTAGCACCCCCATTCGTTGTTCTATATAATAATCCCCTTGCCTGATTATTCGGAAATAAAATATACCCTCCGGTTCCCCAAATTGTATCTCTATTTATGTTCCAAAATAAAGTCATTACGGGCGGGAATAGCATACCTCCATGTGGTAATACTTGATTACTCCAATTAAAGCCTCCATCTGTAGTTATTTTCATTGAATCTCCATCGGTTCTCCACCCAACCAGACTATCTGCAAAATATATATCAAAAAAACGGTTGCTTTGTGATATTCCCGATATCTGTATCCAATTCAATCCGCTGTTTGTTGTTTTGAATAATTCGTAGACCGTACACGCAAAGCCAATGTTGCGGTTGTACATGTAGATCTTGTCGAGGTTGTTGCCGTAATTAAAATACTGTAAACTCCATTCTATTCCGCCATTGGTTGTACGAAACATACCGCCTACACCTCCTCCATCAGTTATCCATATAGTATCTTCATTTAATACAAACATGTCGTATTGGGTTACCGGTGTATTTATGGTAAACCAATTGCTCCCCCCATTTGTTGTTTTCAGTAAATGGAATGTACCGCTATAATACATACCACCGCTTACGAAACCTGTATTTTGATTTATGAACTCTACCCTCGTGAAACCAATGGTAGAGGAAGTATCATTATGAATTATTTTCCAAACATCACCGCTGTTAGTAGTTTTCAAAATGTAATGCAGGTCCGTTATTGCATATCCTGTCAAGCTATCAAGAAAAGTAATATCTTTAATATATTGTCCATTCAAATTCGGCATAAACTGCTGGTACCAGCCGGACGGGGGCGGAGTGTCATAAGCGGGATGGAATGACGCTACGGCGATAAAGAGCCCCGCAAGAAATAAAGGCAGTAAAATAAGTAGTAATAGTTTTTTCATAATAAAAATTTATTTCATCTTGTCATTCCCTCGAAGGAGGGAATCCAGTAAAAATTGTGAGTAATTGGATTCCTGCCTTCGCAGGAATGATAATACAAGTTCATTAGGGGAATAACTGCATATATTATAATACATTATCTCATAAAAACAAATGAATTAAATAGCGTCGGGGATTAGTTAACTTTACTAATAAAAAAAGGCGGTATAAATACCGCCTTTGTAGAAATTGATACTCTATTTTAGCAACCCGCTGTAATCGGGTTTCTAAAATAATTTCATTATTTTAGCAAGACCATCTTTTTCGTTTCTGCATAACTGTCCGCTCTCAAAGTATAGAAATATAGCCCGCTGGCTAAGTTAGAACCGTCGAACTCCGCATTGTATGTTCCGGCTATCTGGTAACTGTCAATAAATACCGCTACCACATTACCCATAATGTCATAAACTTTTAGACTGACATGTCCTTCCTTTGGAAGCGTGTATTTAATATTGGTTACAGGATTGAATGGATTTGGATAGTTCTGTAATAGTGAATATTTCTCCGGGGTTTCTTGAGATTTATTTATTCCTATCGGTTGTGTTACTAACTGTGCTATACTCTGCTGAACTGTGCTTGCGATCATAGTTGTGGAATCTTTATATATGAAAACTATCAGCTTACAATTATCCGCTACCCATCCTGTATGTATTGTGTCTGTAATAATTTTTGTAATGGTTTGGTTTTGATTCCATGGACTTGTATTCAGAGTATCACCTCTTGCACCGTTAACCATATTCCTTACAACCCAGTTATGAATAAAATTTTGATGAAGACCAGCAATTCCGCAGTAAGCATAATAAGTTTGAGGGTATACGATATTATCCTCAGTAATAACAAAATTAATACTGTAAGTCCCGTACAAATTCTGCAATGCTGTTGCGTTTATTGTAGCAGAAAATATACCCGTTAATGGATTATAGTCTTTTGATGTAAAGGCTAAATTTATTAAAGTATTTGGAGTACGTACATACCTCACATGACACGTGTCAGGCCAGCTGTAATCATAATCCATAGGTGTACCCGACTGTCTGTCAAAGATAGCAAGGGGATATCCTGTGTATCCGGTGATGGTTATTATATCATTTCCATGAAAATAACTCATTGGGTCACTTGACGTGTTAGGAGGACCATGATATGCCAATACTACAGTTTGAGGATGCTGAGTCAAAATGAAATTAGAAATGATTGAATCTCCGCACGGACAATATCCGCACCACGTTCCGGTACAAAATTCCATCAGAACTCTCCTCGGCTCTGAATTGCTCGAGATCGATAAAATACCCATAAGGAGTATTAAGATCATCAAAGATTGTAATATTTTTGTTTTCATAATTTAAATATTGTTAATTTTAAAAATAATATAAACTTCAATGATTTCTATAGTTTTTCATATATTCGTCCCATTTATCAGATGCATAATTTTTGAAAATATCGTTGGAGGTACTGAAAGCAGCATCAAAGTGTTTTTCGCCGCCGACTATTACTCCGTTACCTACATCCTCTTTAGTTGTTCCCCTGATAACGAGTTTTTTAGCTCCGCTGTGCATCATCAGCTTTATGGGAATAGGGGAAACGTCACATCTCGCTTCAAGCTTATATATAAAAGCATTTTCTGCTATACCATCTCCGTCAATATCCTTTATTTCCAGAGTCCCTTTCAGATATTCCGCTCCAATATCACAATGGCTTGTAGCATGGTCATTTATCTGCCATAACAGGCTATATTTATCATCTACCTTTGTATAGCAATATGCGTAAAAGTATTGCTCTCTCTCGTCCTCACTGAGTCTTTTAACAGGAGTATTGGAAATGATGAGGATGTTCTCACCGTTATTATCGATCCATTTCGAACCTGCTTCTATATTTCCTTTGTATTCGCATTCTGACGGGATGGAGTTTTTATCAAATTCCAGTATCCTGATATTTCCCGTTTTTTTATTGATATTCTTTGCTTCATTAATAACCGAATCTTTTTTGGGTTCTATTTTTGAAATATCATTTGCAGAAGACTCTGTTTTTGCAACAGGTCCGTGTCCGACGTTAGGTTCGTTCCTGCTTACGCATCCGGAAAGCATGAATAATAATAAAAATAATGAGGTGAATAATGTTTTCATAATAAATTGAAAGATTAGACTTTACCAAAAAATATGATATATTTATATTTATTATAAGTCTAAAATGGCAGCAGCATGATTGATAACTCATTTTTTTCTATATTAAATTAACTCTCAAATTGATATATTGATAGAATAAGATTTTATTTTTAATTAATTTCATTCTGATACCAGAATAGAACAAATATCATTTTATAATTATGACGATTTATCAAAATCATTACAGGAATAATGAGCTTTTTAAAAGGTACGAGGATAATCCGATTTTAACTCCCTCCATGTGGCCTTACAAAGTAAATACTGTATTCAATGCAGGTGCAACTTTGTATCAGGGAAAAGTTCTTCTGCTGGTGAGAGTAGAAGATATGAGAGGATTTTCGCATTTTAGTAGAGCAGTCAGCGAAGACGGGTTGACAAACTGGGTAATCGATAGTAAGCCAACCATGGAACCCGATCTTGAAAACCATCCCGAAGATCATTACGGAATAGAAGATCCCAGGATCATTAAAATGGAAGATGTTAATATATACGCCATAGTCTATACATCATTTTCAAAGAGCGGACCCCTTGTGTCGATTGCCACTACAGAGGATTTTGTCAGGTTTAAACGTCTTGGGATCATAATGTCACCTGAAGATAAAGATGCTTCGATATTCCCGAAGCTTTTCAACGGGCTCTGGGCATTGCTTCATAGACCTACACCTTCACATAGAGAGATGGGGGCACATATATGGATAAGCTTTTCACCCGACCTTACTTATTGGGGAAACAATAACATACTGATCCCGGCCAGAAAAGGCAGCTGGTGGGATGCACATAGGATTGGATTGGGTCCGCCGCCCATCGAAACATCAGAAGGATGGCTGATTATTTACCATGGAGTAAGAGATACTGCAGCGGGTAGTCTCTATAGATTAGGGCTGGCATTATTGGATCTGGAGGATCCCAATATAGTTATCAGACGCTGTGATGAATGGGTTTTCGGACCCAAGGAGCTTTACGAAAGGATAGGAGATGTACCTGATGTAACATTCCCTTGCGGTGTGATTGTGAGAGGTGATGACCTTATAATGTATTATGGAGCTGCAGATACCACAATTTGTGTTGCCATTGCATCCTTAAATGAAGTATTGGATTTCATTCTTAATGGCTGATAGTGTTCTAATATAGAAAAGATCAATAATAGTGTAGTCATATGTATAACAAGATAAATATTTCTTTTGTATCGACATACGTTCCGAGACAATGCGGGATCGGAACGTTTACGAACAACCTCGCCGAATCTGTGAACAAATTAATGAACGAAGATAAACTTGAGGATAGCAGGTACGTTCAGATAGCAGCCTTAACCAATACACCTGAAGGATATAAATACGGTAATGAGGTTAAGTTTGAGATAAAAGATCAGGAGATAAACGATTACAAAGAGGCCGCATATTATATGAACCTTTCCCAGATCGAAGTAGTAAACGTCCAGCACGAATTCGGAATATTCGGCGGTGAGAACGGTTCCAATATTATCTACTTGCTCGAAAACCTGAAAAAGCCTGTAGTAACTACGCTACACACGGTTCTTGAGGAACCTACGGAAGAACAGCTGAAAATAACGAATGAAATACTTCATTTCTCATCCGCTATGATAGTGCAGGCAGAGCGGGCTGTCAAAATTCTAAAAACGGTATACAGGATACAGGAAAATAAAATTATTTACATCCCCCACGGTGTACCTGATGTACCTTTCATGGATCCTGCTTATTATAAAGATAACCTTCAATTATCCGACCGAAAAGTACTGCTTACGTTTGGTTTATTAAGCCCGGGTAAGGGAATTGAGGATGTCATTAACTCCATACCCAAAATAATCAAAAAACACCCTGAAGTAATCTATATTATTCTTGGTGCAACTCATCCCAATGTCAAGAAGAGTAACGGCGAAGCTTATAGAAATTACCTGGAAAACTGTGTTAGAAAAAATTCAATTACTGACCATGTAATGTTTATAAACAGGTTTGTTGATAATAAAGAACTTCTCGAATTTCTGCTCATGTCAGATATTTACATTAGTCCGTATCAGCATAAAGAACAGATAGTTTCGGGGACACTTTCTTATGCACTTGCCTGCGGGAAGGCGATCATATCTACACCATACCTGCATGCAATAGACATTATAGGTGACGGAACGGGAGTTCTTGTCCCATTCAAAGATCCCGATGCGATCGCCGCAGCTGTAACAGATCTAATTACTTCGGAAAATAAGAGGATACGTTTCAGAAAAAACGCATATGACAAAGGGAGAGAAATGATATGGAGCAAAGTTGCTTCACGTTATCTTGATGTATTTCAGAGAACAAGGGAGGATTACAAGAAGGTTACAAACCTGCCGATTCCGAAGGAGAGATTTTCGGCTTTTCCTTCATTACCTGAAGTTAAGCTGAATCATATGATATGCTTAACCGATATGACCGGCGGAATATTTCAGCACTCTAAATTTGCCATTCCCGATAGGAGTGAAGGTTACTGTTCCGACGACTGTGCCCGAGCCCTGCTCGTGTCTGTATTGAACAGGAACATATTTAACAGTGATTTCTTAGCAAGTTATATGAATATATATCTGTCATACATCCTGCATGCTTATAATAAAGATGCAGGTTTATTCAGGAATTTTATGAGCTACAACAGAACCTGGCTGGAAGAAGTCGGTTCCGAGGAATCAAATTCACGCGTACTTTTTGTGTTAGGATATCTGATCAAGAACCCTCCCTTGGAATCGTATTTACCCTTGTGCAAATCATTATTCGACCAGGCCCTTCCTCATACTCTGAATTTCACATCACCCAGAGCCATTGCAAGAATTCTTATCGGATGTATTTTTTATTTAAGCAGATTTTCAGGTGCGCGGGATATTGCTAAGATATGCAGAACATTTGCCTCAAAAATATCCAGACTCTATATTAATACGTCCGATCAGAAATGGAAATGGTTCGAGGATGTTGTTGCATACAGCAATGGCAGACTACCGCAGGCATTGCTGATGGCAGGAACTTTTTTCAAGCATAAAGAATATATTACTCAAGGACTAGAATCTCTCCAGTGGCTGTTTGATATTCAATATGATAAAAGGAATAATTACCTTTCCCTGATAGGTAATAACGGGTGGTACAAAAGGGGAGGCGAGAAAGCAAATTACGATCAACAGCCTGTAGAAATACCGGGTTTGATAGATGCATGCTACCAAGCTTATAAAATAACGAGTGATGATGCATGGATGAAAAGAATTACTGTTATATTCAATTGGTTTTTGGGACACAATATAAGAGGGGAGACACTATATGATTATTCTACCGGCGGTTGTTTCGATGGATTAAGTTCTTACTACACCAACCAAAATATGGGCGCAGAGTCCACTCTGAGCTGGCTCATTTCACTTCACAGGATGATTAATATTCGAAGGGGTCTCGCACTAAAATAAAAATATTTTCGGTCAATACATCTGAAGTCTGCCTCCCGGATGTATAGTTATCCACTTGAATATACTTGAAAAATGAGATATACTGTTATTAATACAATTATTTAATTATGTTTAAAACAAAAGAGAGGTTAATATGTCATTGTACGTAGGAGTTAATGCTGAATTCCCATCCATCGATAGAGATCAGAAAGACAAAATTTTTGTACGCCTTCAGGAAAAAAAGTGGGTGATAATCAAGAATTTTGGCAGAGAATTTTCTTCTCTATGGTTTGCAAGGTTTAAAGATGATGTGGACTTCGATGCTGCGATAGAACTAACCGAGAAGGAGTTCAAGTCATGTTCTGATCCTTATACAGTTCCGAAGCTTATTATACACGCCGGCCACACCAAACCGAAAATAATAGCCTAGTATTTTTCCTTCTCAAGTATCTATTATTTCTCAGTAGGAATAATAATTCTGCTCAGGATGCATTATATATAAGATAAACATTACCACGTTACTTCACAGATTAATTTACTGCAAGAGCTTCTTCTGAAAAATATTTTTTCCCGAACCACAGAGCTACATTAACGAGTGCTATCATAACAGGTACTTCAACCAGGGGACCAATTACTGCAGCGAATGCTTCACCCGAGTTTATGCCAAAGACAGCTACCGCTACAGCAATTGCCAGCTCGAAATTATTACTGGCAGCTGTAAATGAAAGAGTTGCAGTCTTTGAATAACCCGCACCAATTTTTTTCCCGAGGAAAAAAGAAATGAAGAACATTATTACAAAGTATAAAAGAAGCGGGATAGCAATTCGGACAACATCTAATGGAATTTTGACTATATATTCACCTTTGAGGGTGAACATTACAAAAATTGTAAATAACAGCGCAATAAGTGTAATGGGGCTGATTTTAGGTATGAATTTCTTATGATACCATTCCTTACCCTTCAATTTTATCAATGAAAATCTTGTAATAACACCTGCAATAAAAGGAATCCCAAGGTAAATGAACACACTCTTGGCAATTTGCCCGATTGTAATATTAACAATAAATCCTTTTAGTCCCAGCATGGGAGGAAGAACAGTTATAAATATATACGCATAAACAGAAAAGAACAAAACCTGAAATATTGAGTTAAATGCTACAAGTCCGGCAGCATATTCGGTATCACCTTTTGCGAGCTCATTCCAGACTATTACCATAGCTATACATCTTGCAAGACCGATTAATATGAGTCCCGTCATATAGTGAGGCATGTCTTGCAGAAAAATTATAGCCAGGAAGAACATCAAAACAGGTCCGATAACCCAATTCTGGATGAGGGAAAGAGATAATACTTTTATGTTTCTGAAAACGTCTCCAAGCTCTTCGTATTTTACTTTTGCTAATGGAGGGTACATCATCAGTATCAGCCCTATAGCTATCGGCACGTTTGTTGTTCCGGACTGGAAACTATTCCAGAAATCTACTATACGCGGGGAAAAGTATCCTGCTATTACTGCAATAAACATTACAGCAAATATCCAAAGGGTTAAATACCTGTCTAAAAATGAAAGGCGTTTAGTGACTGTATTCATAGTTAATTTGGATCCTGACTTTAATTCCCTTTTTGAATGAAATTTGAGATTTTCTCTTTTATATTATCTCGTACTTCTCTAATCAGTATCAATTTTTCTTCATCAGAACCGGTAAAAGCAGAAGGATCCGGAAATGACCAGTTGATCCTCTTTGTTTTTCCTGGAAAGATAGGACATTTTTCTTCAGCTTCTCTATCACATACTGTAATGACATATTCATAATTTCTGCCCTCTTTAAAAAATTGAAATACACTGGAAGTTTTATTTCCTGAAATATCTAATCCAATTTCCTGCATGGCCTTTACAACCAGGGGATTTAATACCCCAGGTTCTAATCCAGCACTCTCAGCGTGAAATTTATCACCGGCTAGATGATTTAAGAAAGCTTCTGCCATCTGGCTCCGGGCGCTATTGTGAACACAAATGAATAATACTTTAATTTTATTCATAATTTATTTATCAAGAATTAATTTTTCGTACAACCGCATTCTTTATCTGTTGAATTTTGGTCGGAGACAGAAGCCTTACGCAATTCCAAAGCGAATTTATCCATATTAGCGGCAGCCCCTTTCCTGACCATTGTTCCAACTTCGATTGCTTCTGCTATTTCAGATTCTTCCGCACCATATTCGAGAGCTTTTCCTGTATGATATTTCAAGCACGGCTGACAATTTGCTGCAATAGATGCGCCGATTGCAATCAGTTCTTTGAGATGAGCATTCAACTTCATTTGATGTATTCCTTTCTTTGTATGTTTGGCTATTTTAATTCTGACAACAGCCTGTTTTTTCACTGCTATCTTTCGATGCCGGTTTCTCTGCATAGACATTAATACTCACAGCATAAGCGCCTGATTTTTTATAACTATCGAGATCTTCTTTGCTTATATATTTAAGTATTGTCTCATCGGAAAGAGTTATTGTCTTTTCTTTATCTATCCTGATATTTTCGAAACCTGATCTTTTAATTATGTCAAGATATTCAGCTTTCTCAATCGCACCTGAAATACATGCTGCGTATAGTTCGGCAACCGATCTGATAGCCGAAGGTAATGTCCCATTCATAACAATATCTGAAACAGATATGTGACCGCCGGGCTTCAGGATTCTATATATTTCCTTGAACGCTTTTTCTTTATCGGGAACGAGATTGAGGACACAGTTGCTGATCACAACATCGGCAATATCTTTAATAACCGGAATATTTTCGATATCGCCGTATATGAATTGAACATTGCTAAAACCCAGTTTCTGGTTATTCTCATTGGCTTTTTTTATCATTTCTTCCGTAAAATCGATCCCAATGACTTTGCCTTTTTCTCCAACCAGTGCTCTTGCAACAAAAACATCATTGCCTGCTCCGGAACCAAGGTCAATAACAGTATCACCCTCTTTTATTTTTGCATATTCTGTGGGCAAACCGCAGCCAAGCGCTAAATCTGCATCAGGGTTATAGCCTTTTAAACCGGCATAGTCCAGATCGAACACCGAATAATCGACCGTATCGGATGAACAGCCGCAGCCGCAAGATGATTTTTCCTTTGGTTGAGATTGTTCCGCAACTTTACCGTATCTTTCTTTTACTATTGTTTTGATTTCTTCGTTTGTTTCCATTTTACTTGATGATTTAATTATTAATTTTTTATTTACAACATTCTATCCTAGAAAATTTATCTTTAAGTTGTCCAAAAAATTCTAAAATAGCTTTAATTTCCCTGTTTAAATTATTCCAGTTAATACAATACATTGAGGATGCACCTTCAATTTCTCCCTGTATCAAACCCGCATCTCTCAGCTCTTTAAGATGCTGTGAGACCGTTGATTGTGAGAGAGGCATCACATCAACTATCTTTCCGCAGATGCATTTATTTTCATCAGCCAGTTTTTTTAGGATCGCTATCCTTGCCGGATGGGAGAGCGCTTTTGCAAATGATGCAACCCTGTTCTCTATTTTTGGAAATTCTTCTTTTTTATTTAATGCCATTTTATATTAATCTTATATCGTAAATATACGATAATAGATTCCATAATTCAATACCAAAATAATTTTATTTTTATTATGCTTATTAATAAATGTAAACATTTAAATTTAGTACAGTTTGAAAGCAGGTCAGAGAAAAAGATACTTGAATTAATATCGAATAATGTATTATTGCTGCCGGTTTATGTGTCGAAGATATGTATTTTTATTTAATTCAGTATTACAGCTTATTGCTCTTTCACTTAAAGAAGATCATTTTTATTGATATCAACAATAAGGCGATTCCGAATATTTTTTGCAGTATCTCATCTGATATACCGGTTGCAAATTTGGCGCCTACCAACCCCCCTAAAAAGAATCCCAGTGCTATGAATGCACCTGCTTTTATGTTCACATGTCCTGCCTGATAGTAGGTCCAGACAGCGAGCAACCCAATAGGAAGCAAAAGAACAGCCAGACTGGTTCCCTGTGCCTGATGTTGTGTAAAACCAAATAAAAGCACGAGCACGGGGACTATCAGAATCCCGCCGCCTATGCCTATCAATCCGCTAAGTACCCCTGCAGCTAATCCAAGTAATAAATAAAGAATGATGTCAGTCATAATGTTTCTCCGTATTAATATAGTTATGCTTATAAGAAAAGTAAAAAATAATGCATAACTTACTCATAATTATTAAATTTGTAAATTATAAATTTTGTGCTAATCAGTATATATTTGAATATTATCATAATATGTTTAAATAAAAAAAAGATATTAGTATTATTACATGATTTTATGAAACGTTTTCATCTTTTCGAGTTCGAAGATTTTAGCTGGTTCCCTGATTTTATCAGGAACGGGATAACCGATTATCTAAGATTTTTAATCGATCTCTGGGATGTATATAAACCCGCTGTTCCTCTCATTAAAGAGTTAATTAATAGAGGGAACGTATCACATATTATCGATCTGTGTTCGGGCGGGGGTGGATATATGATGAGGTTGAACAGCTATTTAAATAACCCAATTCCGGGTAATGTAAAAATTACATTATCCGATGTTTACCCGAATCGTGCGTTCTTTAAGTTTATAAAGAAAAAAACGGGTGAAATTGATTACGCGGAAGAATCTGTTGATGCTGCATCAGTTCCGGATAATCTAACCGGTATGAGGACCTTATTTTCAGCTTTTCATCACTTCAATGAAGAATATGCAATTTCTGTACTGGAAGATGCGGCAAAGAAAAAAGTACCGATCGGGATTTTTGAAGCAGGTGAGAGAAGAATATTCGATATCATTGCAGTAATAATTGCAACGCCCTTATTATACGTTCTTGTAACACCCTTCATCAGACCATTTAAGATAAGCAGGTTATTTTTTACATATATTATACCTTTGATACCATTTTTTGCACTCTGGGACGGAATTGTATCAATGCTGTGTATGTATACTCCCGGAGAATTGCTGGCTTTTACAAAGGATCTAAATCTGAATTACAGGTGGGAATCAGGGAAGTTAAAAAATATTTTTGGCACAAAAATTACTTATCTTATCGGATATCCTGACAAATGATATCTTGTTTTGAAGATTGAATAAATTGTTTAAGATAAAAAAAAGGACGGTATGCAAACCGTCCTTTTTGAAAATAAATGCACTTAAGTTAATATCTTATTTTGTTTTTAACACATCGGGATTAAAATCCATTGCGTATGCTTCTTCCCCGTGTAATGTGATATCAAGCCCCATAGCTTCTTCTTGCTCGGTCAATCGTACCCTTGTAAATTTATTTATTACCCATAACATAGCATAACTGAATACGAATGCGTAGATCGAGCTGATAATTACTGCAACTACCTCTTTGCCGAAAAACCCGGCATCTCCATGTAGTAATCCATTCGATCCGTTAGGATTAACTGTGAGTGTAGCGAACAGTCCGAGACAGATTATACCGAGCATACCTCCCACTCCATGGACACCCCAAACATCAAGTGAATCATCCCATTTCATTTTATTTTTCAAAGATATGGCAAAGTAACAAACAACTCCGGCAAGGATACCGATGATAACGGCGGCTTTTACTGAAACATAACCGGAAGCCGGCGTAATTGTAGCGAGCCCCGCTACAGCCCCTGTAAGAAGTCCAACAAGTTTAGGTTTCTTTTCAAGCCACCATGCGAGAATCAGCCATACAACTGCTGCAAAAGATGCCGCAACATCCGTATTCAGAAATGCTGTAGCTGTAATGCTGTCTACGCCAACTTCGCTGCCTGCATTGAATCCGTACCATCCGAACCATAAGAGTCCCGTGCCTAAAGCAATTAGAGGAACATTATGGTAACCGGGATCCGCGACTTTGCGCTTACCTACATAATATACAGAGGCTAAAGCAGCAAAACCGGCAATATTGTGCACAACAATTCCTCCGGCAAAATCCTTGATGCCCCAATAAGCAAGGATCCCTCCGCCCCAGATCATATGGACGAACGGAAAATAAACTAACAGTAGCCATAACACGAGGAAAGTTGTATACGCTCCGAACCTAACTCTGTTTGTAAATGCACCTGTAATTAGTGCAGGTGTAATTATCGCGAACATCATCTGGTATGCAACGAATACATATAATGGTATTGACGGATTAATGGGAGCTGGCGTGGTAGGTCCTACACCTGCGAGGAATGATAGCTTAAAGTTTCCTAAGATACCAAATAAATCTGTGCCTGAGGCATAATCCCCGCTAAAACACATTGAGTAACCGACGAGCCACCAGATCACGGTAGTTAAGCCCATTGACATGAAGCTTTGTATCATGATCGCAAGTACGTTTCTCCTGCCGACCAGACCGCCATAGAAGAATGCCAGACCGGGAGTCATGAGCATTACAAGACTAGTGGCGAGAAGCATAAAGCCTGTATTTCCAGTATCGAACATGAAATTTCCTCCTTAATAATTAACTGAGTTTATTCTTGCTAAAATTAATTTATAATAAAAATACTATGACATGTACGTCAAATACACATTAGTATAATTAATTCTGCTTATTAAATTTAACGTATAAAGGTTGAGATTAATTTCTTAATAAATCAGCTGCTTCCTAACAAAGTTACTATTCATGCCATAAATAATCAAAGTAAATATATAGTTTTGATTAAATAAATAAGGTATTTTTATTAAATTGTTAAATTATTTAAAATATATAATTTAAAACCTAAATAAATAATGTTAAGTATTATATTTTCCAACCTAATCACATTTGCTTTGGATTCGCATTATGATATCCGAAACCTAAAAAGATTTAAATGTATTTTAGGGTGGGAGTTTACGGAGAATCTGGAAGCGTGCCTTAAAGGCGATGTTGAGTTCTGATTTCCTTTAGAAATAAATCCCGTACCATATTCCGCTCGGCGAAATTCTGACTGCCGGCGAAGGGAAATGATAATAATTCAATATTTTTTTTAGTTTTTTCAGGAAGTCTGTATTTCCAGGTAATTTAGTAAGGTCATAATCGAGTGCCAAATAGAATTCACGGTATTCAAATGCAGTACTAGTTTCGTGGCTTGCATTCTTCAAGCTAACACCGAGCGCAATTGTAAGAAATCCGGGATAATATTCAGCAATCTTTTTTGGTAAAAGTCCCTTTGGACTTATACTTAACCAGAATGTCATGCTAGTATAATCATCAAGAAGGTCGGGTGTAGTCTTGGTCTTATTTATTAGCCAGGCAGGTTTAAAACTCCATTTTAAGTTGAAATTATTTAAGAAGGGAGCGAGCTTTTGCGCTATGGGGTACAATGAACCAATAAAATTACCCGCCATATCTCCCCAGTCAAATCCCCAAATAGGAGAAATACCATCAAACATCTCAATATATGTTTCGTAAGCCATTGCTGTGATAGAACCATAGATCAATGCATTCATTGGCCTTATTCCGGTCCATTCAAATAACGCCCCCGTACCTTCAGTAATAACAGCAGCCGTGTATACATGTGATACTTTATCAACATTTCTGGCATACCATGGGTCCTCGGCAAATTTAAAATAATGAGCCCTGTTTTTCCACCATACGTGTGTGTAATAGATATGCATACCCAGCCATCCTATTGTCATACCGCTTCCAAGCAGAACTAATCTCAATGGATGCAAGGTAGTTTTTTGTTTTGACGGGGGTATAGATTTTTTTTTCGCTGCATTTTTATTGGTATCAAATAGAGATGAAACAATAGTAGATTTCAGTCCGAATACCGGTTTTATCTCTTTGTGGAAAATACTTTGTTTGTTTTCTTTGAAACTGATCTTAAAAAGTTCTTCATTGCCGTTTGCCTGAATATACTTTACTGTGCTAAGCAGTGTGATGATCACTATAAGGAAGTAATATTTAAATTTTGAATTCATTTCAAGTAGAAGTTAATCCCTAATAAAAGACTTAGATACGCAATTCTTCTATCCTGGGTAAGGCCGTTGGTTGAGCTGGCTTTATCTCTGAAGTTGATAGCGTGAGGATCATCTATTGTTCCATCATTCGTTTTTTTGTTCAGCCAGTTGTCATAGTTGAATGTTGTTCCGGCACTTAGACCTATAAACTGGCTCAATTTATAATTTAAATTAAATCCGTAAACATACCCGAACCGCGGCTGAACTATAAAAAAATCAAGCCCTGCGTGATAGAAAGATTCGCCTCCTATTTCATTCCATCTGATCAAACCTATCAATGAAGGATAAAATTTATGCATTCCGATCGGGTTAAGTTCTATCCCGGTGCCCAATGAAAATACGGGCATTCGTACTCCGTATCTATCGGAACCGAAAGGTGTAGAATATTTTCCTTCAAGCTGGTTGAAACCAACGTTGAAAACAGCTTTTAAATATCCCGCACGGAAAAAACTGTATTTGCCGTAAAGTTGAAACGAAAATCCGTAATTCATCCCCAGATTATCGGAAACGAGAAGTCTCTTTCCGCCAATCGTTACAGTATAAAGGTCATTTGCTATATAAACATCAGTCCCATAGGATTCATAGCGGGGTCCTGAATATCCAGTATGAAAACTGATCTCAAATCTCGATTGGGATTGTACAATTGAAGAAAGAGTAAATATATATAGAGCAATAACTGGAATTAAAAAAACTTTAATATTCATCAATTAGATGATTTGACTCCGAATAAATATTACGTAATAAGAATTACCAATGAACAACAAAATCGACCTTTCCCTGTGTCATATTGTATTTCAATGCCGGTGCCGGGATGAATTTAAAATTCCAGATAAGTTCTTTAAACCATTTGATAAACCCTGATTGGCCCGGAATAATTTTTCTAATATCATAATCAAGAGATAGATATAAATTTTGAATTCTGCCATTGGGTCCATAGTTGTCATATTCTTTAACTCCATAACCTATTGCCAGGTCAAGGTAAGAAGGCCATATATTCTGCAACTTTTTGGATAAATAATTATGTATACTGAATGACAACCAGAATGTTTGACCGTTATAATCATCGGGGAAATCGCCCTTATGATTGGGGTCGTGTGTGGGCCAGTAGCTCCATCTAAGTTTAACTGTTTTAAGCGGATCCCAAAGATCCTGTGCGATAGATAATGCATCACCTGTGATATTAGCAATCTCGTCGCCGGGGCTGTATCCCCATTCTTTTGCGAATCCGTCTTCGATCTCGATATCCGTCATATATCCGATGCTGATCAGGGTTCCCACCCAGGACGCAGTAGTATTGTTCATCCCGCTCCATTGGTATGCATCCTTCATTGTACGGTTAATTAATCCCGCAATGAAAACATGCCCGAGTTTATCCATAGACATAGCATAAGACCAATCATTCTCGATATGGAATTTCTCTCTTTCTCCCGACCACCATGCATGTTTTTGAAAATTATGAAGCAATACGCCTGCACCAATTGAAAACAGTGAAAATCCGGTAAATTTATATATGTTAATATTACTAACACTTCCCTGCCTGATATCCTGAAAATAATTTTTAACATTCTTCGTAAAAACAGAATCATTGTATCCTGATCTTGAAATGAAGTCTGTTTTTGATTGGCTGTGAGTGTAAATAATATTAGTCCCGGTATAAAAAAGAAGAAAAATTATAATATAATCAATCGATCTCACGAACTGTTGCAATTAAGTATTATGACAAGGTATTAATAACTAAATATTTTTTCTTTTTCCGTTATATCAATATGAAATAATTTTAGTAAAAAAAAGTTAAATTGGGACTTTCTTAATTTCGATCAGTTTATTTGATCAATAGCATCTTTTTTACATCTGTGAATTCTGCAGTAGTAATTTTATAAAAGTAAACACCGCTGGCCAGATTGTCAGCATTAAGCGATACTCTGAATTTACCGGGCTGAATGGTTTCATTTATCACAGTTCTTATTTCTCTTCCGAGTATGTCATAAAGTATAATTTTAACATTCCCGGATTTGATTATATCAAAATTAATGAAAGTTGAAGGATTAAAAGGATTGGGATAATTTTGATAAAGCTTATATTCTTTGGGTATCTCGGAACTGATATTCTGAATTCCAATTAGTGTAAACCATCTGGCTGTTTCCAACACAGGATTTGTCATTGACATTGTTATGGCTGTATCATTGCCCGAACTGTCAGGGCTTGTATAAGAACCCGAACCGGTCCCCGTCCAGCCTTTAAATACATAAGGGTCACCGTTATAGGTCACATGCCTTGATAAAACACCGAACGAAAAAGATTGTGCTGAATCATAAAAAACGTTTCCACCGAATGAATTGCCCACTAATGAGTTAAGTAACAATTTATATTGAACCTTATAAAAAGCTGTTACTGTAATATTACCTGTGATATTAATGATGTGAGTTGTATCACCTGCATCGGACCAATGAGTATAAACATACTGAAAGGTGGGTAATGTATGCGGACTTACCGCCTGGACTGTTATAACGGAAGTATTTTGCAATATCAGCTGCTGCCGTGTATTGTAGGTTATGCCGTTGATCTTAAAGTCACATGTCCCGTTTCTGTCAGTTCCGATCGAAACAGAGGATACGTTGATAAGCAGATCCACGTTTCTGTTGTGCGCCGGAACCCCGTTGGTTCCTCTTCCCAGGATCGATAATTTGTAGAGACGTGGGGTTACGCTGCCTGTGGTTTTCACTCTAACAGTAACAGAATCCGGATATGTTGTTAACGAATCCCTGCCGTTTAGAAATGATATATTGATATTACCCGAAAGAGGTAAACTGTCCAGTGATGCGGTAAATTTGACCGAGCCGGTAAATGGTCCTTTGATGGATGGGATTTTTACAATAATAAATGAACTATCATTATTTACCATATTCTTACTGGATATGCTTGTTGTCATTGCAAAATCCGGATAAAACCCTGTGTAGCTTCCCAAGCTGCTATTCCTGCCGTCCATCCATGCTGAATAAGACGTATTACCAATGGCTGAGATTCCGATATAATCTCCTATATAATTTTCACCACCCGGTTGTCCCACTGCCATACTATTGGGATTAAATGAGACATCGGATATGGGATTGTTTTGAGTGAATGTGAGTCCGCCATCTGTCGATGTAGTCCCGTAAAGATTTGTCAATAGGTTATTAGCCGGATCTAATCTGGAATCGTACCAGCAAATGTATATTTTTCCATTTCTGTCAACTGAAACAGAAGGCATCCATTGGTCGGTTGTTGTATTGTCATCATTTACTCTGACAGGTGTTGACCACGTTTGTCCGTAATCCGTAGATCTTACAAGAAATATATCTGCATTATCCGGACCCGGTGGATTAGCAGCATAAACGATATAAACATTACCTCTCGTAGATGTGTAACTGTTGTCTACTGCCATTCTCGGGAACGCATCGGTTCTGATACAATTCTTTACTGTATACCTGCCTGCGCAAATTACCCCGGGTCCTGAAGGACTCGCAGCGGTTACTTGGGCTGAAAAGGACTGTCCGCCATCGGTTGACCTGCACACAGATTCAGCGCTTCCGTTCTGACAAGCAAAATAAACACTTCCGCCCGGAATCGATCCGTTAGGTCCAACACTTACATACGCTCCCTGTGAACCCGGAATACTCAAAGGACTTGACCAATTGACGCCTCCGTTGGTGCTCCTGATGAATTTCATTCCTCCGGAACCTCCAAACTGCCTCCATCCTGCGTATAAATAGTTACTGTAAGGTCCTGAAGTCTGATCAGCTATAATCCATTCCTTATCCGAGAGACCCACTGTTGTCGATGAACACCCATAAGGTCCGATCCAGCTGACCCCTTTGTTAGTAGATTTTTCTATAACTAATCCATAAGCATTTCCATTCTGGTAAAGCTGCAGGTAATAACAATTTCCCAGACTGTCAAAGCACACAACCGGATCCCCTAAAGTTGAGTATCCAATAAATAAAGGCGAATTTCTGGTCCAGTTATAACCATCAACGGTATAATAAAATGAATTCATATTGAAGGCACAAACGCTGTTCAAAGGGTCTCGCGGATTCGTTGCTACGTAAGGTTCTCCGAAATCCACACCAAGATAGAAATTATCATATCCGTTCGTAGTTACAAGAAATGATTTAAAACCATTCGGCTCATTATGGAATGCCGGAGGGGGAGCAACCACAGATAGGAAATTATCATAACCTGTATTTTGTGAGAAAATTAAATTTTTACTGACTAAAAATAAAAGAATGAATAGTATTTTTGTAATATGTTGCATTTGAAAATATATTATTTATGATTAATAATTAATTTACGCTGCTTAGGATAATGGATCTTCAATCAAACTAATTCAGAAGTTATAACATCTTGTAAGAATAAACCTTTATTAAGTACTACATAGTTTCAATATTTTAATAAACGATAACCGGATTATTGAATATTGCACTGGAAATGACATAAAACCAGAAAAATTCTCAGGAAGTAACTTAATAATCTTTATTATAATCGTACATTATAATAATTTTTGTTATTCATTACAATATGTTTTTATTATCTTGAATATTCACTACATATAGTTTATTTTTATACTTATTATGCGGTAAATTGGATAAGAGCTTTGATTATATCGAGGGGAATCTCATTAAGTTAAAAAAACGGACCGAGAGTATATGCAGAACAATTAGCAGAAACCCCAAAGAAATACAGATTATAGCAGTAAGCAAAACATTTACCTCTGAAGCAATTTCATCAGCTCTGGATTGTAATCAGCTTGATTTTGGCGAGAATAAGGTCCAGGAATTGGTCAGAAAACAAAAAGAGCTTGAAAACAGAATATTAAACTGGCATCTTGTAGGACATCTTCAGACAAATAAAGTAAAGTTTGTAGTTCCATTTGTTTATTTGATTCATTCTGTTGAGAGCCTGAAGCTGGCTTTGAAGATTCAAAATGAAGCATCAAAAATCAGTAAAGTCGTAAAATGCCTCATCCAGGTTAATACCTCTGGAGAAGGGCAGAAATCGGGATGTGATATTCAGCATACTTTAAAGCTTATTAAAGAGATTGCGAATTTTGAAAATTTAAAAGTGAAAGGACTGATGACGATTGGCAAGTTTATTTCTGATGATGCTGATGAGACAGAAAGGTCCATCGTAAGAGGAAATTTCAGGTTATTGAAAAATTTGTTTGACGAGATAAGATCCGCAGACTTGAAAAATGTCGATATGAAGTACCTTTCAATGGGTATGACTGCGGATTTCCAGATAGCATTAGAAGAAGGCTCAAATATGCTGAGAATTGGAACTGCAATATTCGGAAAAAGAGCAAGTAATTTTTAAGTTTATAAACATTATGACCCGCATTGCGGGTTCGGGAGGTCTAGTAAAATGAGACTGTCAGCTATAGATATAAAAAAACAAGAATTTAAGAAATCATTCAAAGGTTATGATGTAAGCGAAGTCGAAGCCTATCTGGATACCGTTGCAAATGAGCTGGAAAAAATATTTAGAGAGAATGATTCATTGAAAGAACAGATCAGTTCGCTGGAGAAAGAAAAAGAAAACCTGAGCGGTGAAATTCAGGTTTTCAGGGATAATGAAAAAACTTTTCAGAAAGCTATCGTTAAATCTCAGGATCTGTCCGAGGACATTATTGAGAATGCTACAAAAAGAGCCGAGCTTATTGTGAAGGAAGCTGAAATTATCTCATCTAAAACAAAACTTCAGGCGCAGGAAGAAATAATGAATCTTAGACAGGAACTTGAAGAATTGAGGATCAAGAACGAAAATATCATCGAGGATATAAGAAATTACCTAATTGAAAAATTGAATTTAATAGAGGAATATTCTAAAAACCGGAAGATATTTCATATGGATTCGGATGTTACTCCGTTAACCAACGTTTCAACCGAAAAGGAAGAAGAGCAAAAAGATTTCGGGATAGACCTGAATATTGATGAATCTAAGTAACCTGTTGCGCCGGGAATAATTTTTCACTTCATACAGATACCCCGGTAGTTAAAAATAATAAATACACCCTAAACTACGTTTATGCCCATCGATTCGAAACAAGTTGATGAATCGCTCGAATGTATTAATCGTGAGATCGGAGATTATTCACCTAAATTGGGAATCGTATTAGGGACAGGTTTGGGCGGACTTGTACGGGATGTAAAAATCAAGCATCGTTTAGATTATAAAAATATCCCCCATTTCCCTGTATCCACAGTTGAATTCCACCATGGCAATTTAATATTCGGAAGTATTGCAGATCACGATGCCATGATAATGCAGGGAAGATTCCATTATTATGAAGGCTATTCTCTTGACGAAGTTACTTATCCAATTCTAGTAATGCAGAAACTTGGTATTGATACACTGCTTGTATCCAATGCGTGCGGTGCCGTGAATCCTACGTATCATCGGGGAGATCTGATGATCATGTGCGATCATATTAATCTGTTATTCGATACGCCTCTAAAAAAGAAGAAAATCAGTTCCTCAAATAAACGGATATATGACCCGGGTTTGATAGAAATTGCTGAAAAGACCGCGCTTGAATATAATATTCCCGTCCGTAAAGGAGTATACTGTGCTTTAAGCGGTCCAAACCTCGAAACAAGATCTGAATACAGGATGGTCAGAAAAACGGGAGCTGATGTAGTGGGTATGTCGACCATACCTGAAGCCCTGGCATCGAAAAATGGCGGGTTTAAAGTGCTTGGTTTTTCAATCATCACAGATGTTGGTTTTCCCGACTCACTAAAACCTGCGGTGATCGAAGATATTATCGAGACTGCAGCCAAAGCTGAGCCAAAATTGACTTTATTGATGGAAAATATAATCCGGCAAATATAGTTTTTTAGCTTATTAATTTTAATATATTAGTGGATTGTAAAAATCTATGACAGAACAGAAAAAGAAAATTTTATCATCGGTTGACAATATTAAAGCTAATTTCCCTTTCAAGAAAAAATGTGAGATTGGCGTTATTTCGTATAGGGATCCGTACTTCTTAAGAGAATTCAAAATAATCAGAAGATTTCCATTTGAAAAAATACCTCCGGATTTCGAAGGTGACATTGCGGAAAACAAGGGTGAATTTTTAATTGTAAATGCGGGTAGTTCGGCTAAAAATATTATTTTCCTTAATGGAAGATTTAATGCTTACAATGGCTATGAAATGAGAGATGTTGCACATCCAATTTATGTTCTCAAGGAACTCGGGATCAAAACTTTGATATTAATAGATGAAGTTGGATATTTAAATCCCAGGTTTGAAATAGGTGGAATATCCTTGATCTATGACCATATAAACCTGATGGGGGATAACCCCCTAATCGGAGAAAATGATGATACTCTGGGAACAAGATTTCCGGATATGAGCAATGCGTATGATTCTAAATTCTATAATACAGCCGAAAAAGTGTTCATCAATGATAAGGTTAAATTCTTTCCTTCGGTATACCTTGGTATTACCGGACCTGAGACGGAAACGGAGGCGGAATGCAGGTTTTTCCGAGAGATAGGTGCTGACGTTCTTGGTTACAGTCTGATTCCCGAAAACCTGGCAGCCGTTCATGCGGGTATGAATGTTATGGCGTTCGGTATGATATCGAGGGAGCTTGTTGCCGACCGGTTGTGCGAGATCCCGGCCGGTGAACAGCGTGAGAACAGAGAAAGAGCTGAAAAAGCTTTTTCTCCTTTACTAAAAAAAATTATAAACTCTCTGTAAAATCAAGACAATTTATTTTTTAGATTGCAGTCCATAGGAAAATACATTATTTTGCTTGGAAGCATAATACTAATAACGGGGATCCTCATTACATATTTCCCTAAATTAAATATATTCGGGAAGTTGACCGGGGACATTATAATAAAAAGAGAAAATTTTTCATTCTATTTTCCCATAGTTACATCTCTTGTTCTAAGCGTGATTCTTACATTGATATTTTGGCTGCTCCGGTATTTTTTGCGTAAGTAATATGAAAAACCTATCCCAGATACTAAAAAATTCAAATGTTATAATTCTTGATTCAGCAATGGGGACCGAGCTGCAAAGCAGGGATATTGATATTTCCTTACCACTGTGGAGTGCCAGGGCTCTTATAGTGAAGCCTGACACGGTCAGGCAGATACATATCGATAACATTGATGCCGGTGCAGATATTATCACTACAAATACCTTCAGGACACAAAGAAGAACATTCGAGAAAGCGGGATATAAGCATGAGGGATTAAATTTTGACGGAACAGCCCGGGAACTTACAAAGATTGCCGTCGATCTTGCAAAAGAAGCCGTCCTCATTACCAACGATAATGTATTAATAGCAGGATCAGTAGCGCCTCTTGAAGATTGTTACAGACCGGATCTCGTTCCCGATACGGATACATTATGTACCGAACATAATGAACACATCTTAAATCTTCTGGATGCAGGTGTAGATTTTATTCTTGCCGAAACAATGAATTCTATCAGGGAAATATCGGCAGTGGTTAATCAGATCCATCAAACAGGCAGAGAATACTGCATAAGTTTACTCTGCAAAAATGATAAAGAGCTGTTATCGGGCGAGTTGATAAGTGATGCTGTTAAGATAATCGAAAAATTTACTCCTATAGCTGTTATGATAAATTGCATTCATCCTGTCCGTATAGAGCCTGTTATCAAAATGCTCAAAAGCCTTACAAATATTACTCTGGGAGTTTACGCAAACATAGGAGAAATAGACCAGTCAGGTGGCAGCACATTTAGAAAGTCAGTCACACCCGATAAGTACTATGAGTTTGCATTATTGTGGAAAGATCTCGGAGTGAAAATTATTGGAGGGTGCTGCGGAACCGGTCCGGACTATATTAAAAAAATTAGTCATTTAAAGAAAAAAAAATAATTATTAATAGATAAATAATAGAAAGGCAAACAAGAATGTCAGATTATGAACAGAAACTGAGATCACTGCAGATCGCAATCGATCAGATAGAAAAAAATCACGGTAAAGGCTCGATTATGAGACTGGGTGATGGTGTCATAGCCAAGATCGATACGATATCTACAGGCTCTATCTCTCTTGATGCAGCACTTGGTGTCGGGGGTATACCGCGGGGCAGGATAATCGAAATATATGGTCCGGAATCCTCCGGTAAAACGACATTGAGCCTTCACGTGATCGCAGAAGCACAAAAGAACGGCGGCTTAGCTGCCTTCATCGATACCGAGCATGCTCTCGATACGGGATATGCAAAAAGACTTGGGGTAGATGTGGAAAACCTACTGATCTCACAGCCCGAATACGGGGAACAAGCTCTTGAAATTGCGGAAACTCTAGTGAGGAGTAATGCCCTGGATGTAATAGTAATCGACTCGGTTGCTGCACTTACTCCACGTGCTGAAATCGAAGGTGAGATGGGCGACTCGCATATGGGACTCCAGGCGAGGCTGATGTCTCAAGCCCTGCGAAAACTAACTGCTGCAGTTTCTAAATCTAATCTTTCGCTCATCTTTACGAACCAGCTTCGTGAAAAGATAGGTGTTATGTTCGGTAATCCAGAAACCACAACCGGCGGTAAAGCACTAAAGTTCTATGCCTCAGTAAGACTTGATATCAGGAGAGTGGCGGCTATTAAAGACGGCACAAACGTGATAGGCAATAGAACTAAAGTGAAAGTCGTTAAAAATAAAGTGGCACCTCCATTCAAAGAAGTGGAATTTGACATTTTATATAATGAAGGGATTTCAAAGCTCGGTGACATTGTAGATACGGCCGTGAATATGAACATCATTCAAAAATCAGGTGCCTGGTTCGGATACCAGGGTCAGCGGATGCAGGGCAGGGAAGGCGTAAAATCAGTTATGCTGGAGAACCCTGACCTCCTCGCTAAATTGACCAATGATGTCAGGTCAGCGCTGGGACTCGAAGTTGTGGCTGCAGCACCGGAACAGGGTGATTCCAAAGCTAAAGAAAAAGAGCCTACCCACGCTAAGTCCAAATCGAAGTAAAAAGTGAAGTGAAATAATTGTGATCATCACAAGGATAGAAAAGCAAAAGCGCAACAAAAAAAGATGGAGTATTTATACAGATGATGTGTTCCTTGTAGGAGTATCGGAAGATACTCTCCTGAAGTTCGGGCTAAGAGTAAATGATGAGATTACACAAGACACCGTACAGGAGCTTATCAAATTTGACGAGTATGTTTATGCAAATAAATGTGCACTCGATTTCCTGTCATACAGGATAAGAAGCAAGGCAGAGGTCACAGACAAGCTGCGTTCTAAAGGCATTTCCCCGGGGACGGCAGATAGAGTGATCGGGCACCTGCAATCGCTCGGGCTGATAAATGATGAAGAGTTCTCGCGGCAGCTGATACAGAGCTTTATAGGTAATAAACCTCTCGGCAGGAAAGCGATCTTGCAGAAACTCTTTCAGAAAAAGATACCCAAACAGGTGAGTGAAAAAGTATTAAATGAAGTTTTTTCCTCTTTAAATGTGAAAGAACTTGCTTATATGAACTTTAAAAAATATTTTCCCAAATTAAAAGATAAAGATATCAACCGGAAGAAACGGAAAGTATTTGATTTTCTCGCCAGGAAAGGGTATGAATTCGATATTATTAATGAAATTATAAACGAGAATATTACCTCATGACCCCTCAGTTAAGAGCAAATAAACCGTTGAGCGGGATGGCTAAATTTTTCATCCTTCTCATTCCATTATTGATAATAACCATATTTGCAGCTCTGTTTACAAATATTTTTATTACGCTCATAATCTGTCTCCTCATAGCGCTGATACTGAACCCGATCGTTGACTATTTTGAAAGCGTAGGTTTGAACAGAACGCTTTCCATATTGTTGATATATGTTCTTATAACAGTTGTGATAGTGATTACAGTCGATCTTTTCATGCCCAGTATAGTTGAGCAGGCATCGTCTTTAAAAGCATCATATAAAGAGCTGGAATTATCCGATAAAATAAAAGATCTCGAACACTGGCTTGAAAGAACCCTACCGTTCCTGAAAAGAGGTGATATCGCAAAAGAAATAGAAAATAATCTGAAAGGCTCATTAATCAAATTAGAGGATGTTGTAGCCGGTGCTTTATCTACTGCATTTCTGATCTTTATCATACCATTTATAACTTTTTTTATTCTCCGTGACAGGAGAAAAATTAAGAACAGCGTTATCAACCTGGTTCCGAATAAGTATTTTGAAATGACGATCAATATACTGGATAAGATAGATAAACAGTTAAGTATGTATGTAAGGGGCTGGCTCTTTGATGCTCTCTTTGTAGGTGTGCTTACAGCCCTCGGGTTAAGCATCCTGAAAATTAATAATGCTCTCATAATAGGTACGGTTGCTGCCCTTGGTCATCTGATACCTTATGCAGGCCCCATTGTAGGAGGGATTCCGGCTATTCTCATTTCGATTATCCAGTATGGAGATTTTCATATGGTGCTCCCGATCGTTCTCATGTTCACGATTATATACCTGCTCGATAATTCAATTGCACAGCCTTATATATTCTCTAAGAGTGCAGATATGAATCCTATTACTATCATAGCTCTTCTTCTGCTGGGTAATGAGCTCCTGGGAGCGTTCGGTGCCCTCATTGCGATTCCGGTTGCAACTATTTTGAAGGTAAGTGCAAGAGAAACAATAAATGGCTTCAGAAATTACAAACTCGGTTATTATTAATATAATTTTAACAATTAATATCAATCTATGTTTAAAGAATTTAAAGAATTTGCTGTTAAAGGAAATGTTCTCGATCTTGCTGTAGGAATTATTATAGGAGCGGCTTTCGGAGGAATTGTCAACTCCCTTGTAAATGATATAATTATGCCTCCAATAGGTCTGCTACTGGGAAAAGTTGACTTTTCAAATATGTTTGTCACTATCTGGGGGCAACATTTCAACACTGTGGCGGAAGCTAAAGCGGGTGGAGCTGTAACATTAAACTATGGTCTTTTTGTCAATACGATCATTAATTTCTTTATAGTTGCATTTTCAATCTTCCTTGTTATCAAGCAGTTCAACAGGTTAAGGAGTCCTAACTTACCGGAAGCTCCAGTATCTAAAGAATGTCCACATTGCAAAATGACCATTCCGGTAGAAGCAACCCGCTGTCCTCATTGCACTTCGGAACTAAAATTGCAATGATAAATATTGTTACAATCAAAGTTTTGACATTTGCAGACCGTAAAATTTTGTAAACTTAAAATCCTGAACCTTTCATTGTATGGTTATTAGACTAAAAAAAAGTTATCCTTCGATTTATGGACTTCCGGTGATCCATTCTGTGGATACAGATATATTTAAGATAAAATATTTCAGGCATTGTTTGCAGTGTACATTCTGTAATGACCAGTGTTGTTCCTATGGTGCAGATATTGATATGCTTAATGTAGATAGAATACAGGAACACAAAGAAGAGCTTGAAAAATATACTCATATAAGGAGTAAGGACTGGTTTTATAAGAAAAAAAGAAAGTGGGATTCGGAATATCCCGGTCATATATACACACGTACCAGCAGGAGGAAGGATGCCTGCATTTTTCTCAATCCCGATGGAAGAGGCTGCATGCTCCACAGCTTTGCACTGGATAAAGGGTTCGATTATCACGAGCTGAAACCGTTCTTCTGTTCAGTATTTCCTATTACGTATTTTGAGGGGGTGTTGTTAATTCCCGAAGAAATAGAGGAGAAATCGCTTGTCTGTATGGGCGAGGGCTCTACACTTTATCAGGGTGCCAGGGGAGAGATTCAATACTTTTTTGGTGAGGAAATTATTGAAGAGCTGGATATTATTGAGTCCGGTTATAAACAGCAAAAGAAATCGGCTTAGATTATTTTACACTTGGGGTTATCATGAACCTGTGCTTTTTAGCCTTAAAAAAGTTTTTGCTATTGATAATTAAACAAAACCCGCAATATATTTCCTGCTAATATTTTATTCTAATTAAGTTTACCAGGTTTTTATCTCAAAAATTTTTCGCTTTATTCTTGTTCCTAAATCCACCTGATGTTAAACTTAAATGATTTCAAATTTGTTTTACTATGTGACAATATGTATAAGTATTTCAATTCGCAGGATAAAATCACAATGGCTGGATTCTATACAAAAATAATCTTAATCCGTCAGCATCTCTATTTATCAGTTTTCTTATAATTAATGAAAAATACAAAACCCACGAGAGCAGAATTTTATGAAACTGCTGTTTCCATCGGGTATTATGGAAGCGAAGCAAGCGGTCTTTCCGGAAGAAAAGATTATGTAAGGAAATTCTGGGAAGATATTGTGATCAAAATGGCTTGCCGTCCGTACATAGAAAAGATCGTGAGCACTGCTAAAAATGTACGCATTCTCGATATGGGATCCGGAAGCGGTGACGGATATGAACTGCTGACTCATATTCCCTGCTCCTCCCAAAAGGATAATGTGGGCAGTGATTTTATCTTAATGCCTTCCAATGTTGAAGAATACAACGGTATTGATATCAATAAACAGGAATTAGAACGGGGTAAATTGAAATATCCGCAAAACCCTAATATTAAATTCGAGTATGCAAATCTTGAGAATGGACTTCCCTCCAATATTCTGGACGGTAAATCATACGATATTTACCTTTCAACCTATGGCTCCCTCTCTTTTCTTGAACCCGGGCAGCTCGAAAACTTATTACTTCAAATATTTAACCATTCACATTCCGGTTCGGTACTTGTATTTGATGTTCTGGGCAAATTTTGCCCGGCATGGCCAAAATACTGGTCTCAAACCAAAACCATGCTTCCTTATTCGTTCAGTTACCTCGAGCTGAACGGGAAAAAGAACTATCACAATGTTGAATGGATCGATTTAGCTTTCTGGAGTATAGAAGGATTGAAGAATCATTTACTTAGCGCTGCATCGAAAGCCGGGGTAAAGCTTGAAAGTATTTCCTTTACGGACAGGAGTATATTCGTCGGCAGGCTGATCGATTCAGGCTTGTTGAGCAATAAACCTATGCCATACAGGTACCAGGTAAACCGCCTTTTAGACAATGACGAGAGAGCTGAGGTACGGCATTTGAAAATTGAGCTTGACCATCTGGATAAGTTCAAAAACATCAACGGAAAAGTGTGGGACAGGCTGACGGACTATCAGCGCCAATGGAACAGGATCATTATTTTACTTGAAGCTCTGGTTCACCGTGATGATTTGCAGGTAAAAAATTTCCTGGAAAATACAGATATAGAAGTCATGAGTGATGAGCTAAAATTCTTAACTTGGCTTTTCAGGAATGCAGACAGGTTCCCGGTTGTGGATTTCTGGGCCAGTGTTATAGACCCGCAGATAGCTATAATATTAAGAAATATAGAAATGTCTTATCCTGATGCGGTTGGCTGTGGGCATAGCTTGATCTGTGCTATGGAGATTGTGAAGTGAGTACTAATATTATTTTTTCTTGCTTTGGGTAATATATAGCTTATTCTTTGTATTTTCGCTGTCAAATTCCCATTTCAATGCTTCCTTTTCGATGTAATAACGCATATCATATAATTCGCCCTCGTCTTTAATTGTATAGATATTAAAATCTTTAGCCCAACAGAATTTTGTCCTGGGATTTGAGCTGTGAACTGTATCTTTAACAGTTTTTCTGAACCCTTCAATTGCCTTTATCGACAATTCCAGTGCTTTAAGTACAGATTTTGCAACGTTTGAACCTTCGAAATATATTATTCCATGCAAATGATTGGGCATAATAATATAATTATCTAATTTAATTTTCTCATAGCGTGCCGGCAGTGCTTCCCATATCTCTTTCGCTATTTCTCCAGTTTTACTCGATACCATTTTCCCGTTCTTCATCTTGCCGAAATATTCATTCCCGTTTTCAGTGCAAATGGTTGTAAGAAAGTACGTATAACGCGCTCTTGAAGTACGTTTTAATTTTTTTTTGAGTTTTGGATTTTTCATCATTGTTGTTAATTATTAAATTTCTTCCTTTTTCATCTTTTCAACGTATCTTTTATGAAATTCTTTTATCTTCTTCACCAGTTCTTCGACCTCATTGCGGGGAGGTAATATTGTTGTTCGGAAATGTAATGTTCCCGGCAGCTGCCCGAAACCCGAGCCGGGTACAACACAGATAC
>JBEKSX010000009.1:0-41697 GCA_049516635.1 Ignavibacteria bacterium | reverse complement strand
GCGGAACTAATATTTGAAGACTGTGTCATTCCGGAAGAGAACTTACTGGGGAAGGAAGGCAACGGTTTCATTGATGCCATGCGTGTGCTAGACGGTGGTCGGATCTCAATTGCTGCTCTAGGGCTCGGCATGGCACAGGGGGCATTCGAGTGTGCCCTCAAATACTCCAAACAGCGCAAGCAATTCGGAAAGGCAATCGCCGAATTTCAGGGTATTCAGTGGAAATTGGCAGATATGGCGGTGGAGATCGATGCTGGCCGTCTCCTTACGCTGCGCGCCGCGGCCATGAAAGATACTGGGAAGAAGACTACTCGGGAGTCTTCGATGGCCAAACTTTATACGAGCGAGGTGGCAGTACGCTGCGCCAATGAGGCCGTGCAAATTCACGGCGGGTACGGTTTCATCAAGGATTATCCCGCGGAAAAATTCTACCGGGACGTGAAACTCTGCACGATTGGTGAAGGCACCAGCGAAGTACAGAAAATAGTGATGGCTAGAACACTGCTGGAAATGTTTTAATCTCGTTTCGTACTTTATACACGAACCAGGATTAACTAATATCGATTAACCTCCGAATAGATTTGTCCATAAAACGTAATCCAGTATCAGTGTCATTGCTGCTGCCAGTACGAATGCACGGATGGTAGAGTTTCCCACACCCTCAGCTCCTCCTTCAGTCTTCAATCCGACATAACATCCGATTATTGATGTCGAAGCACCGAAGAAAACCGATTTGATTATTCCACCGTAAATGTCTTTCATTTCAAAAACTCTTTTTATACTTCCGAAAAAAATCTGGAAACTAACATCCTGAAAGAAGTTGGCAACACCAAAGGCTCCCATAATAGCAATAAAGTTCGCGAATATTGTCAGCACAGGCAGCATTGCTATACAAGCTAAAAACCTGGGCGTTACTAAATACCGGACAGGATTAATTGCCAGCGATTCCAGTGCATCTATCTGTTCGGTTACTTTCATTGTTCCCAGCTCGGCTGCTATCGAAGCACCTACACGTCCGGCAAGAACTATTGCGGTCAGTACGGGTCCGAGTTCTATAAATATAGCTTTGCTTACTGCTGATCCCAGGTATGATAATGAAATAAAACCCTTGAACTGGTATGCAGCTTGCCAGGAAGAGACTGCTCCTGTAAAGAAACCGATGATTATAACAAGTGGTATTGAATTAACACCGACATGCTCCATTTGCTCGAGTATTAATTTTCTGTCCCTGAAAACACGGGGTGTACATTTTATAATGCCTAAGATGAGGATCGCTATTTCCCCTATCTCCGAAAAGAAATAAATTATTCTCCTGTTGATTTTATCGATGATGGTTACCATAAATAAACAAATCTATATATAATAGAGTAGTATAGCAATTCATAAAAATTGTGAAGATTGACAGAAAATTGATGATAATATTTTTAGTTTAAGCATGTAAATATATGCTTTCTTATCTGGACTAATTAATTTTTAAAAAGAGGATTTTTGTTAATATAAATAAGGTTTGATACCGGGAATTCCACCAGAATTATTTGTATTTTTCAGCTTAAAATCATATTATTTGTTTAATAGGAAAAAGTAGATAGTTATAAAATAATTATTATTAATTTGCAAGATATTATTTAATGAGCAGTTATATTAGGTAAATTTTTGAATAATATACTTGACAAGATTTTATTAATCTGTTATATTGAGGTAGTGAATATTGTTCAAAATTAAATAATTTTGAAACGAAACAATTGATTTTAGTGATTATTTAACAAAATTATTTTTACTATTTAATAAATTATTTTAATTTAAATAAATAATACAAAGGAGAAAAAGATGTTCAGAAAAATACTGATATGCTGTGTTATTGCTCTGACAGCTTTTGCGTTTGTTTTCTGGAACCAGAACCCGGGGAACAACATCAAGTCGGATAGAGCCGGTGTACCATATGATGGATTGGATCGGAATCCGAATTCACAATATGTTCACACCAATCCTCTGTTCGTTCATGACCAGATCGTTCCTGAGGGTTCAAAAGAGGTTGACGGAGCTATAATCGGCCCTGAAATTCCTGTTACGGGATTATCCGGATATTATGATTATCAGATGAACGGGGAACAATCACATCATCTTTACAGACATTCAAATACGATAATGTATGCAGATTATATGACAGGACTTGATTCTTTAGATCCCGCTGGTTCAAGAAGGACGAAAATTGCGTTTAGCGATGACGATGGCGCAACATGGAGCGATCTTGGTTCGTATCCTACTGTGAAAAGCGGGTTTCCTTGTGTCCATGGCAAATCTGACGGCAGCGGAGTAGTAGGAAATCACTATTCTGTAGGCACACCTTATCCTGCTGGTGGTTATATCAATTACGATATTGCACCGGGTGCAGGTTCATTCAATGGAGTGGCGGTACCGCCAAATTTTGCATGGTGTCAGGTATCTCGTTTGACAAACGGGAATATGCTAGAAGGCGGAGATACTTATCAGTCAGCTGCAACCGATTCGATTGCTGCGGCTGTGTTCAATTCAACAACAAATTTATTTATTGCATATAACAGGCTGGTGTCACCGGCAGGAGTTACCGGACAGGCAAATCAGTCATTATCGTTCAACAATGGACCTGGCGGTAAAGCGATAATTCTTGATAATCCATATCGGGAAACTGCTGGTAATTGGGGAACGTCACGAATTTGGTCCGTACTTTCAACAGACAATGGTGTAACATGGGGCTCATTTGTTTTATTGTTCGATCCACACATTATTAATGGAGATTCAATTGTATCTAATTGGAATGGTTCATGTGATGTAATAATGGATGCAGCGGGCAATTATTATTGGGCTTTCAATTCATTAGGACCTAGCCGTATGTATGTAAACGGCAGGTTGATGGTTGGCAAAAATGCTACCGATCCGCAGATCATTGCGGGCACGCATACTTCACCGGTTAATCCGATACCACAGATCCCCGATGAAATGGTTGCTCAGGCATTTATGGCTAATTTCGATCATCCTTGCTTTGCGCTTTCGGATGACCAGCAGTATATATTCATATCATATTCAGTGCCGTTCGCAAATGATACTTTGAACACATTCAATAAAATGCACATATTTTATCAGTATGCCAAGACATCTGATATGATATTCTCCGCTCCGATACAGGTTACAAACAGCGGACCGACTTCATTTGACGAAAGATACGCAAGTATAAACAGGGTTGCCCCGAATCAGGGTGGATATTATACTGTCTACATAGTATATCAGAAAGATCCGCAGCCGGGAAGCTTTGCATTCAGTGATAATGCTCCGGAATCAAGAGCATCGTTGATATTCAGAAAAATAACGGATGCAACTTTGATCGGTATCAGAAACAATAATGAGACAGTGAAAGAATACAGGTTGGAACAGAATTATCCGAATCCGTTCAATCCAACGACTAATATTACTTATTCCATACCGAAAGAAACGTTCGTTAATATTAAGGTTTATGATGTTCTTGGAAAAGAAATAATGACTTTAGTTAACGGCAGGGAATCAGCCGGAACTAAGGTAGTCGTTGTTGATGCTTCAAATTTGCCAAGCGGTATTTATTTCTATACGATAAACGCAGGCTCTTTTTCGGATACTAAAAAAATGGTCTTAGTTAAATAATTTCGATTTTTCTTGATTTTAGCATGCCCTATCGTGCATGAATACGATAGGGCATGCGACATTGTTAATTAACAAACTTTAAATTTATTGGAGGTAAAATGAGGGTCTTTACATTCTTTAGACTTACTGCCCTTATTGGTTTTATTTTTATCCTATCCTTATTACCCACAGAAATATTTTCTCAAACAACAGGCAGCATCGGCGGCACTGTGATAGATGCCAAAGATAAAACCCCTATAGCAGGCGCAATTATTAAAATTGAAGGTACTTCAAAAGGGGTTGAAACAGATGCCAATGGTGGATATGTGTTCTTAAATATGGATGTGGGAACATACAGCCTAATTTGCACATATGTAGGTTACACAGCTTCGAGGCAAACAGGTATTAGGGTTTCAGTCGATCAAAAGACGCAAGTTAATTTTGAGATGGCTGAAGCAGGTGTCAAAACCGATACTCTTGAAATTATTGCTCAAAGAAAGGGTATCGACGTCGAACAAAGCGGCAGGTTGATTGAAAGCCAGCAAATCGATAATCAGGGTATCCATGGTATTCAAAATATTGCTGCTAAAACATCAGGTGTCATCCAGGACGAAAAGAGTACAGCATTGAATATCAGGGGCGGCAGAAGCAGTGAAAACCTGATAATCGTTGATGGTGTTTCGACTACAAACCCGGTTGACGGTTCATCAACAGCTTACGTATCAAACAGCCAGCTGCAAGAAATTTCAGTCTTGACTGGCGGATTTGGTGCAGAATACGGTAACGCATTGAGCGGAGTTATCAACGTAACTACAAAGAGCGGTACAAACCGTTATTTAGGTTCTGTTGAAGTAATTTCGGATGTTCTCACCAATAAAAACTGGATAGGAACTAATTCTCAGGGTTACAATCTTTATAACGCGACTCTTGGCGGTCCGTTAATTCCAACTAAAGGTTTATCGAAAGTTATAAACTTTTTCGGCGGAGTCGAAAGACAATTTTTATTGAACAGCAGTCCGAGCTGGATCGCAGACAAGCTTTATGATAATGGAATTATACCTAACTTAAGCTCAAGGCTCTGGAATGTGAACGGCAGATTGGCTATCGACCTGTCAGAAATCAAAAATACTAAGATCCCTATCCAGCTAAAAGGCGGTATATCTTATACCGATAACTGGAATAGATCTTACCAGGCTAGTTTCCTCGGATACGATTCACAAAGATGGAGATACAACTCATCTCAGGATATGCAGGTTTTCGCCAGGATAAGTCATACCGTGAACAACAAATTCTATTATGAATTACAGGGTAATTATTACAAAACCAGACTCGAATTCGGTGATCCGGAATTCACGCCTCTTTTTAAAGGCGCACCCGATTTTTATAGTTCTGCATGGAGAAACATATTCAAGGTAGGCGATACAAACTACGTTCCCGGCCTGGCAACACAAGGCGGGGAAAAACAGTTGGATCCTACAGGAATATTCAGACAGTACGGAACTCCTTATAACTTTTATCACCTGTCTGAAGTCAGCTACTGGGGCGGAAAACTGGATGCTACCTGGGCTTTGTTAACAAAGAAATTCGGTAATCATGAAGTAAAGTTCGGCGGTGAATACAGGTACCACATACTTCAAAAAATGGAATTCTATTCACCTTCAGTTGCACAGAACAATTATGATACTGCAACGGGCACGAATCTTGAGAAACAGATAAATCTATGGTATTCGGGTTCAGGTGCACGTATGAAAGGATACGGTTATGATATCGTTGATCAGTTCGGCAACCACATTGTGCAGGGAGATGATGTTAATCCGAGACATCCTCTGATAGGTGCTTTTTACCTCAGAGATAAGGTCGATTTTCCTGATTTCTCATTTAATGGAGGCGTCAGGATTGATTATTTGAATGTTAATGGAGAAGTTCTCAAGGACGTTAATGTAGTTGTAGGTCCCGATGGTTCACTTTTACCCAGCAGCGTTTATCAGCAGAGCAAAGCGAACATCTCAGTCAGCCCGCGTCTGGGTTTCTCATTCCCTGTTACAGAGAAAACAATATTCGTTGCTCAGTTCGGCAAATTCATTCAGATGCCTCCGCTGGATTATTTGTATACCAATAGGATAGCATTCTCGCAGTTCTTCCAGACATCCCTGCAGGATGTTGCCGAGAATTCATCACTTACTCCGGAAAAGCTCACTTCTTATGAAGTCGGTGTAAAACAAACGGTGGGAGATTATCTGAACATGGGTGTAACCGCTTACTATAGATCAACGCAGGATCAGATAGGAGTAAATAAAGTACTTGCTTCACAATATGTACCCATCGGATATACAATATATCAAAATTCGGATTTCAGTGTATCACGCGGACTTGAATTCTACCTTAGCTTAAGGAGATACAACAGGTTTGCGGCTGATATATCCTATACTTTATTATACGCTTCGGGAACCGGTTCTACCCCGACTGAAAAAATTAATCTGGTCAACCAGCAGAATGCGTATCCGCAATTTACATTCCCGCTTGCATTTGATCAGAGACACACTGGAAGTGTTAATCTTGATTACAGATTCGGTGAGAGTGATGTTCCCAAAGGAACAATGGGACAGATACTTAAAAACCTGGGTTTTAACGTTCTATTTAGTTTTAACAGTGGAAGACCGTATACTTCGCGATTATTACCGACCCAGCCGTTCCAGCCCTCTTCAGGTGAAGCAACATCACCCAAAAATTCAGTTTATACAGATTGGAACTTCTCAATAGATCTTAAAATAGATAAGACTGTTAACATCTGGAAAACGAGCTGGAATTTCTATGTTTATGTCACCAATCTGATGAATAATCAATTAATCGAAACTGTATGGGAAGGAACAGGCAGACCTGACGACGATGGTTATCTTAATACCACGCAGGGATCTATTGCTAATACAATACCGGGTTATGTGGATAACTATAGATTGCGTATTCAAAATCCGTTCAACTGGGGTCCGCCAAGACAGATCAGGTTTGGTATCAGAATGAACATATAAATAATTAATATTATAATTAATTAGCTAATTATCATAAAATTTATACAATAATCTCAAATGAAAGTTAGAAAAAAATTTTTATTATATCTTCTGTTAATAATAAGCTTCAGTTCTTTCGTTTACTCAAGACCGAGGCTAAATCAGAACGGGGATAATCCAAATCGTACACCTGTTCCCATATCTGATGTTGTTGTACAGCAGATCGGACTGGATCCGAATAATATTAGTACTTGGTTTTATAATACAGGTATATTTAACCAGGATGAGAGGCAGGTTAATTTTCCTGGATTGATGTGGCCTAAAGGAACAGGGAAATATGCCTGTTTTACCGCAGGTCTTTCCATGGGATGCTATATTACATTTCCTCCCAATCCAGCGGAACTAAGGGAGGCTATGTGCTCATATAAAGGTGAGTATGCTCCCGGCTACATAGATACTTCAGCATCAATGCCTGTAGCTAAAACCGATTCGAGATTCAGGATCTATAAAGTAAGTGCTACAGATAATAACAGCAATCCCGATTATGCTCAATGGGGTGAAATGACTCCTTTTGGAGCACCTTATGTGGATGTTAACCGTAACGGTCAGTATGATCCCGGGATCGATAAACCAGGTATGAAAGATGCCTCACAAACCTTATTCGGTGTGTTGACCGATGGATTTCCCGAAGAACACAAGATAGGTGAGGGTTTTGGAGGCGGAACAAAACCGATGTATTCCGAAATACATTTAACTGCCTGGGCCTATAATTCACCGGGATTGGAAGATATTGAATTTGTCAACTGGGTTGTGATCAATAAAAGCAAGCACGATTGGATGCATCTTTATATAGGTATTACTGTTGATCCCGATCTTGGTAACCCGAATGATGACTTTATTGGATGTGATACTTCATTAGGCTTAGGTTACGTTTACAATGGTGAGAACATGGATGGAACAGGTAATGGTGTATCTTATGGGTTAGATCCACCGTCATTCGGTATGGACTATTTTACAAGCCCGGTCAACCACAGTGTTGACCCGCCGGATACTTTGGGTATGACTTCTTTCGTATATTTCACAAATACCAGTACTGCGGGACCTACGTGTGAAAAAGACCCGAACGGCGAAGCCTTACCGGCTTATTATTTGCTGCAGGGTATTAAAAAAGACCAAACTCCGTGGGTTTTCCCTCCCGGCGGTGATTCAACTTATGTAACAAAATATACTTATCCGGGTGACCCGGAAACGGGTGTTGGCTGGAATGAGGGTGTTCCGGGTAATCCCTCAGGCGCTGTTCAGAACTGCGGGGGACCGCATGTATACACAGGAACGATTGTTCCGGTGAATATTTTTGGTGATAGACGATTTATTTTTAATTCAGGTGCAGATAATTTTAATATGGGCTCGGGTGAACAACAGACATTCACACTTGCTCAGTTTGTAGCAAGAGGAACAAATAACTTAAATTCAGTTACAAAGTTAAAACAGGTCGATATCATAGCCCAGAAAATCTTTGATGCTCACTTTAACGTGATCCCGCCCCCACCTCCGCCTATAGTTCATGCGAGTACATCTCAGCTCAATAATTTGGGGTCATTTTCATTAACGCTAACATGGGGTGATACATCAGAGTACTACAACTACCAGGATACTCTCTTCAGACACCCTATAGATTCTGCATTTTACAGATTTGAAGGATATGAAATTTACGAAGTAAGACCATCTGCATCATCTCTTCCGGATCTCTATAAACCCGAAGAGATAAATAATGATATCAAACTGGTTCAAATCTATGATCTTAAAGATACAGTCGGCTTTATTGTGGATACACTTCCTGCAGGTTTTACTTATGCCGGCTTCCAGGTTATGCCGCCGTATAAAATGAATGCTCCATCAGGCTTTCCGGGGTCAGGGATCAGCAGGAGCATTACAATAAATTCTACTCAATTTCCTGAAGAACACAGCAATAGAACGGATCTAATTTACGGAAATACTTATAAATTTATTGTGAGTGCTTATGCCTATGATACTAAATATGCCAGAGGTATGGCAATGATACGTAACTCAATTCTGGCTCAATTGATGACATTAACTCCGGAGGCACCCTTAGCAGGTACACAATACTATTATCGTAATGGTGATACTCTGAATACATCAAGAAGAGACCTTGGGGTGATACCTATCGTACAAGCGCAGGAATTACTGCAGAACGCAAAGTACAGGATAATTTTCAATAATCCCGATACTTCTTACAATGTATACAGGTCATTTGATAATTGGGGGTCTTCTCAATTACTAAAATCGAATTTAAGGTTTACCGGTAATAATGTCCGCGATGATTCATCCAGAATTTATGACGGTCTATTATTTAAGGTATTTAAGATCAAGTATGATAGCGCAGGCTCAGGGAACAATGTTGCTTACACAGGCAATATGGGTGTAGTAAAGGACCCTACAGGAAGAGGAAGGGATACCGTTCAGACAAGACAGTTCGGATGGGAATATGTGCCGCCTGAACATAGATTTGTTGAAGGGACCAAGTATGTGATCGATCCTCTCAGCAAACCATGGCAGTCTATATCGATGAATTTGTCCTATCCGACGAAATATACTTATGTCGGGTTTGCTTCAAAATTAGCTCCTAAAGATCTGAGGAAGGTTAAGATAGTGTTTACGGGTTACGGCAACGGTCAGAATGCTTACAGATACGTTGCTGTTGATGTCTCACATTATCAATACCGTGATATGAGAGAAGTACCCTTCAAAGTATACGAATTTGAATATACGGATAGTACCAGTACAGACAGGCAGCTGAATTGTGCATTCGTTGAAGATTCAATTACATTTACACCGACAGGCAAATGGGATCCTACAGTAGATACTATGGGAAGCAAGAAAGTCTTGTATATTTTTAATTCTAATTATAATGCTTCTCCAGATATCTTTTATACGTCCAAGAATTTGTTCTTACAACAAGCACAAATTGATGTAATGTACGCTTGGTCTGCAAAATTGATCAACTCATCCGCAAACTTTACACAGGGTGATCAGTTTATTATTTATCCATATACTGCCACCAGACCAGAAATAGTACCCGGCTATCCGTTGTACTATGAAGTTGAATCAAGACAGCCGGTGATTGGAGATCCAAACCTGGCTACAATGAACAATGATCTGGATGCTATCAGGGTTGTTCCGAACCCGTATTACGGATTCAATAACCTTGAAACACCGCTCACAGGCCATTTCATTACATTCAGAAGATTGCCAAAAGTATGTACGATAAAGATTTATACTCTAAATGGGGATTTGATAAGACGAATTGATAAAAATGATTTGAATTCTACAGTTCAGTGGAACATGGCTAACCTTGAAAATGTAACCGTTGCATCAGGAATGTATATTGTACTGATAGATGCACCGGGTATCGGTCAAAAAGTGCTTAAAATTGCAATATTTACGGCCGAGGAAAGAATAGACTTTTAGAGTAACAGTAATTAAAAAGGTTTTCCCGCCGGTCTTCCGGCGGGAAAACTCAAAATCTTTATAAGGAGACAATAAAAAAATGAAATTAAATTACACAAAAATATTCCTAATAATACTTGTACTTTGTATTTCTTTCCAGCAAGGTTACTCAGGCCCCAGGAAAAATTTGGGCGAAATGGCAGCACCGGAGTTATTAATACCATTAGGTTCCATTGGTACGGCACTCCAGGGTTCTAACCTGGCAAATATCAGCGGAGTTGATGCGATGTATTGGAACCCCGCTGGTGTTGCTCAGTTCAATACAAAGTCTACGGACATAATGTTCTCTTACATGAACTATGTTGCCGATATGAGTATGCAATATATTGCCGGAGTAGCCAAAATTGGTAACCTGGGCGTGATTGGAGCTTCAGTTCGCAACCTGGATTTCGGCTCACCAATAATGGTTACGGATGAAACAAATCCGGAAGGCACCGGTGCTACATTTAAGCCGGTATATCTTATTGCAGATCTCTGTTATGCAAAAGCCATGACTGATAAAGTCCGGTTCGGTACCAATATTAAACTTATCAGTGAAAGAATTGCAGAAGTCAGTGCTACTGATTATGCTTTCGATTTTGGACTGCAGTACATAGCAGGTGCAAGCGGACTCAGCTTCGGAATTGCTCTTAAAAATCTTGGACCTCAATTAACTTTCGATGGACCGGGACTTAACAGGATCTATACTGAAAACGGCAATATTACATACAGAAGAGTGACATTGCAGGCATTCGATCTACCTACTACTCTTGAAATAGGTGTAGGGTATACGAGGACATTCGGTAAAAACAACACTGTTTCTATTGCATCCACCTTTATGAATTCAGGCTTTACAAGCGATGAGTACAGGTTCGGTTTGGAATATAATTATAACAGGTATGTATTCCTCAGAGGTGCTTTCACTTATTTTCCTGATAAATTAAGCGGTGAAGCATTATTCGGGCCTTCGTTTGGTGCAGGTGTACAATATCCATTCGGTGGATTAACTCTGGGAATAGATTATGCTTACAGGCTCGTGAATGAATCAGGATTCAATTCTACAAACCAGTTTTTCACACTGCATGTAGGATTCTAGATTCTGATATATCATTTTCAAGGGCAACCCTCCGCAAGGGTTGCCCATTTTTATTCTTTGAGAAAGAAAGATGAAAAAGATATTTTTGCTCATGTTAATGTTTCTGTCGATCTGGAGCAAATTATATTCAAAAGAATTCCGTTTTGATTATGATTATTGTGCTTTCAGGAATGATGACTCGAGATTATTCCTGGAATTTTACTATTCTTTCTATCAAAACCAGCTCATCTTTATTAAAACAGATAACGGTTTCGAAGCGGACGGAGTATTAAATATTGATATTTTCGATAAAAATCTGAATAAAACTATCGTTCAACAAACATTTAAAGTACCGGTTAATGTTTTTGATACAGCAGGTTATAACAAAAATAATACACTTACAGGGCAGATCAATATCCTGCTCGATAGTGGGCAGTATGTTTTCGATATATCAGCTACAGATTATAATAATCCTATAGATTCTGCAAATTATGAGGATAAAGTAAACCTGAGCCGTTTTTCCGAAAATAATCTCATTATGAGCTGTATTCAGCTTTCAACCAAAATTGAAAAATCTTCCGATACCAAAAGTGTTTTTTATAAAAATACGCTTGATATCCTTCCCAATCCTATACGTCTATTCGGGAAAAATCTTTCTAAGCTATATTACTATTTTGAACTGTATAATATACGCAAAGAATTTATATCAGAGAATTATTCCATTATCAGTAAAATTACAGATCTTAATGATAATGAAATAAAATCAGATACTAAGAAATACAAAATAAATCATGATTCGAAGGTTGAGTATGGATATTTCGATGTCAGTGACTTAAAGACTAATTCATACAAGCTCATTATCGAAGTTCTGAATGATAAAGATTCAGATATTGTCAAAAATCAAAAAAAATTTATTATTTTTAATTCCGATTCAAATACTATTGCTAACCAGCCTGCTAAAGATGACTACCTTTTGAGCGAATACGCAAAATACACAGAACAACAGGTAAATGAGGAATTTGGTTATGCAGTATATTTGGCTAATGATATTGAGAGAGATCAATTCGATATGCTTAAGACCATCGAAAGTAAAAGAAAGTTTATGTTCCTGTTCTGGAAAGGAAAAAACGTTGCAAAAAATGAATATTTTGAACGTATGAAATATTCCAACCAGAATTTTAGGTCTGATTTCTCACCCGGCTGGAAAACCGACAGGGGAAGGGTTTATTGCACATACGGCAAGCCTGATAATATAGACAGGTTCCCTTATGAACCTGATCAGCGTGCTTATGAGATATGGAATTATGACAGAATTCAAGGAGGTGTAATGTTCGTTTTTGCCGATCTTACGAACGCTACCGGGAACTTTGGTCTTGTTAATTCTACAGCACAAAATGAATTTCGGGATGATAACTGGAAGGATAAATTGAGGATCAAATAATAAGTGCTGAAATAGAATCACAATTTCTATTAACGCCGTAAGCTTATAAAGGTTACGGCGTTTTATTATACGCTGTATTATCATAAATTTTTAGATTTTTTAATAGAGAATTATTCTAAATATTTGATAAATAAGTACAACTTATTAAAAACTGAAATTTAGTATATTTGTACTTTATATAAATATCAGATAATTATCTTATTTGTTTCGTGAGCGATGAAATACAGATATCATATAATCATAGCTTCCCTGATACTTTCAATTATATTATGGCTTTCGCTAAACCTTAATTTATCGTATGAGATACAGCGGAATATACCTATAAGAATTAATGTAAATAAACCCTATGCGGTTGCGAATTATATTCCTCTGAATCTGAACATTAAAATTAAAGGCAGCGGGTGGAATTTGATCAAATTGTCAACATCTTTGAATCCAGAATTCTTTTATGATATCAATCCCAAAATGAACGAAGTCTATATTATCCCTACAAAACAAATTTTAAACGAAAATTCTTCTTTGGGGCGAAATTTGACGATAACATATACACAACCAGAAACATTATTTGTTAAAATAGGAAGATATGAAGAAAAATATGTTAAAGTAGTGCCGCGAGTGCTGGTTGACTGTAAAGAAGGTTATCAAACCGTGGGGCCGCCGATGCTCGAACCTGATAGCATCAAGATCGGAGGTTCTAATTCTATAATTAATTCGTTGAGCAATATCTATACGACAGAACAATTCATAAAAAATATTAATTCAAGTATTAATGAATTTATAAAATTGAATGATTCTCTCTCGAATATTATCTGGCGGGCACAAGATGAGGTAAATTTGAAGATAAAGGTGGAGTTAATAGCGGAGAAGATGTTTCAAAATATCGAAATCAAAATACCCAATGTTCCTCAGGATAGAGAAGTTCTGCTCATTCCCCAGTTCATCAGCGTACAGCTTAAAGGTGGTGTGGATCAGCTTTCAACCCTGGATAATACGAACATACTTGCTCTTGTGGATTTCAGGGATCTGCTTGCAGATACAACCGGCTCCGTTTCGCCCAGGTTTACCCTGCCCCAGGGCACTGAAATAACCTCAATTAAACCGGATAAGATTCAGTATATAATTAAGAACAGGTTCTGACTTTGAAAGATTATATTATTAAGGAATACAGATCGCTTATTACTGCTATCCGATCGCTCGGTTTTAAAGAATCCTTTATCTTTATTTCAGTTGCGGTTATTACATTCATATCTATCCATTATGCAAACCCTAATTTCTTTAGAAGGATGGTTCAAGTCGAAGATGAGAAATTCTACTCGACCCTCTACTGGTTCACTGCTGATGGTTTTCTAATGTTTGTTGTCCCGATAATATTGATCTTGTTTGTATTGAAGAAAAAACCTGCTGATTTTGGTTTTAGGATCGGTGATTTTAAGTTCGGAAGCATATCGACAATAATATTTCTGGTTATTATGCTGCCAATATTATGGGTTTCTTCCGGTACGGAAAGCTTTGCCCGTTCGTATCCGCAGGGCGGCATCAGAATAAAAGAACATATTGAAATCTTACTATACTACGAGTTATTTGTAGGTTTCTATATGCTTGCCTGGGAATTTTTCTGGAGGGGATACATGCTTTTCGGATTAAAAGATAAATTTGGATATTATGCAGTATTTATACAGATGATACCTTTCTTTATTCTTCATAAGGGAAAACCGGAAATAGAAGTGTTCGCTTCGATCTTTGCGGGGCTGATTCTCGGAATTCAGGCACTGCGGGCTAATTCTTTCATCTACTGTTTTGTCCTGCACTGGATGGTTAATATATTCAATGATACTATTTCCGTTTTGAGGTATAAATCACAGTCATATGGGATTGGAATCGATTCTTTTATAAAGTTATTTTTTAATTAATTTAAAATATAAAATCATGAGACTTTGTATAAATGTGGATCATATTGCAACGCTGAGGCAGGCAAGGAAAGAAATAGAACCGGAACCTGTTCTCGCTGCAGGAATCTGTGAACTCGCCGGTGCGGAAGGTATAGTATGCCATCTGCGGGAAGACAGAAGGCATATCAATGATCGTGATTTAAGGCTATTGAGAGCAACCGTGAAAACAAAACTAGATCTAGAAATGGCTGCAACAACTGAGATGGTAAGTATTGCCTGTGAAGTGAAACCCGAAATGGCAACGCTGGTCCCTGAAAAACGCCAGGAAGTAACTACAGAGGGAGGACTCGATATTTCAGCTGCACACGACCGTATCTCGGAAGCCGTTGATAAACTGAAAAATGCCGGAATAAAAGTTAGCGTATTTATCGAACCGCAGCCGGAAAATGTGGATCTTGCCCTTGAACTCGGAGCAGATATTATTGAAATTCATACCGGAAAGTATTCGTTAGTAAAATCTAATGCAGAAAAGATCATCGAACTGGAAAAAATAAGGCAAACTGCCTTACTGGCAAAAGAGCTCGCCATAGGAGTAAATGCCGGGCACGGTTTGAATTATATTAATATTATTCCTATAGCCAATATTAATGACATAGACGAGGTGAGTATCGGACATTCAATAATAGCAAGGGCTGTTTTCACAGGCCTTCACCAGGCAGTTACCGATATGCTTACAATCATAAGAAGAGTAAGACCGTAGCAAATGGAATTTTCTTCTGAGCTAATAAAGCGGTTAAGGAAAGCCAGGGTAGTCTCTGCACTTACAGGTGCAGGGGTCTCAGCTGAAAGCGGTGTGCCCACTTTCAGGGACCCAGGCGGTATATGGGAAAAATTCCGTCCGGAACAATTGGCTAATTTCGAGGCTTTTATGTCTGACCCCGATTTTGTGTGGAGCTGGTATCAACACAGACGCGAGATCATGCGAGAGGTAAAGCCCAATCCGGGTCATTATGCCTTAGCAGAAATGGAAAATTTTTTTCCTAAGTTCAATCTAATTACACAAAATATAGATAATCTTCACCAGAGAGCAGGCAGTAGAAATATTACAGAACTGCATGGCAACATCGAACGTAATTACTGTATCAAATGCAGGAAGCAATATAATGATGTGGATATTCAGGAGAAGAAAGTTTTGAGATGTGAATGCGGGGGGATTATTAGACCGGATGTAGTTTGGTTTGGTGAAACGCTTCCTTACAATGCGATTAAGTTCGCTGAAGAGTGTGCCAGAAGCTCAGAGGTATTTTTTACCATCGGCACTTCAGCTGAGGTGTACCCTGCAGCATTATTACCCCTGATAGCAAAACAATATGATGCCTATGTAGTCGAAATTAATACTAAACCAACTGCAATTTCAGTAGAAATGAACGAAGTATTACAGGGTAAAAGCGGTGAGATTTTAAAATCACTAAATGATATTTTATTAAAATAAAAGTTATCCAAACATGAAAACCATCATTGAACCTTTTAAAATAAAAAGTGTCGAACAGATCAAGTTCACAACTAAGGATGAGCGTAAAGAGATCCTGAAAAAAGCTTTTTACAATCCGTTCATGATTCCGGCAGAGGATGTGTTAATTGATCTCCTGACCGACAGCGGGACATCTGCTATGAGCGCTAAACAATGGGCAGCTTTAATGGATGGGGACGAATCATATGCCGGTTCCAGAAGTTACTATAAATTTGAAGAGGTGACCAAAAAGATATTCGGATTTAAGCACATAATACCAGTTCACCAGGGGAGGGCGGCTGAAAGAATTCTTTTTACAAATCTTCTGAGTGAATTCGATGCTGATGGTAATTTTCATGTTAATGGAAAAGGCAAGTTTATACCTAATAACAATCATTTTGATACTACCCGCGCGAATATTGAGTTCAACGAAGGTACTGCTGATGATCTTGTGATAGAAGAAGGCAAACATCCTTCGGTCATTCATCCGTTCAAGGGGAATATAGATCTAATAAAACTTGAGAATTATATACAGCAAAAAGGTAAAGAGAATATTCCGGTCTGCATGCTGACCATCACTAATAATGCAGGCGGAGGCCAGCCTGTGTCAATGGAAAATATCAGGAATACTAAAGAGATCTGTAATAAATACGGAATACCTTTATTCCTCGATGCGTGCAGATTTGCCGAAAATTCATATTTTATAAAGCATAGAGAAAAAGGTTATAGCGGTAAGTCAATACTTGAAATTGCTAATGAAATGTTCTCTTATGCTGATGGATGTACTATGAGCGCTAAAAAAGATGCCTTTGCAAACATAGGCGGCTTTATAGCTATGAATGATGAGAATGTATATACCAGGTGCAAGAATTTACTAATTATAACCGAAGGTTTCGAGACCTACGGAGGTCTTGCCGGACGAGACCTGGAAGCAATCGCGCAGGGTCTGGAAGAAGTGCTTGATGAAAATTACCTGCAGTATCGTATGAGATCAACCGAGTATCTCGGCGATAAGCTCACCAACAGCGGGATACCCATTATACAACCCGTTGGAGGTCATGCAATCTACGTTGATGCCAAAGAGTTTCTGAATCATATACCGGTTGAACAGTTTCCAGGGCAGTCACTGGTAAGCGAGCTTTTTATTGAGGGTGGTATTAGATCTGTAGAGATTGGCAGTGTAATGTTCGGAAAATATGACGAAAATAAAAAGTTTATACCTGCAGAAATGGAACTTGTGCGCCTTGCTATTCCAAGAAGGGTATATACACAGAGCCATATTGATTATGTAGCGGAGGTATTCCTCGAAATCCAGAAGAACAAGAACAGATTGAAAGGTTTTAAAATTATCGAAGAGCCTAAGTTTCTCAGGCATTTTACCGCAAAATTTTCACCCATATAATAATTCCTGTATGACAATATTAACAGCTAGAAATCTAGTCAAAATTTACAGCAAACGTGCAGTAGTAGATGAGGTATCCCTTAACGTGAAGCAAGGTGAGATAGTAGGTTTGCTGGGACCCAACGGTGCAGGCAAAACAACAACTTTTTACATGATAACAGGGATGATACGAGCGGATTCTGGTGAGATTTTTCTAGATGAAGAAAACATTTCGGATATGCCTATGTATAAGAGAGCCAGGCTTGGTATAGGTTATCTCCCGCAGGAAGCGTCCATTTTTAAAAAAATGACTGTTTACGAAAATATCTATTCTGTATTGGAATTTATGAATCTTGATAAATATGAAAGAGAAAGCAATACTGATAAATTGATGAAAGATTTCGGGATAATAAATATCTCTGATAGGAAAGGTTACCTCCTATCCGGCGGAGAACGAAGGAGAACCGAAATAGCTCGTGCCATAGCTACTGACCCTAAATTCATACTTCTTGATGAACCCTTTGCTGGGATCGATCCTATAGCTGTTGAGGATATTATGAAAATTGTTGCTGCTCTAAAGGATCGGGGAATAGGTGTGCTCATAACGGACCACAATGTACATGAAACTCTATCAATCGTTGACAGGGCATATATACTCATAGAAGGAAAGATTTTCAGGCAGGGTATTTCTGCTGATCTGGCTTCTGATGAAAAGGTCCGTAAGCTTTATCTGGGAGAAAGTTTTAAATTGGACAGGTATTCTGAAAGTGTTAAAATTAAACAGGCAGGGAAAAAATGAAAAAAGCGGTTCTGGCAGTTGGAGCTCATCCCGATGATATTGAATTCTCCTGTACCGGGACGTTAATGAAGCTTATGAAAGATGGATTCGATGTATATTATGCAGTAGCTACGAACGGAGAAAGCGGTTTTAAGACCGGCATTAAGCCCAGGAAACAGCGAATCAGCATACGTCGTAATGAACAGCTAAATGCTGCAAAAATGCTTGGGGTGGAAAAAGTTTTTTTTCTAGGCTATAAAGACGGATTTCTTCATAATTCAGATGACTTGAGGAAAAAACTTGTTCAAATAATCAAGAAAGTCAAGCCGGAGATCATATTTTCTTTCGATCCTGCTAATATTACTTTCGAGAACATTAACCTCAGTCACCGTGACCATAGGAATATTGGCCAGGCAGTTTTCGATGCGGTTTTCGCTGCGAAAAATAAATATATGTATCCGGGAGAGCCTCATCGTGTGAATGTACTGTATTTTTTCGGTTCCAACAAACCCAACTGCTTCGTAAATATTACAAAAAACCTGAACAGGAAGATCAAAATACTTAGACAACATCATTCCCAGTTCAGCCATTTTGACGAAGTTGAAGACTGGCTCAGGGAACACTTGTCAAAATTTACGAAAAAATACAAATACAGCGAAGCGTTCCGCGTAGTAAAAGTACTTCAGATATTCAGGTAAATTATACAAAATCAGCGTATTTTATTCGAAATCCCAGTAAAATCAGCAATAGAACACAATGTAATATTTATATCAATTGATTTTAATAATGCTTAGATATATTTTTGATAATTCTAAACTAAATGGATATAGATTTACCTACTAGAAGTATCGGATTACATTATATTGCGGATTTTATTACGGGACGATTAAGAATTAACAAATTAAACCTTTTCCAGCACCCATCCCACACATTACCGTTTTCTCGAAATATTTTCTTCCATCCCTCTTTATGATCAGTGTTACAGAAGAGGAATTTCAGGAGATTATGGAGAACTCCATGCTGTCCATCCCCGATATATTTAAGGAAAAATTAGACAATATCATCTTTATTGTAGAAGATTTGCCTTCGGATCATGATTTAGCTCGGCTGGATTTACACGATAGGAGGCAGTTATTGGGCTTATATTCGGGGATTCCCTATACACACCGCAATACATGGTATTCGGGTACAATGCCGGATAGAATTATTTTGTTTCAAAAAAATATTGAGGCAGTCTGTAACAGCAAAACTGAACTGTCTAAAAAAATTCAAGAGGTTGTGGTTCATGAAATAGCCCATTATTTTGGTATGAACGATAAGGAGATAAGAAAAGCGGGTTTTTAATCGTATGGCAGAAACATCAGATCAGAAAGTGAAAACCAACCTGTTGAGCCGTAAGACGACTAAGGTTATCGTATTGACTACGGTTATGTTTACATTTATCTCTTATTGGAGAGCGGCAGCCGTTGTTATCGGAGATCTGGGTTCTACGGCATATTATATTGGAGGTATAGCAGAGCAGTTTATAGGTAAGATAGCCCCTTATTTTATTCTTATGGTAATGATCTTTTCCTATGCTGTGAGAGCACTTTATATTGAATCCTCTCCGCTTTTTACAAGGGGTGGCGTTTACAGAGTTGTTAAATTCGCACTTGGCGATTGGTTCGCAAAGGTTTCAGTCAGTGCTCTTGTGTTCGATTATATTCTCACAGGTCCCATCAGCAGTGTTTCCGGAGGGCAGTATCTGACCGGTTTGCTGAATGATATACTATCCTCTACAGGGGTAAATATTCATCTGGATAGGAACATTTCCTCTGTCATCGTGGCGGTAATTATTACTCTATTTTTCTGGTGGGAAAACGTTAAAGGAATTGAAGAATCTTCTGATAAAGCTTTAAAAATTTTTGGTATTACGGCACTTATGGGGGCTGCCGTAATAATATGGGGAATAGTTACTCTCATGATAAAGAATGAACCAATCACGACACATCTTCCCCCCTTCGAGTTAAAGCTGTCCGATGAAGCCTATGGCTGGCTCAAGGAAGTCGATTGGATCAAGTCAATTTATTTTGTGACCATTATTATTGCATTCGGTCATACCCTCCTGGCTATGAGCGGTGAAGAAACCCTCGGTCAGGTCTATCGGGAGGTCGAATATCCAAAGCTTAAGAATTTCAAAAAAACAGGTCTTATTATCTTTGTTTTCAGTGTAATTCTTACTCCCGGTGTGTCATTCCTCGCAATGATGCTCATCCCGGATAATATTCGCCCCCAGTACATAGATAACCTGATAGGGGGTATAACCATGTTCCTCTACGGTCCTCAATGGATACGTTTAAGTATGCAGGGATTTGTTGTTTTAGTGGGTGTTTTGATACTTTCCGGTGCAGTTAATACCGCTATAGTTGGAGCTAATTCAGTTTTAAACAGAGTAGCGGAAGATAAAGTCCTCACTGATTGGTTCAGAAAACCGCATAAAAAGTACGGTACTACTCACAGGATACTTACCCTCATAGCTGCTCTTCAAATAGCTACTATTGTTTTTTCACGGGGTGAAATATTAGTATTAGGTGAAGCTTATGCGTTCGGTGTGATATGGAGTATGACCTTTAAAGCTTTCTCTATGGTTGTATTGAGATTCAAGGACAAACGCCCGCGAGAATGGAAAGTACCGCTGAATATCCACATCGGAAAAGTAGAAATACCGATCGGACTATCAATAATATTTCTTGCACTATTTTTTGTTGCAGTGACGAATCTTTTCACTAAACCCATTGCAACTATTTCAGGTCTAATTTTCACACTTACATTTTTCCTGATATTCGTAATATCCGAAATTATAGTGAAAAGAAAGTCTATACGTAAAGAAATTGAGCACAAGGGTGACGAACATTTTATCGATGAACATCACGGTGTACTGGAACATTTCAACTTAAACGGCGAGGATTTGCTTACACCTGAATCCATTGGCAGCAAATTAGAAAACAGGATCCTGGTTGCTGTCAGGGATCCGGGTAATCTAAGCCACATGCAAAAGGTTATTAATGAAACTGATATCGAAACTACCGATATTATCGTATTTATCGCACGGGTGTTCAAAGATAAACTAAACACAGAGGTGAGGCAGGACCTTGAACCTGATGAAGTATATCTTTTCAGTGCTGTAGTAAATGTTGCCGAGAAAATAGGTAAGCCTGTTATCCCGCTTATAGTCCCCACAAATAATGCATTTTATTCTATCGTCAGCGTAGCAAATGCTCTGAAGGTGAAAGAAGTGATAATAGGTCTTTCAGCTAAGTACAGACCGGATGTACAATTGCAGCAGTTGGCTCTTTTATGGGGTACGGTTCAATCTGATGAAAATCACCGCCTAACGATAAGAATTATAACTGCAGATCAGGAATATAAAGTTGATCTTTAGAGTAAATGTTATCATTTTAAGTAAAATTTTACCTTTCAATTAAAGAAGCAGGGAGGTATATTTGTAAAAATAGATTGATGCCCAGAATTATATTTCAAATAAATTATGATATAGACCCTGATAAACGGGAGGATTATCTTACAACGATCAAAGAACTTCAAACACACATTTTGGAAAATTCGAACAAAAATTACATGATAGTTGAAGATAAGAATAAAAAAAATAACTTCACCGAGATCTATATTTGTGAAAATGAAGAGGAGTACGAAAACCTTGAAAATGATACAGATGACAAGACTTTTGAGCTGACAAATAAACTTTTCAGTGAGTATGTTATTGGTAAAAAAGCCAATTATTCCACTTTTTACGAAATATAATAGATTATAATAAGCATACCTCGAGTAACATTCCTATCGCTCTTCCACCGAAACAACTAGCTTTTTATTCATTTAATTATATCCATATAATTCTTCACAATTTAAGAATTTATTTATTATTAAATTAATACTATTAACTTAAGTAAGTGTTGATTTAATTTTGCAGGTTATTTACCTGCATTTCAACTATGCCAAAACTCAAAAAAGCTAAAATAGACCTAAAAACGGATAAAACCTTCAAATTCCTTATAGGTTTAGCAACTGCGGTGCTTATTACTCTAATGTTTCCCAGATATGAGACTATAGAAGCAGATTATACAGTCGGTATGGTTTGGGGTAAAGAAGACCTGATAGCACCTTTCAGCTTTCCAATCTATAAAAATGAAACACAGTACCAGAAAGAGGTCGAAGAAGCCAAGACAAAAGTGCTCCCCGTATTCGACCTGAATAATACCAAAATCTCAAGCCACTTGAACTTGCTTGACTCCCTGGATAATGAATTCATACGGATCAAAAAGGTATTCGATTACGATTATGAACTTGAAAAAGAAAAATCATTACCTGAGGAGAAAAGAACTACCAGCATCCAGATTCTTAATAACATGAAATATGCTTTGAACTTACCTCTTAGTGAAGATGAGTGGAAAACTTTTTTTACTCTCAATAGTGCCTACCCCAGCCAGATCGGTCTTGAAGCTTTCAAAAAGAAGATAATACAGGCATTGAATCAGGTATACAGTAAAAAGATCATTGATATACCGAAAAACAGGTTTCGGACTCCACAGGTATCATACATTAAGAATAAAGTAGTCGAAAATTTAGATACTAATGAGTTGCGTGACCTGGATGATGTAACAAGGATGTTAAAGAATGACTTCAACGACTTCTTTAAGAATAATGATCTCGCCGGTATCGCCGTAAAAATTGCTATGATGTACGTTTACACGGATTTGAAATATAATCAGGATGAAACCGATAAGATCCTTGTAGCTGTTGCTGATTCGGTTCACAAAACATTAGGAATTGTAAGAGAGAATGAGCGGATAGTAAGCAGACATGATCCTATCACCGAAGAAATTAAGTTAAAGCTGGAATCCTATAAAAAGGTCAGAAGCGAGCAGATGGGGAGCAGGGATTATTATATCCAGCAATTAGGAAGATTCCTTTTCGTACTTGCGATGATCACCTTGATAGGGATATTTCTTTTCAAAATGAGGTCACGTATATTTGAAGATAATACGAAGTTAATACTGATATCCACGGTCATTCTGCTTGAATGCTTATTGGCTTATATCAGTCTCAACCTCGAGACCAGCTTCCCGGTTGAGTACATGATTTTTGTACCTGTTGCGGCAATGCTCCTTGCTATAATATTTGATTCGCGTGTGGCTTTCTATTGCATTATAATAATATGCATATTGGTTTCTGCCATAAGGGGAGGGGAGTATGAGATCTTCATACCGAATTTTGCGGCATCGGTACTTGTGATCTATTCGGTCAGAGACATTAAGAACCGTTCGCAGATATTTGTTTCTATGATATTTATTTTCATTGGATATTTTGTTACTATCATTGCAAGCGGATTTGAAAGGTATGATGATATTTCTGTTATAAGAACCCAGCTTTACGCGGCTGCATTAAATTCACTCCTATCACCTATACTCGCTTACGGGCTTCTTATCTTCTACGAGAAAGTATTTCGTGTTGCGACTGACCTTGTTTTCCTCGAATTGAGTGATTTTAATAATCCTCTGCTCCGTGAGCTTTCTTCAAAAGCTCCGGGGACCTTCCATCATTCGATTATAATGGGAAATCTTTCGGAAGAAGCTGCAAAAGAGATCGGGGCAAACCGGATACTCTCGAGGGTCGGCTGTTATTATCATGATATCGGTAAGGTTGTTACCCCAGATTATTTCGTTGAGAACCAGATGGATGCAAAGAACAAGCACGAACAGCTTAACCCGTCACTTAGCGCTAAAATGATCATCTCCCATGTAAAGAATGGCATCAAGCTTGCCCAGAGATACCGCATTCCCCAGGAAATTATAAATTTTATTCCCATGCACCATGGAACTACTCTAGTTTCTTACTTTTTTGAGAAAGCTAGGAGTGAAGAAGATCCGGACGATACCGTACACGATTATATTTACCGCTACCCCGGACCCAAACCCCAGACCAAAGAAACCGGTGTCGTTATGCTGGCAGATGCAGTTGAAGCAGCTACAAGAGCCATTGAAGACCCAACCCCAGCTCGGTTGGAGACCCAGATCGATGAAATAATCAAATCACGGTTTATGGAAGGCGAGCTGGATGAATGCGATCTGACTCTGAAGGACCTGATCAAGATCAAATACAGTTTCCTTAAAACGCTTGTCGGAATACATCATCACAGGATTAAGTATCCCGAGACAGATGATGAAGAAGAAAAGTAAAATTCTGACTGCCGGGAGCTCAAAGCGGGATAACCAGGTTAGATCATTTCTTCTTTTTCTTGAACTGGAAAAATCCCTATCCGAGAACACTATCGATTCATATTCATTTGACCTCAGGAAATTCATAGGTTTTCTAGATATAATGAAGGTCGATACCGTCGATTCTGTTACTGATACCCACATCGAAAAATTCCTTTCATATTTAAAAAAGGAGAATAGAGCATCGACGACTGCCAGAATCCTTTCATCATTACGCCAGTTTTATGATTATTTGATAAATAATAATTCTATCCCGGGACTTAAAGTAAATCCGTTCGTTAATTTTGATTCACCAAAACTGCCCCGGACTCTTCCCGTTGTCTTATCTGTAGAAGAGATAGATAAAATATTTAGCAGGATAGATACTTCAAATAAGCTGGGGATCAGAGACAGGACTATTTTGGAGACCATGTATGCATGCGGTCTCCGCGTAAGTGAACTGATCAATCTCAAGTGCTCTAATATTCTTACAATTGAGGAATTAGTGCGGGTATACGGTAAAGGTTCGAAAGAAAGGGTTGTACCTGTTGGCAGATCGGCACTGCAGTGGATAAAACTTTACATGGAACAATCGAGAATAAGTTTGTCTAATTCGCGTTCCGAAGATTATTTGTTCCTGAACTGGAGAGGAAAAAAATTATCACGAATGGCTATCTGGAATATACTTGATAAGTATGTGAAGCTTGCCGGGATAAAAAAAGAGATCCACCCTCACATCCTGCGTCATTCATTTGCGACTCACCTTCTTGAAGGAGGGGCAGACCTTCGTTCAATTCAGGAAATGCTTGGTCATGCAGATATCAGCACCACGCAAATATACACACATGTTGATATATCTTACCTAAAGGAAGTACACCAGAGGTTCCATCCACGCGGTTGAGCTCAGCCCAGTATTTCATCTTTGATCTTATAAAGATATTCCAGCGCAGCATTATATTCATTGGGGATGATGCCGTCCAGAATCGCTTCTTCTATCTTTGATTTTAAGATTCCTACAGTTTTTGACGGAGGTATGCTGCATATCTTCATTATCTCATCCCCACGTACAGGGGATTGGAAATTCCTTATCCTGTCACGTTCTTCCACAGCTTTCATCCTCTTCTCAACTCTGTCAAAATTACCGAGATAAGTTTTAATTTTCTGCGGATCTTTGGAGGTAATATCAGCTCTACAGAGCGTCATCAGGTCAAAAATCTCATCACCCGCTTCGAAGATCAGCCTCCTGATCGCTGAATCAGTCACGTTCTCTTCAGCTAATGCAATAGGACGGAGATGCAGCCGAACCAGCTTTTCGATATAGAGAAGTTTGTCCGTGGGCAGCTTCATCCTCATAAATATCTTCTTCTGCCATTTTGCTCCAAGGTCCTCGTGGCCGTGAAATGTCCAGCCGATACCCTCTATAAATTTTTTAGTTGCCGGTTTTGCAATATCGTGTACGAGTGCCGCATACCTCAGCCAAATATTAGGTGTTTTTTGTGAGATATTATCTACTACTTGTAGTGTATGGTAGAATACATCCTTATGATGATAATCTTTCCGCTGGTCAACACCTTCCATTGCATGTATCTCAGGAAATATAATTTCCATAAGACCGCTCTTTTGAAGATGTTTGAGGCCGGTGGAAGGTCTCGGTGATGAAAGAATTTTGAAAAACTCGTCTGTGATTCTTTCCTGTGAAACAACGCCGGTTTCGCCGGGATGAATTCTTAAGCGCTCTTTCATGCGGGAGATCGCATCGAATGTTTTCTTTTCTATCTTAAAATCCAGCTGAGAAGCAAATCTTACGGCTCTCATCATTCTCAACGGATCATCATCGAATGTTCTTTCAGGGTCAAGGGGAGTACGGAGTATTTTAACTTTGATATCTCCGAGTCCGTTGAATTTATCGATGATCTCTCCGTAATTCTTTTTATTTATTGAAACAGCAAGCGCATTGACCGTGAAATCCCTGCGTGATAGATCACCTTCCAGGTCAGATAGAGTTACATCAGGTTTTCTGGAATTTTTCCTGTAGCTCTCTTTTCTTGCTGATGCGAATTCGATTTTTTGAGCACCACTTAAATTCAGGAGCGCAGTGCCGAACTTTTTATATACCGCATCTAATTGAGTTCCGAATTTTTCTGCAACCAGATTAGCAAAACCTACAGCATCCCCTATAACTATAATGTCTATATCACTGCAGGGGATATTCATAAGTGTATCCCTTACATATCCGCCTACCAGATATATCTCAAAGTTATTGTTTTGAGAAATTTCCGCTATTCGTTCTATCGTTTTATCGGAGAGTTCTATTTTTTCAGATGTTCTGCGTGCTCTCAACTTTGCGGTGCTAAACTTTTATTTTTGTACGGGAGAAATGATCCTGATTATTTCATCAGCAACCTCTACTGCACGTTTTGCTTCTTCCAGATTAACTTTTATCGGCTTATCCTCCAGTATACTCATAAAAAATGATTCCAGCTCGCTTCTGATAGGATTCGGATTTTCTTCCTCGTCATACACAGGCTGTTCAAGAATGATTTTTTTTGTATCTGATACCGGGATCGACATCCCCGCTTTAGCTGGTGCTGAAGCGTCCGCAAGCCGGAATATCTCGGATTTATTCTTTAAAAAATCGATGGAAATATAGGCATTGTTCTGAAATATTCTCATCTTTCTCAATTTTTTCACCGATATCCTGCTGGCAGTTACGTTTGCAGTACACCCGTTCATAAATGACAATCGCGCATTTGCGATATCAATTGCTTCTGAAACTACTGCTACGCCGTTTGCGTCGATTTTTTTTATTGGAGATTTTACAAAGTTCAATATAATATCGATATCGTGTATCATCAGGTCCTGAATTACTGAAACGTCCGTGCCCCTGGGATTGAATTGCGCCAGCCGGTGAGATTCTATAAACATTGGGTTTATAATGTATTCTGAGAGTGATCTTAATGCCGGATTGAACCTTTCCACATGCCCTACCTGTATCTTAACAGGATATATCTTGCTTAACTCCATCAGTTTCAGGGCTTCTTCTGATATGCTTGTGACAGGTTTCTCGATGAACAAATTGATCCCTTTTTTAATAGACAGATCGGCTATCTCATAATGTGAAGAAGTAGGTGTAGCAATTACAAGTGTATTAACAGCGCCCAGCATTTCGTCCATTTTTGCAAATGATCTTACCCCAAATGACTCAACCGCTTGCCGTTCTGCTGACGGGTCAATATCATAGATTCCCAAAAATTTTATACGGTTATCTTTTTCAGCTATTTCACTTATCAGCCTGCAATGGATACTACCCAGGTGTCCGCATCCGGCTACACCTATTTTTATGATTCCGTTATTCATGTTTTACTGGTATTATTTCTTCGGGTTCTGCATGGATCATAACATCAGCAATGTCATCATTAATGTGGTAAATTTCGCTTTCGATCCTGTGCACAAACCTGTGTACTTTGCTGAACTCGAACGTCTTCGGAAACATACATGTTAATGAGATCCTCAGTCTGTTATTTGCTTTTACTATGTTGATGTCCCTGTATTCGATCACATCCTTATATGATGATACAATATTTTCTATCATTTTAACCAATGGGCTGTTCTGGTCTGTTACATTCTCCGATCGGAAGATGAGTTCGCTGGGTTCATCAATATGTATCTGAACCTTCTTAATGCTCTTTATCTCATCGTATATCTCTCGTTCCACTTTTGAGATGGTTTTATGAGCATCTTCGAAATTGTCATTATTTGTGTACTCCACATCAAGTGTCAGATAATTCTCCCTCTCAATTTCATAAGTGAAGATATCATGGCACTTCAGCCCGTTTCTGGTTACAATAAGGCGGGCTTTATCTATAATAGTTTCGGTTTCTGTTTCGACTGGTTCAGAATGTATAGTAATATCGCTGTTGCTCTTCAGCTCTTTTATCTTGTTCTCTACAGTATCCATTATTTCGTGAGCTTTCTGGAAAGGAAGTGTCCTGCTTATATAAATGGTCATATCGATGAATATCTTGGGACCCGATTCCCTTATTCTCAGCAGTTTTATCTTTTCCACACCGTCTATTTCATTAACATGCTCTACTATCGAATCATACAATCCTTCCGGCACCTTATCCATAAGCTGTCCTACAGCTTTTCTTGCTAGTGAAAGCGAAACATATATCACAAATATACAAACCACGAGGGCAGCGATGGCATCAGCTTCTTTGCTGATATTGAAACTCACGAAGAATAAGCCCAGTATTACAACCGATGAGCTCCAGATATCGGTAGAAAAATGCATAGCGTCAGCTTCCAGAGCCTGTGAGTGTGTCTGTATAGCTACTTTTTTCAGGAGCCTTGAACGGGAAATATCAACAATGATCGAGATTATCATTACGACAAATGCCCAGGGTGTAATAGTTAAATGATACTCTGCGTGGAAGAATAATCTCGTAATACCTTCATAAATTATATATGCGCAGGTTGCGAGGAGAAAAAAGACCTGTGCAACTGCGGAAAGATTCTCAATTTTTCCGTGACCATACTGGTGCTCTTTATCAGCGGGCTTGCCTGAAACGCTGACCGAAAACACTGTTAATAATGCGGCGAAAAGATCCAAACCGGAATGTGCAAATTCCGAGAGAAGTCCAAGGCTTCCCGTGAAAATTGCGAATACCAGCTTCAGGGTAGTAAGGAAAACGGCAGCCAGTACAGATGAGATTGCCACCTTGAATTTTAATGCATTTTGTTCTTGTATGGTCATTTATGCTAATTCTATACTTACTTTGTGCATTATCAGCACACCTAGGATTGTTATTGCTCCACCTAACAAAAAATATACCGAGATTTTTTCGGAAAGAAAAATTATAGAAAAGAACACTGTAAGCAGAGGAGACAGATTCGACAGTGTAGTAAGCTTGCTTACAGCTATTGTTCGCAATGCATAGTACCAGGCGAAATAAGCAAAATACGCTACAACAATGGTAAGATACAAATATCCGATAATACCTTTATAAGTGAGTGCTGATAACGTAAAATTATGCAGATCGAATATGAACAGCGGAATATAGAATAAACTGCCCATCAGAAATACATATGTTGTAACCCTTAATGCTCCGTATTTCTCTATCATTTCTTTTCCCAGGCTCAGGTACATTGAAAAAGAAAGCACAGCGATAATCAAGAGAATGTCACCGTGCACCGTGTTGGTCGATGAATCCTTAAAGCTCTGGTAGAACACAAAAAATATTCCTATCACAGTCAATAAAATTGCGAACAGCTTTATAAAAAAGAATTTTTCATTTTTTCTGGTCACTGCAATCAGATACGCAAAAACAGGATTAAGAGAATAGATTATACCGGAATGAGAAGCATAGGATAGCTTAACCCCTGTTAGGAAAAAAAATTGGTTAATCGGTATACATAGCAGCCCCAGTAAAATTAGCAAAGGATAATCTTTTTTCTCAAATTTAAAGCTTTGCTTATTTATCTTTAGCGTAATATAAAATAGCACAGCTGCTGCGCCAAAGCGAAGAAAACCAAATGAGATTGGTGATACTTCTGCTACGCTGAGCTTTGCAAAAATAGGAGTAAAACACTGCGCAAGAGTAATAAAACACAGCAGCAAAAAATTTTTCATTTATTCTTTTGGTGGTGCTGCTTTGGCTTTTAGCTCTTTCTCTTTCTTTTTAGCTATTTTTCTTTTCTTCCTATGTTTAGCGTTAACTACCTTTAATTTTTTATTCATGTTGATTGTTGTTTATTCTTTCTATCATTTACATTAAGCAATTGTGATTTCTTTTGTATTATATACATCCTGAATGGCGTTGAGGAGCTTTACGCCGTCTTCCATCGGTTTCTGGAAAGCTTTTCGTCCAGAAATAAGCCCCATCCCGCCTGCTCGTTTGTTAATTACCGCCGTTTTTACAGCTTCCTTCAGGTCAGACTCGCCTTTACCTGAAGAAGCACCGCCGGAGTTAATTAAGCCTGCCCTGCCCATGTAACAGTTAGCCACCTGGTATCTCGTTAGGTCGATTGGGTTATCGCTCGTCAGTTTTTCATACACCAGCTTGCTTGTCTTTCCAAATTTTAATGCATTATAACCTCCGTTGTTCTCGGGTTGTTTTTGTTTAACGATATCAGCTTCGATGGTCACACCAAGATGATTTGCCTGTCCCGTCAGGTCAGCAGAAACATGATAGTCTTTATCACCCTTCACATTAAAAGCCGAATTTCTGAGGTAGCACCATAATACTGTTACCATGCCCAGCTCATGTGCGTATTCGAACATTGGTGATATTTCCTGGATCTGCCTCGTGGATTCGGGTGAGCCGTAATATATGGTTGCGCCCACAGCGGCAGCCCCCATATTAAAAGCTTGTTCGACCGAACCGAATACTATCTGGTCGTATTTGTTAGGATAAGTTAAAAGCTCGTTGTGGTTGAATTTCATTATGAAAGGAATTTTATGAGCATATTTTCTGGCACAAGCTCCAAGCACTCCCAGTGTGGAAGCTACTGCATTGCATCCGCCTTCAATTGCAAGCTTAACGATATTTTCCGGGTCGAAGTATAAAGGATTCACGGCGAATGAAGCACCTGCAGAATGTTCTATTCCCTGGTCGACGGGAAGTATCGAAAGGTAACCTGTTCCGCTTAACCTGCCGTGGCCAAAGATACTCTGCATGTTCTTTAATACATTAGGGGAGCGGTCTGAGTCCTTTACAACCCGGTCAACGAAATCCGGACCTGGCAGATGCAAAAGATCTTTTGATATTGTTTTGCATTGATGTTCAAGCAGTTTTTTATCTTCTCCTAAGATTTCTACAATTTTATTATACATTTAATTTTTCTCCTGTTAATTTACAAAGGGTAATTTTATTATTTTACAATTTATTAAAAGTTCGTTTAATTTTATTTGATAATTTTTACTATAATCTAAAAAAGGTGTTCTTACAAATGCTAGTCCTATACCCCCATAATTTTCAGAATATGTATAGCTTGAAACGAAACCGCATTCTATACCGTCTAAGGTTATTTTGGGTTGTAAAGCTAAAGAGCCGTTTAGCTTATCATTAAATTTAATTCCTATCATATGTTTGCTTACTTTATCATAGGTATCCAGACGTGATATTACTTCCTGTCCTATATAACATCCCTTCGTAAAGCTGACCAAGTTTTCAAGTCCGCACTCAAGAGGATTCGTTTGTTCATTCAGTTCATTTGCGAATTTCGGGATGCCGGATAAAATGCGTTTTGTTTCATACTCTTTTTCATCTGTCTCTCTTACAGCATATTTCTCAACCAGTTTTTCATCGAATAATTTGTTAAAATAATATTTTTCATCTTCCAGTGAATAAATAAAAATAAGACCGTCGAACGCGTCATCATAGCGGTGAATTATTGAATCTCTGCCATCCGACTGAAGGATTTTAAAATCCTCTGTCGTCAAAGTGTTAAAGTCGAGTCCGGTTACTTCTTGAACATACCTATCGATGTCCTCACCGTGAAAGAGGATAATTCCGTGTGTTCCTAGCATATTCTCTACTTTAAAATCATCCATTATTATGTATTTATCCAGATGATTGATTACACTCGCTGAATTCCCTGGTGAACAGGCAGCAAGAACGAAATCTCCGAAATTATATAGAGTTAGAACGTCAATGATCCTCCCTTTATCGGAGGTCAGGATAGTTTTTCTTACGCCGTACTTTGGCAATGAATTCACATCGTTCGTAGATAGCCTGTGGATCAGATCAAGCCGGTCATTTCCTTTAAATATTAAAAAATCGGAACGAATTATATAAAAATTAAGCATTAAACTTAAATATACTTTTAAATGAAATCTTATTCAAAGTATTAATCCGGTTATGTAACATTTATTAGGTATGCACGGCTTAGCTTCTCATCTAGTTCACTCGTCATTTGAATAACGGTTTTTGAGCTTTAACCTATATTTCTATGATAAATCGTTATTATCACTGATATTACATTGAAATTAAAACAACTATAGCGTATTTTTTTGAAAATTATTTTCACACTTCTTATGATGCTTAAAGATTTCGGTCAGGACCTTAAGTTTATAAGGGAATCGAAAAATATTACTATTGCTGAAATTTCTGCGCAAACCCGCATTAATACCAAATTCATAATCAATATAGAATCGGGTATATTTGATTTTCAGCCGGATACATATATTCGCGCATTCCTGAAAGAATATGCCAAAGCTATTAATGAAAATGAGAACCAGATACTGACCGATTACGAAAAAGCAAAATCCGGGTTTTATAAAGCGAAGACACCCAGGAAAGAAATCAAACCCATCACGCAAAAACCTGTGATTGATAAAGAAGGCGTTCCTTCAAAACAAAAGCAACAACCGCCTGCCGTGGAGAAACCTGAACCTGTACCGGAACCGCCTCCGAAGGAAATACTGCCTGAGCTGACACCAGCACAATTTGAGCCGAAAGAAGAAGTACCTGTTCGCCTGGAAGAATATTCAAATAAAACTCTAACTCAAAAGGTCTTACTTGGTTTGCTGATACTGATAGTTGTTGCAAGTATAGTATATTTGTTCTACTACCTCAACAAGCCTGATGACAAACATTCCACAGTTAAGCCAAAATCTTTCAATGAAATATCGGATGAGTATGAGACGAAAGTAAAAGGCAAAACCGTTAAGGATACAACTCCCAGGAAGGACACAACAACTAAACAGATATCTGCCGATTCGTTAAGATTAACAATCAAAGCCTTTAGAGATGTGAGAATAAAGGTGCACATCGATGAAAATAGAACTGTTGACGATATGATATACAGCAGAGATTCACTGATACTTACAGCAAAGGAGCAGTTTAGGTTCAGTGCTTCTGCGAATTCTTCGATAGAGCTGTACCTGAACGGGAAATATCTCAGGAAGCCAACCAGTTTGACAGGAACTTCCATTAAAAATCTCGTTATCAACAAGAATGGAATTGTTAATCAGTAACCCGCTGTTACTAATTAATACGTAGTTAATTTTATATTTCTAACATCTTTACATTCAAAATCATATCATAAAATGGCTGATAGGTCAATAATCGAAAAAGTAAAAAAACTGCGTGAGAAGATCTCCGACGCTGACTACAAGTATTATGTACTAGCACAGCCCGATATCGAGGACTATGAGTACGACATGATGATGAAAGAACTAATAGAATTGGAGACAAAATACCCCGAATTAGCATCTCCTGATTCACCGAGCCAGCGTATAGGCAGTGATATTTCTAATGAATTTTCTACCGTCATCCATAGAGTACCGATGCTTTCGCTGTCAAATTCTTATGATGAGAATGACCTGTTCGAATTCGATAAGAGGGTAAAGAGCCTGCTTAAGGGAGAAAAATTCAATTACGTTTGCGAGCTGAAATTTGACGGTGCGGCGGTATCTATTATTTACAGGGACGGGATATTTGTGCAGGGGGCTACGAGAGGAGACGGTACCCAGGGTGATGAGATCACAAAAAATTTGAAAACGATAAGGGCTCTCCCTCTAAAATTGAATAGCTCCCAGGGTATATTTAAGAAATTAGATATCGAGGTCAGGGGTGAAGTATTCATAAACAAAAAGGATTTTGAACGAATAAACGAAAAACAGCTCGAAGCCGGTGATAAGCTCTATGCAAACGCAAGGAATACATCTGCCGGAACTCTCAAGCTCAAGGATTCGAGGATAGTAGCTTCAAGGCATCTTAATATGTTCTGTTATTACTTATTGCATCTGGAGGATAGGGAAAACAGCAAATTAAGATCACATTATGAAAATATGCAGATATTGCATAAGCTGAAATTCCCAGTGAATAAGCATACGGAGCTTGTAAATGATATTGACGGAGTAAAACGCTTCTACGAAAGCATCGAGAAGATAAGAGACAACCTGCCTTATGAGATCGACGGTGTGGTAATTAAGGTAGATTCTTTATTACAGCAGGAGAGATTAGGAACGATAGCTAAAAGTCCGCGTTGGGCTATAGCATATAAATTCAAAGCGAAGCAGGCAATAACGAAATTAAAGAAAATAACACTCCAGGTTGGAAGGATTGGTACCGTAACTCCCGTTGCGGAGCTCGAACCCATATTTCTCGCCGGTTCAACCATCTCAAGAGCCACATTGCATAATGCAGATGAGATAAAAAGAAAAGATATACGGGAGGGGGACTATGTAAAGATAGAGAAGGGGGGCGATGTTATCCCAAAAATTGTCGAGGTCGTCATGGAAAAAAGACCGAAGGATTCGAAACCGTTCAGGATGTCGGGTAAATGTCCTGTATGCGGAACAGAACTTGAACGTCCGGAAGGTGAAGCGAATTATTACTGCATTAATTTTCAATGTCCGGCACAGGTACAGGGAAGGATAGAACACTTTATTGCGCGCGATGCGATGGATATTGAAGGTCTCGGATACAGTATAGTGGAAAAGTTTATTAATCTTGGATTCCTGCATGATGTGACAGATATATATAAATTGCACATACATGAAAAAGAGCTGAAAGCGCTGGAAGGTTTCGGAGAAAAAAGCATCGATAATATTTTGAAGTCGATCGAGGATTCCAAACAAAAGCCATTCGAAAAGGTAATTTATGCTATCGGCATCAGGCATGTGGGTTCGAGAACTGCAACTATCCTGGCAAAGAAATTAGGAAGTTTGGATAAAATACAGAATGCATCCAAAGAGGATATTGAAAAAATTAGAGAGATAGGTCCTAAGATAGCGGAAAGCGTTTATGATTTCTTCCATAACAGATCCAACCGCCTGCTGGTAGAAAAATTAAGAAAATCCGGCTTGAAATTCGAAGCTGAAAGAAAATGTGAAAGATCCTCAGCTTCAGTTTTTGAAGATAAAACATTTGTACTAACGGGTACATTAGATAAATTTTCGAGGGAAGAAGCGAAAGAACTGATTGAAAGTAACGGGGGCAGGGTTTCTTCATCGGTGAGCAAAAAGACAGATTATGTCCTTGCCGGTAAGGAAGCAGGTTCAAAGCTGGAAAAAGCAAAAGCTCTCGGGATAAAGGTAATTACGGGTGAAGAATTTGAGTCTATGCTGAAAAAATAAATTTACTTCAGGAAATTATAGCTGAACACTAAATAAAGCCCTCCAAAATTATTCAGCGGCTTCGATTGGAGGCTTTCCACACCGTTTCCGAAAAGATGAATGAAATAGTATCTGATGTCCATATTTAAAGCAGATGAACGGTTAGTTACATAATCCAGTCCGATGCTCGCAAATCCTCCAACGGTGTATTTTGCCTGGGCATATTTGAAGCTTGTGAAAAATGATTCAGCATAAGGTGTGTAGATTATCGATGTAGGCGTTATTCCGAAGTTTATATGCGGTCTCAGGTTATCGGTCACGTCCTCCCTGAATAGTCTGAACTGGGTACCGAAATTCATCGAGATCATGAACAAACGGTTCACTTTGTCGGGTGTGAACGTATTACCGTAGATATCTGTATATTCAAATTCTCTGCTGTCTTTAGCGGGGGAAAAAAATATTCCGGCAAACCCCGAAACATCTTTGGAGAATTGCTTATATATGGTTGAACCAAAACCAAATCCGTTATCGGAAAACATGAGATTCAAAGACCAGTTATTTATAGGTTCTCCTCTTTTTTTCAGTGTATTTTGCGAATGGGGGATGGAATCCGTATTAGCAATATTTGAACTCTGCGGATAAATGAGATTAAGTGATGATACAGCTAATAATATTAATAAAACCTTCATTTTCATTTATAATGTTAATAAATTCAATTGTTAAATTCAATTTAAATAATTAAGTTTATTTATAATCATATCATCATTACATATAAATAGGAGCAGATGACGAAAAGCATTAATATCATATCCAACGGTAAAATCATCAATTTATTAAACAACCGCAGGCTATTTTTAATTTCAGGACCGTGTGTTGTAGAAGGAGAAAAGATAACCTTACAAATTGCCGAAAAAATAAAAAAGATAACCTCAAATCTGGATATTCCATTCATTTTTAAAGCATCATATAAAAAAGCTAATCGTACAAAAGGGGATTCTTTCAGATCGATAGGTGTGCAGAATTCGCTGGATATTCTAAAAAAGGTGAGAGAGGAGTTTCATATACCTGTTCTGACCGACGTCCACTCCGAGCTCGAAGCCTCTATCGCAGCTGATTATGTAGACATTCTGCAAATACCCGCGTTCCTTTCCAGGCAAACTGAATTACTTGAAGCGGCTGGTGAAACAGGCAGGATAGTGAATATTAAAAAGGGTCAGTTCCTTTCACCGGAAGATATGTTATTCCAGATAAAAAAAGTTGAATCAACTGGAAATAAAAAAATACTTATAACGGAAAGAGGTTCTTCTTTCGGATACCATAATTTAGTTGTGGATATGCGATCACTTCCGATTTTAAAAAGTTTCGGCTACCCTGTGGTATTCGATGCAACCCACTCTTTACAGATGCCATCAAAGGAAAACGGTGTATCGGGAGGAACTCCCGATCTTATCTACCCTATTGCAAGAGCGGCCGCTGCAGCGGGAGTAAATGGTATATTTATAGAAACCCATCCAAATCCCGCTAAAGCTTTAAGCGATGCCAATTCCATGCTCCCTCTCAATAAACTGGAACCGCTGCTAAAGCAGCTCAAGAGAGTCCATGAACTGGTAACAGCATTTTAGATAATAATAAAATTGAACTTCAGGCAGGAATGGATAAATACAATAAGATAAACGTTGATATATTAAATAAGCTTAAGAATCTTGCCGGAGAAGAAAATGTATTTACCGATAATGATACAATAAAGATCTATTCTGAGGATGAGACCGAAGACCTCTCTTTTAATCCCGAAGTCGTTGTAAAACCTTCATCAGCTTCACAAATATCAGAAATCTTAAAATTAGCCAACAATTATAACATTCCCGTTACACCAAGGGGTGGAGGTACAGGATTATCCGGCGGCTCATTACCTGTCTTTGGGGGGATTTGTTTATCCATGGAAAAAATGAATAAGATCCTGGAGATAGATGAAAAGAATTATCAGGCAGTCGTAGAACCGGGTGTTATAACGCAGGTTTTCCAGGAAGAAGTGGAAAAGTTGGGATTATTTTATCCTCCGGATCCTGCATCACGGGGTTCCTGCCATCTTGGAGGAAATCTCGCCGAATGCTCCGGCGGACCCAGAGCGGTGAAATATGGTGTCACAAAAGATTATGTACTGGGACTCGAGGCAGTGCTCCCGACGGGTGAGATAATCAACACCGGCGGGAAGGTATTAAAAAACGTTTCCGGTTATAATCTCACCCAGCTGATCATCGGAAGCGAAGGAACACTTGCCGTAATTACTAAAATTATTTTCCGATTAATTCCCCTGCCCAAATATAAAAAAATACTTCTAGTGGCATTCAATTCCTTTGAACATGCAACCGATGCAGTAGCAAAGATTTTCCAGCGGGGTATCACACCTTCGGCTATCGAGTTCATGGAAAAAGCAGCCGTTCAAACCGCAGAAGAAAAATTGAATAAAAAATTCCCGAACAGTGAGGCTGAAGCCCAGCTTTTTATCGAGGTAGACGGTAACTATCCCGAAATGCTCGATAAGGACATCGAGCACATAGCTGATGTAATTTCGGAATATGACCCTCTTGATATTCTTCTAGCTGAGGATAGACAAAAGATTGAGGATGTCTGGGAATTACGCAGGGGAATAGGTGACGCGGTAAAATCAATATCCGCCTATAAAGAAGAAGATACAGTGGTCCCGCGTGCAAATATGACCAGTCTTCTAAAAGGTGTTAAAGCAATTTCTTCAAAGTACGGATTAACAACTATCTGTTATGGGCACTCGGGAGACGGGAATATCCACGTGAACATCCTTAAGGATAAACTTGATGAGGAAACATGGATTAAGAACCTTGATACCGCGATAAGGGAAATATTCGAGCTCACGGTTTCGCTGGGAGGAACCATCTCGGGTGAACACGGTATAGGGTATTCCCAGAGAGCCTATCTTCCTATAGCGCTTTCTGCAGCGGAGATCGGACTGATGAAACAGATAAAACAAGTATTCGATCCGAAAAATATATTAAATCCAGGAAAAATATTTATTACATGAGATGATAGAATCAGAATTGAAAATTAGAGTGTTATATGCACATACGGATAAGATGGGCGTAGTATATTATGGCAGGTATTTTGAATATTTTGAAGCAGGCAGGAACGATTTCCTGAGAAGATTGGGTTATCCATATACAAAGATAGAAAAGCTGAACATTTTTCTGCCCGTTATAGAAGCCAGTGCGCAATACATCTGCCCCGCCTTTTACGATGATGAGATAACGCTGCATACGTTGTTGAAAAACCTTCCTTCTGTAAAGATACGGCTGGATTATTTTATCGAAAACAGCCGCAACGAAAAGCTTGCGGAAGGACATACTGTCCACAGTTTCGTAAGTTCGGTTACTCGAAAACCAATTCGACCTCCAAAAGATTTTATAGAATTAATTAAATCAAAGATATAAGATCATAAAAATGATAGATCCGAAAGTTCTTGAAACGATCCGCTGTCCTCTGGGAAAGAAAGAATTAAAAGCTGAAGATGAGAACACGCTGGTATGTACGAACTGCGGGATGAAATTCCCCATTATAGACGGTGTTCCGGTCCTTTTGCTCGATCAGGCAAAATTGCCGGAGGGGGTAACTTCCATCAGCGAACTTAAATGTTAGCAGCTTAATAATGACCTTGAAAGAATATTATATTATTCACAGAAAAGATATCGACAGGCTGATTTTCGAAGCGTTAAAGGAAGATAATGCGAAAAATGACATCACTACACGGCTTGTTCTACCGGGGAAAAAGTCTGATCGAATAAAAACAGCAGGGCTCGTTTGTAAAGAAGATTGTATCCTTGCGGGAATAGAAATATTTAAGAAGGTTTTCACCCGGCTGGATAAACGTGCTTTTTTTAAGCAGTATTTTAAAGATGGTGACTATATAAAGAGAAAATCTCTCGTATTGCAAGTTAGATCCTCAGTAAAAACATTGCTGGCAGGAGAAAGAACGGCGTTGAATTTCCTGCAGAGGATGTCAGGTATTGCAACTCTAACAAACCAATTTGTGAAAAGGTTAAAATTTAAACATGCAAAGATTCTCCACACGAGAAAAACAACTCCTAATTTCCGAATATTCGAAATAGCAGCAGTAAAAACAGGGGGTGGTGATTTCCACAGATTTGACCTATCATCCGCTGTAATGATAAAAGACAACCATATTTCGGCTTCGGGGCATCTTGAAGATATCTTAGTAAAGCTTCAAAAATTGAAAAAAAAGACGGAATGTAAGGATAAATTTGAGGTCGAGGTGAAGAATTTTTATGAGCTTGAGCGTGTTATTAGGTATGGAAGTGAATTTGTGAAAGTTGTCATGCTGGATAACTTTAGCCCCGTAGAAGTTGAGCAATCCGCAGAATTATTAAATAAATTTAATATCAAAATCGAGATATCCGGAGGAATAAATCCGGAAAATTTCGATGAATATCAGAACCCTTTTGTTGATTACTATTCCGTAGGAATGTTAACACATTCGTATAGTTCGGTAGATTTTTCACTAGAGTTTTAAAGTTTTAATTCCTAATTTTGTTAAATTATTGATTATTAAGTCTTTTTTCGATAATTTTCAAAAAATTTAAAGGAGAATCAGTATGACAAAAAATTACAAATTTAAAATGTTGATTGCTGTATTGGTCATTTTCGGGTTAGCTTTTGTGTGCAGCTCTAATAAAGACAGTACAGATAAGAAAGAGGAGACTAAGAAGGAAGATACGAAGAGTGAAGATACAAAAAAAGAAGATACAAAGAAAGAATCCACTTCCATAGCCGGGGGAAAACTATATTTCTGTGAGGAGTACAGGAATGGGAAAGAGATCGGTGTGTCGGATGAGTTTACAATTCCCAGCGGGGGCGGATATCTTACAGTTATGATAAAACTCGATAATCCCATTGGTGTAGGAAAAGTTGACCTCAGAATCTCGAAAAAGACCGGAGGTACGGAAAAGATCGTTGAGACTATTCCATTTGATGTCCAGCCGGACTGGGATTATATACATTTCGATGAAGTCACATTTAAGAGTGCCGGTACTCATAAAGTAACTCTTCTTAAGCCGGACGGAACCCCTGTAGCAAGCGGTGAAGTAGATATCAGATACAGGTAAACGCCACAGTAATATTTCAAATCCATTTAAAAAATAATTTATAAGAAAGGAAGTTCCAAATATGCTAAAGAAACTATTCACTCTTTCGTTAATGGCTTTGACATTGATGATCCTCTCGAGTACCGTTAGAGCACAAACAATTTATTTTTGTGAAGATGTAGATAGAGACGGCTATGCTATACACGCCAGTGATGTGTTTAATATTAGCCGGGACGGCGGTTATCTGAAGGTTCTGGTCAGGCTGCCGTATACTCTCGGGTGCAGGTCTGTGAGCTATGAGATCTACAGGAATGGTGACTATGATAACACCATTTACCAGGATACCGAAAGAGACTGGGTATGGTTTTACAAAGAGATCACATTTTATAAAGCCGGGAATTTTTCCATAGATGTATATGACAGCTATGGTACAAGGCTGGTAACGGGTTATGTGAAAATACAGTTTTATTAATAGATAAATCCGGAATTATGAATTCAAAGGTCAATCTACGGATTGACCTTTATCTTTTATGCTGGATAAAATAAAGAGTCTCTCGAAACAAACGCTGATTTATGGCACGAGCACTATTGTAGGAAGATTTTTAAACTTCCTGTTAGTTCCCATCTATACCAATATCTTCCCTCCTTCAGAATACGGGGTTGTAACACTTGTCTTTGCATATATCGCTTTATTGAATATCTTTTATTCGATCGGGTTCGAGTCGGGCTATTTTAAATTTGCTTCCACCCTGGAAGTAGGGGACGAAAAGCAGAATTTCACGCATCCTTATGTAACAATCTTTCTGAATGCGGTCGTATTGTCAACACTATTACTCATTTTATCAGATCCCATTGCAGGTATAATCGCATTAAATGCTAAATACACGTCTTTTGTACGTTATTCGGCATTGATCTTGTTCTTTGATGCAATAGTGCTCGTTCCTTTCGCTTATTTGAGATTGAAGAATAAGGCTAAAATATTCGCTGCGATCAAGATCATCAATATAGTTGTTAATGTCATATTAAATATATTGCTTGT
>JBEKSX010000008.1:0-57791 GCA_049516635.1 Ignavibacteria bacterium | reverse complement strand
CGGAGAAACTCAATGAAAATGTATCTCAAACGAATTAACAAATTGGAAGATCGCATCGATGAGAAGGACCCCGATATCTATAAAATACCGGATACGAAATATTTGTACTCTTATAAGAGGTGGAAGAAAAGAGAACCGAACAAACGTTTCGTTCTGAAAATTTCCAGGAACGTCATGTGGTATGTCAAAATGGTAGATTTTAAGTTTTGAATATGCTTAAAGAAATCATTAAATCGTTTGAAAAAGTTTTAAAACCCCCTTCCGCTTTGCTCCTCCCCTCTCCGCTTGAAGCGGATGTCCCACTTTAATTAAAGTCGAAGATCCGCCATAGGCGGAGAGGGGATTAAGGGGGGTTTTGGTTAATGCAATTTTATTTTACGATGATTTGTTAAAAGTATCAAAATTAGATAATTAGGAACATGGAATTAACAACAGCCAAATGTCCCGAGTGCGGAGCAGAGCTCAAAATCCCCGAAGGGAAGGACGTCATAACGTGTGATTACTGCGGTGCTAATGTTAGAGTTAAAGATCTGATCGGTACCGGAAACAACATCGATAATTTCCGCTCACTGGCAAACTCAGCTTTGCAGGGCGGAAGTTTTCAGGAAGCGTACGATTATTACAACAAGGTACTTGAGCTGAACGGAGGAGATGCCGATGCTTGGTTCGGCAAAGCGTTGTGTGCAGGAAGTCTATCGGGACTCAGCGATATCAGGTTCGATGAAATGCTTGTGCTGATGGATAATGCAGTCAAATACACACCACAAGATGAACAGGACAATATGAAAAAGAAAGAGGCGGTTGAGATAAATAGAATTGTTATGGCTGTGCTGAACAATATTAAGAACGGACGCAATATCGTTCTTAACCCGCTGAAAACAGGCGGATTCTCAGTTGAGTTCGGCAATATGCTCGCTAATGCCAAACGCCTTGCAGGGGAATCCATGAAAGCTCTCCAGAAAGCTTATGAGCTTATGCCTGAGAACAAAGATATCTCGGATAATATTTCAGATCTCGATAAACAGATAAAAAAGACGGGCTCGTTTATCGATACAAAGGATTTCAATATGCAATCACCTGTCTCAACAGTGCAGGGAAGCGGTATCGCAGCAAAAAAAAGTTCATTCGGCTTTTTGAAATTTATATTTTTGATAGTACTGATTGTTGGAGGCTACATGGTTGTGAAAAATTATACGAACAAAGATAAACATATAAGCAATTTGATAAATGAACTATCCGGTAAAAAAAATAATTATACCATCGAAAACACGATATCCCAGAATGGATTTGCCTATGTTTCAGTATATACATCTTTAAGTTCAGATGATGCATTGTCAAAAATAAATAAGGAAATGATCGATAAGAACGTTTCAAAGGATAAAGTAATATATTTTAATTATTACTCGGATAAAAGTTCGGCCCAAAGGAATACGGCTTTACAGTCAAAGCATAATAAAGACTGGATATCAAAGAATGCATCTTCGCTCAATTTGATGGCAACTTTGGAATATGATACCGTAAAACATTCATCAAAATTTTATAAATATATCGATGGAAAGGCAGTTGATATTGAAGAATGATTTCGAAAATGAATTGGATCTTGAAATATTTTTAATTAAGTCAACTATTTTATAAATTTAATAAACTTAACCTAAAACCCCCCTTGTGTCCCCCCTTTGATTAAAGGGGGGACACAAGGGGGTTAGAAGCAAAAATTAATGTAAAGTGCTTTATAGCTTGTTTTTTTTATCTTTAAAATCTCTTATATCAATTAATTTGGATTTATCCAGAACAACCGCAAAATTGAACTTTACCTTTCAATTTTGCCATAAAATTTTTATATTTGTTATTCTTTAGTTTAAAATTTTCGATAGGGTATAAATGGCAAAAAAACAGGTAAATGAAGGAGAAATTGTTCAGGTTATAGGACCTGTGGTTGATATCGATTTTTCCGAGGGTCACCTGCCGGAGATATATCATGCGTTGCAGATCCCGCGTACTACCACAGAAGGAGTGGAGGATGTACTGGTGGTCGAAGTTCAGCAGCACCTTGGTGAGGACCGCGTGAGAGCGGTTGCGATGGATAGTACTGACGGACTCGTAAGGGGAATGAAAGCCATAGACACGGGTTTACCCATTGAAATACCCGTAGGACCGGAAGTTCTGGGACGCTTAATTAACGTTATAGGGCATCCCATAGACGGACTCGGTGAGATACATACAAAACTGAAATACCCTATACACCGACCTTCACCGAAGCTGGAAAATCTTTCTACTAATAGAGAGATCCTTGAGACGGGAATTAAAGTAGTTGACCTTCTGGAACCGTACACAAAAGGAGGAAAGACCGGTTTATTCGGCGGTGCAGGTGTCGGAAAGACGGTAATAATTCAGGAGCTGATCCATAACATTGCAAAATTCCACGGCGGGATCTCTGTGTTCGGCGGTGTCGGCGAAAGGACCAGGGAAGGCAATGACCTCTGGCTCGAAATGAAGGAATCGGGCGTGATAAATAAAACGGCACTCGTCTTCGGACAGATGAACGAACCGCCGGGTGCAAGACAGCGTGTAGGACTGACCGCATTAACCGTTGCAGAATATTTCAGGGATGTGGAAGGCAAGGATGTCCTGCTGTTCATTGACAATATATTCAGGTTCACACAAGCCGGCTCGGAAGTATCGGCTTTACTCGGAAGGATGCCATCCGCTGTAGGATACCAGCCGACATTGGCAAGCGAGATGGGTGCTCTGCAGGAAAGAATTACTTCTACGGACAAAGGCTCCATTACTTCTGTACAGGCGATTTACGTTCCCGCTGATGACCTTACAGATCCTGCTCCGGCAGCAGTGTTCTCGCACCTTGATGCAACCACCGTGCTCGACAGGAAAATATTTGAGCTGGGAATTTATCCCGCTGTCGATCCTCTTTCTTCTACATCGAGGATTCTTGATCCGCATGTTGTAGGGGACGAGCATTATGATACTGCGCAGGCGATAAAAGAGATACTGCAGAAGTATAGAGATCTGCAGGACATCATAAACATTCTCGGTATAGATGAGCTGTCCGATGAGGATAAGATCGCCGTGAAACGCGCAAGGAGAATACAGAGATTTCTTTCACAGCCGTTCTTTGTTGCGGAGCAGTTCACTAACAAAGCCGGGAAATATGTAAAGCTTGAGGATTCGATAAAAGGATTTAAGTCTATCCTTGCCGGCGAATACGACGATCTGCCGGAGAATGCATTTCATCTTGTCGGCACGATAGAGGAAGCGGTTGAAAAAGCAAAATCGCTTCAATGAAATTCGATTTAAACAATGCCGGATAAGTTGATCCATTTGGAAATAGTGACACCTTCTAAGACGCAGTTTAGTGATGACGTAAAAAGCTTCACTGCACCCGGGATGGAGGGGAGTTTTCAGGTTCTTCCGGATCACGCTCCGTTCGTATCGACGTTGCAGCCGGGAAAAGTTAAGTTTGTCACGAAGGACGGTTCGGAAAAAATATTTGCCGTGAGCGGGGGAGTGGTTGAAGTACTGAAGAATAGTATCTCCATGCTGGCTGAAACTCTTGAAGCGAAGGAAGACATCGATATCGAGCGCGCAATAAGAGCAAGAGATGAAGCTCACAGGCTCATGGAAACCGAGCACGGCACTGCACTTGAAAGTGCCAGAGCTGATTACAGCAGAGCTGTGAACAGGTTGAATGTTGCGGGATATACCGGTCAGTAAATAATGGCTGATGAAAAAGTTCTAATTTATTTAGACTTAAATTTTAAAATTTTTATTTTTAATTTTTAAATGTATCGGGGCTGTAGCTCAGTGGTAGAGCATCTGCCTTTTAAGCAGAGGGTCGCAGGTTCGAGACCTGCCAGCCTCACTCATTTTTGCGGTTTTTTGACCCTCCCATAAGGCTTTAGTGACTTATTTAGTGACTAGTACCCTCACTAAATCATAGGTAACGGCATTAGAAAGGAAAATCTAATGTTCATCTCAAAAGGGTATAAAGGTCTCTATGACCTGTATTTCGTCAACCCCTCCACGGGTAAAAGAACAAAAATCTCAACAGGAAAAAGGACTAAAAAGGAAGCCGAAAGGTTCCTTTGGAATTTCGCTCGAAACAGATCGAGTGTAGACAGAATTAAGCAAACCAGATGGTTTCTTACTAATCTTGCTAAAGAGATTTGCGAGTTTGCTGAATCAAATTTCACCTCCAAAACACTGATAATTTACGGAAACGCGGTTAATAATCTGTTGAGGATTCAGGGGAATCGTGAGATTCATTTGTACAATCCCAAAGACTTTGAGAATTATAAGAATGTCAGAGTCAGAGAGGTTAGTAAGACCTCGGTAAATATCGAGATCAGGACCCTGAAAGCAGTTTTCAATTATGCTGTAAGAATGAGATATCTAGAATCCAATCCTATGCAGTACATTAAACAATTTTCAATACCGCAGAAAGAGAAATTAAGTTTTGGTGATGATGAATTGAAGAGGGTATTGGATTTAATTGAAGATAACCGTTTCAAAAAGCTGATAATTTTCGCTCTTCTGACCGGCTGCAGATTGAATGAGATAATGAATATCCAATTCAAAGATGTTGATTTCCAGGAAATGATCCTTACCATTAGAAATAAACCTGATTTCAAAATCAAGACCGGAAGAATAAGGTTCATACCAATCTCAGATCATCTGAACGAGCTTTTAAAATCAATTCTAAACCGCTCAGGAAACGTAATAGAGCTATCAGAACCCGAGAGATACCTATTTGTCAGTGTTAAGGGTATCAAACTTAATGGGAACTATGTTTCAAAGAAATTCAAGAATTACCTTAGGCTAGCGGGGTTACCTGAAAAGTATCATTTTCACTGTTTGAGGCACACGTTCATCACAAACCTCATCAGAAACGGGGTAAACATCAACTATGCAAAACAGCTGGCCGGTCACAGTAACTTAAATACAACTATGGGGTACGTTCACATCGAAACAGAAGATTTGAGAGAAGCAGTAAATAAGGTGAAAATAGAATATTAGTATCAAGCAAGGATATGCAATATTTGATTTATTTACTATATTTTATAGGAATTAAGAATATGAAAAACAATCAAGTTAAATTTTAACTTAATCTTATAGTCAGGATTAATCATATTAGGACTAATACAATTTTAGTTGATGGAAATGTATTATTGATTTATTTTATATTTTTATTAATTAGTATCACGTTATGATACTCATCTGAAACCTTTTACCTTTAACTTAGAAATGCTTTAAATAGGAGGGAATCAGTATGTTTTTTAGAAAAATTCAACAAAAATCGCAAACTAATCGAGCTGAATTAAATAGTTTGCATAGTATAATCTTGTTCATTCTTATTCTAGTTACTGCCATTCTATTCTCTTCGCTCACTAGCTCAGAAGTTTCGCCTTGTACTTTATTGGATTCGTTGAATACCAATCAAATGATCTATTTTGATTTTGCAAGCTCTGAACTTAAGATTGAGTGTTTTTATATCCTGGATAAACTTGCGGATGAAATGAAGTCAAGTCCAGATTTAAAAGTTCTGCTTACCGGTCATACAGATAATATCGGAAGCGAAGACTTTAATATAGACCTATCGGTTAAACGTGCATTTTCTGTGAAAGAGTACCTAGTGTCGAATGGATGCAATCCGGAAAACATTCTTGTGGAAGGAAAAGGGAAGAGCGAACCTCTGAATGAAAATCTGACGGATTATGATCGAGCTTTTAACAGAAGAGTGGAGTTCTCATTCATTAATCAAAAAACTAAACCGGAAGAGAAAGATGTAACTTATCTAAATTCCACATTGAAACAGGTTTCAAAGAATGAGTTGCAAGGTGACCTCTCTGTGCGTGATACAACTGGCGAACCTGAGGAAGGTATAAAAGAAGAAGATGTTCAGGCTACTTTAAAATGGGATTCAGAGAACAAAAAAGATTCAGCGCAGGGTACAGTGAGATTCATTTCAATAGATGAAAAGAAGAAAATTGCTTTCACATTTGTAATGGATTACAGTCCCAGCATGTATGATGATAATTTCAGTTTGGATGCCCCGAAAACGCAAAAGATTTTATCAATGGAAAAGGCTGTTCAAACATTTATCACCGATATGGACAGTAAGCATCTTGCAAGAATAATTAAATTTGGCAAAGCTATAGATCTTGTTCGTCCATATACAAGAACTAAAGAACTATTAAGCAAAGCTATAACAGAGAAATGTTATCCAAGAACAGGAACAGCTCTTTTCAGGGTCGTTTATACAGCTCTGAGTGATACAATTTACAATTGTAATCCAACAATTATGAAAACCGTCATTGCCTTATCCGATGGTGAAGAAAATTCATCTGGCAATATTAATAAAGATTCTATTTACCGGATAAGTGAATCCAGGGGCATTAAAGTCTATACGGTTGGATTACTGGAAGAATACAAGCATTCAATACCCTTCGGTTTCAACGGAGTAGGGGAAGCGGATCTATTTGAAATTGCTGCAAGAACGGGTGGTTTTTATTGGTGGGCAAATAAACCATCAGATTTACCGATAATATATTCTACAATTCTAAAACAAATCATGAAAAGTTACCAGGTAAGCATCCTATGGACCGGTGAGAATCTCCCTCCGAAAGGCACAAACGTGACTGCTGTAGTTCGGGTTAACGTCAAAGGAAGAATTAGAACGATTTATAAGGATTATGTGATGGAGTGAAGTTGGAATTGATAAGATAAATAATTTGAACCTTAAATTCTCAAGTTTATAAAAAATGAAAATAAAGAAATCCCAAACTATGGTCCTATTAGGCATCATTCTAATTTTCGTATTATTCTTTACATTCTGCGTTGATCCTCTTCTATTGCTAAGATGTATCAGAAACCCGGAGTTAATGTTTGCTCTTTGCGTTCAAATACTACATTCCCTTGCTGAAACTTTCAATATGACATACGAACAGATTAATGTTCTAATTTTCTGTTTTCTATGGCCAATTTTGACTGTTGGATTGATTTTGTGGATATGGCGATTAAAGAAGCAACTTAAGTTTTACAAAACAAGAATTGTATAATTAGAGTCAATACATATTATTTTACTTCATTTCAAACATTTCATCTGCTCAAAAAGCAGAGGGTTAAATTTTATACCTCCACTCTTACAAATAACTGTGTTATCGGTTGCTTAGACTTCAACCTCTCCTGAGCTAACATTTAGGTAATAGCTTCTTATAATCTAGATTCAACAAAAATCCAAATTGAATACATTGCTAAGTTCTTTGGAAAATCTATTATGTTATTTCAATAATATTATTTTCTTGATATCGGTGTAACTCTCCGTTTCAAGCTTATAGAAATAAGCCCCGCTTGCATAATTTGTGGCAGTTCACATTATGCCATAATTGCCTCGCTCTTTTCGTTCGTTCATGAGTACCTCTGCCGAGTAGATTAAATAATGTTATATTAACATGACGTGGCTTCGGTATATCATACTTGATCGTGATTGTCGGGTTGAAAGGATTGGGAGGTTGTGATTAATAATTGTTGGGGTACTTCCCGCATTCCTGGGAAGTACCCTATTTTTTTATTCTATTTATTCGAATTATTTTGTTTAACCTGATTTTGCCGGATCACTTTCATCCAGTAAATACTGCTATCAATATTCTTCTTCTGCATCACCGGATTGGATGGTATGAATCCGCACGGCAGATAAGCGCTATTGCCGTTGTATAAAATCCATATGAACTGATCGAGAGCATCGACATATGTATCTCCGTTGAAGTCAGCGGAAAAGATTCCATTTTCTCCATTCTGATTTATCCAGATCACCTGGTCCAAAGCATCAATGTATTCATCCTGGTTCGCATCCGCAGGTATCATTCCCCACAGCACGGGTGATGTTGATACCTTTATCATGTTGAATCCATATGTCATAGATGAGTCAGCAGTGAAATCATAGCTTACCGTTGAGCCCCTGGTTACCTGCTGTGTATACCTGCTCGCTATAGGTAAATGATTCCTGTGGAAGATAAGTATATAATATTTTCCTGTATTAACATTTGCGAAACTTGGGGTGGGTATTGCTGAAAATGTAAGAGAGTCGATCAGTGCTCTTGCAGAATCAACAATAGTACAATTTGCAGAATCAACAAGTATCATTCGAATGGTATCTTTCATATTGAGCTGAGCGATTCCTGTGTTGTAGAAACCGCCAGGGATGACTTTCAAGTTAACCAATGCCGGAGGTAATGGTCCGGTTGTGAAATTCCATATTGCTGAGAAATTGCTTGTTCCGCCGATGTTCTTCGCATTAACTTTCCAGTAATATTTAGTGAGGTAGGATAACCCTGAAACAGCTCTGGTTGTATCTGTCACAGTGGAATCATTAACGAAAAAGCTGCCGAAAAGCGAATCAGCTGATAACTGCACCCTATACGAAGTAGCGTCAGGTGAAGGATGCCAGATCAATGTTAATGATACTGGTTGACCTGCGGCACCATTTGGAGGGCTTACGAGCACAGGTGCTGCAGGTGTACTGATTATAGTGGTAAATTTGAACCAGATAGAATAATTTCCCCAGCCTAAGCTGCCTTTCGCTTTCACTCTCCAGTAATAGCTTGTCAGATAGCTTAAACCGCTTACTGTTTTTGTAGTATCGGTTAAGGTCGTATCTCTTACCAAATTTACTAATGATACTGTATCAGTTACCATATCGAACCAGTAATTGCTTACGGCATCGAGACCATCACTGTATTCACCGGATTTTTTTATACTTTCAAATGGTGACGTTTGTTCTACAGCCCTGCTCCAACTGAAATTTATAGATATTGGCTGGTTAGCAGCATTGTTCGGGGGATTGAGCAGAGTTACCTGTCCGGGAAGCCCGATCGTCTTGAATTTCCACACGGCTGAGTAAGAGCTTGTTCCGCCGATGTTCTTTGCATTTACTCTCCACCAATAGTATGTCAATGGATTAAGCCCGGATATTGCTTTTATGGAATCCGTTAGAGTCGAATCATTAACGATCAACCCTGCAAACAGTGAATCTGTTGCAACCTGCACCCTATAGGATGCTGCACTCGGTAATTTAATCCACACCAGAGTAAGTGACAAATTCTGCCCTAGCGAACCATTAGCGGGACTTACGAGCAAAGGTGCTGAAGGTGTACTGATAATTGTAGTAAATTTGAACCAGACAGAATAATTTCCCCAGCCTATCTGACCCTTTGCTTTTACTCTCCAATAGTAGCTCGTCAGGTTGCTTAATCCGCTTAATGATTTTGCAGTATCGTTCAGAGTCGTATCCCTAACTAAGTTTGCCAATGATACCGTATCCGTTACCATGTCGAACCAGTAATTACTCACTGCATCGACGCCATCACTTAGTTTACCAGAAACATTTTTGCTTACTAATATTCTTGAAAGCGGTTCTTTGGATATTGGCATTAATGGCTGCGTGAACGATTGCGTTGGTTCAGTTGCTCTGCTCCACAGGAACGTAATGGACGTTGGTTGATTTACCGCATTGTTTGCAGGATTAAGGAGCGTAACCTGAACGGGGAATCCTATCGTTTTAAACTTCCACACTACCGAGTATGAGCTTGTTCCTCCGATGTTCTTTGCGTTCACTCTCCACCAGTAGTAAGTTAATGGATTAAGTCCCGATATTGCTCTTGTGGAATCCGTTAATGTCGAATCATTAACAATCAAACCTGTGAAAAGTGAGTCCATTGCAACCTGAACCCTATAAGATGCTGCAGTCGGTAATTTGTTCCATACGAGCGTAAGTGACACATTCTGCCCGAGTGAACCATCAGTCGGACTTACGAGCACAGGAGCTGCAGGCGCGCTTATAATTGTGGTGAATTTGAACCAGGCGGAATAACTTCCCCAGCCGACCTCGTTCCTTGCTCTCACCCTCCAATAGTAGTTTGTTAGGTTGTTTAATCCGCTAACAAAATTTATAGTATCCGTAAGAGTTGAATCTCTCACTATAATATTGGTGAACAACGAATCTGATGACAGCTCAAACCAGTACTTCGATACGTTTTGAGGTCCAAGGGATCTATTCTCTTTATCGAGATTAATTTTATTTAAGAACTGATCAACAGCTTTGAACCAATTAAAAGTAATATTCACAGGTTGATTTACTGAATTGTTAGGAGGAGAGAAAAGACTTACCTGTGTAGGGGAACCCAGTGTCTTAAATTTCCAGGTTCCCGACCAAAGGCTTGTTCCGTTAGCTGATTTCGAGTTTAAACGCCAATAGTACCAGGTCAATGCATTTAAACCAGATACTGATTTAACCGAATCGGTACCAAGTAATGTGGAATCATTCATTATGAGATTACTAAACAGTGAATCCGTAGCAAGCTGGAATCACTCAAATTACCTGTAGAGCCATTAGCAGGGCTTAAGAGTATAGGGGGAGTCAGGTTTATTAAGATATATACGTTATTAGTATTACCATTAGCCGTGGCAAGGTCTAAGACGCCATCGTTATTAAAATCCCCTGTGGCTATTCCCAACGGATTATTTCCAGTTCCGGCTGTAGATGATACGGTGAAGGTGCCTGTCCCGTTATTCTTTAATATTGAAACGTTATTTGAATTGTAATTGGGTACGGCGAGGTCCAGATCGCCGTCTCCGTCGAAATCACCTGCGGTTATTAAATATGGATTACTTCCAACTCCGGCTGTAGATGATACGGTGAAGGTGCCTGTCCCGTTATTCTTTAATATTGAAACGTTATTTGAACCGTTGTTAACAACGGCAAGGTCCAGATCGCCGTCACCGTCGAGATCACCTGAGGTTATTGCAAATGGATTACTTCCAACTCCGACTGTAGATGATACGATGAAGGTGCCTGTCCCGTTATTCTTTAATATTGAAATGTTATTTGAACCTTCGTTAGCAACGGCAAGGTCCAGATCGCCGTCACCGTCGAGATCACCTGCGGTTATTCCAAATGGAGTACTTCCAACTCCGACTGTAGATGATAGGGTGAAGGTGCCTGTCCCGTTATTCTTTAATATTGAAACGTTGCCTGAAACTTCGTTAGCAACGGCAAGATCTAAATATCCGTCTCCGTCGAGATCACCTGAGGTTATTGCAAATGGATAACTTCCAACTCCGACTGTAGATGATACGATGAAGGTGCCTGTCCCGTTATTCTTTAATATTGAAACGTTATTTGAATTGCCGTCAGCAACGGCAAGGTCCAGATCGCCGTCTCCATCGAAATCACCTGCTGTTATTCCATATGGATTACCTCCAACTCCAACTGTAGATGATACGATGAAGGTGCCTGTCCCGTTATTCTTTAATATTGAAACGTTATTTGAACCTTCGTTAGCAACGGCAAGGTCCAGATCGCCGTCTCCGTCGAAATCACCTGCGGCTATTCCCCAGGGATAATTTCCAACTCCAACCGTGCCGGTAGAATTAAATATTAAATTTGAAGCTCTGGCTGTGGTCATAAAGCTCCAGATATATGGATAAATTGAACTTCCCGAACCTGTCCTTATCAACGAATCCAAAGTTGTGCTTACCAGCTCTTCTCCGTATTTAAATGGTGTATAGGGTACGATCTGAACTGAGTTGTTTCCCGAGTTGTAGGTGATCGTTCCACGCTTCCTCCCTGTCATTGAACCGTAAAATATTATCCCGTTACTGTCTAGAGTTACAGGGTTCATACTCTGGTTGAAGTATACTTTCATATCCGAAGTCAAAGGAACATTCAGCTTATTTTTATTAGGTGAAACACTGTCTATAGCAGCTATTCCGTTGCCGATCGGATCTTGATTATAGTAAATTTCACGATTTACATCACCATCATCGCTCCAGACAGCGTGAACAAACTTTTCACTTGCAGCTGTAGACCATGCATCATTGCCAGATGTATAAGATGTTTGATAATTATTAATTGAACGGGCATAAGGAAGCGCTTGTGCTTTTATGCTGGTTATTAGTATTGTATAGATAATGATGATAAAAATCGAATTAAGTAAAAAATTCTGTTTTTTCATTTATTTATCATTAATTTATCGGATTGTATAAAATATAGATTATCCATCCGGTCAGATCTGTGGTTTGAAACTGATGTAAAGAAAGTGAAAGGGAAATAAAAATTCGAGAATGAGTCTTGATATTATTTTCGTTATGTTATAAAACGCCGAAATATTTAATGTAAGGGGTTTACATTAAATGATGTTATCAGGGATATTTTCCGGTTTAATGAATAATCCTCCGATTCCAGCAGGTTATATTGTTCGGGACTTTGCAGAAATATTCTCTCAGAGTCCCGTAAGAGAGAATTTTGAGGATGCGGTCTCGCTTTTTAACTTTTTGATAACCCCTAAATATATACAAAAATAGCCAAATATTTTTACTTAATCCTCACTGAAATAAGGTATTTTGAAGTTGAAATTTCTATCTAATTACATTTAACGGATAGAAACGTATATAATGAAAGATCAGTACTTTTTATTACACGTGTTCTATCCCCTATCGATAATTGTTAAAGTTCGGGTCTATTGGACTTCTCTATTATAACCTTAATAGATAATTATCTTGCGCCTTGTAAAGTAACTAATCCAGTAACTAGTTCCGATTTATTATTCATTTTCAATCAATTTTCAGCGAAAGATATCTGCTTACTTAGCAGATGAAGTATTTGATGAGTATGAGACTACTGATTAATTATATCAACTCACATTATCGTACTGCACCAATTCCCACTTCTGGTCGGTGCGGTCAAAAGATAGTTCACATAACAGTTCGTTTTCTTTACACAGAACCACGAAATGAGATGAGAATTAATAACCATCAGGTATTTTCCAGGTATTCATCATTTGGTTAACTTTTCTTTTCTCTAAAACCTTGATACCTTATCATGACTTTTTTCCCGCTCCAATACTATTGACATTCTGGTTGCTGTCATATATGAAAATGAACTTATCAAATAATCTAAATATTATTCTAATAGTTATTTATTTCTGTTTTATGTCTTTTTGATTTTATCTTATATTTCACTTATTTGTATAATATCAGTTCTTAACAAGATTACGTTGATATTAATCGTTTTTCAATTTAATTTTGGTATGCATACAAATTAAGTATAAAATAAATATTTAATTAAATAGAAAAGGGGAAATTATGTTTAAAAAAATTACTGCAGAATTTATTGGAACTCTTTGGTTAGTACTCGGTGGTTGTGGCAGCGCTGTTTTAGCGGCAGCATTTCCGCAATTAGGAATTGGTTTGCTTGGAGTAGCAATGGCTTTTGGTTTAACGGTGTTAACCATTGTTTATGCTTTAGGACACATTTCGGGTGCTCACCTTAATCCTGCTGTTTCAGTTGGACTCTGGATTGGAGGTAGATTTAACTTAAAGGAACTCTTTCCATATATTGCAGCCCAAATTCTCGGTGGAATTGCAGCAGCTTCGATTCTTTATGTAATAGCTACAGGTAATGGAAGTAATATTGGAAATTTTGCCGCCAATGGATATGGTGAACATTCACCCGGAGGATACAGTTTGGTTGCAGCTTTGGTCTCGGAGGTCGTGATGACTTTTATGTTTTTAATCATTATTCTCGGAGCAACAGATGAAAGAGCACCGAAGGGATTCGCTGGATTAGCTATTGGACTTGGATTGACCTTGATTCACCTGATTAGTATTCCTGTGACCAATACTTCAGTAAATCCTGCAAGAAGTATTAGCCAGGCAATATTTGTGGGGGGTTGGGCTTTGTCTCAGTTATGGCTTTTTATTTTGGCTCCAATTATTGGTGCGGTATTAGCCGGAATCGTTTATAAGTTTATTTTTAGTAAATAAATATTGATCACTAAAGTAAGTTAAAAATAAGGTCAGGTCATAATTTGAGAAATTGCTGTAAAGATACTGCTTGATTTCATTATTATGTATTCTCTGAATAGGTAATTCGCCGGCATAGAACTATATGATAACCCGTTTATACAAACTACCTCCTATCAGTATAAATACTGATGATGATATTGCAAGGATAATATAATCAGTGAGTAATGAAAAACCGGAAGGCGTGCCAATCATTAACAATCTCATCCCGTCAATCATATAAGTAAGCGGATTGAAATGAGAAATTATTTTAAGCCATCCGGGCATAATGTCTATTGGATAGATTGCATTGCTGGCAAAGAATAACGGCATGGTCATAAGCTGACCTATTCCCATGAACCGTTCACGGGTTTTTACCAAACAGGCAATAATAAGAGAAAAGGTGGAAAAAAGCATAGCGCCCAGAAGCAATAAGAATAGTTCTCCGATGATGTTAACCGGGCTCCATAAAACATTTACCGATAGTAATTCCGCAAGAATATAAATGATAAACATTAACGGAATGCAGCGAATGCCGGCAGATATTGCTTTGCCAAGTACAAGGGCTGTGCGGGGAGTAGGTGTTGCAAGAAATTTATGTGTGAGTCCTAAATCTCTTTCCCAGATAATAGCGATGCCATAAAAAATAGAAACAAACAAAACACTTTGCGCTAAAACACCCGGTGACATAAAATCAAGATAATTTTCTCCGGGAAGCATTCTTGTACGGGCCATTACCTGCCCGAAAACCAATAGCCACAATGCCGGCTGTACAGCACGCGTAAACACTTCTGTCGGGTCATGCAATATTTTCCTGATTTCAAAATCAGCAATTACCCATGTTTTCCTGATAAATTGTCTCATTGATTTATCCTAATCTTTTCGCAGTTTTTCTTTCTCTTGAAATATTTCTATAGTTGCTTTCTTCCGATAATGTTTCGGAAGTATAATGTATAAATGCATCCTCTAAAGTTGAGTTCGGTTTATTAATGGAGTTTTTTAATTCCTGTGCCGTACCACAAGCAACTAATTTACCGCGCGACATAAAGGCAATACGATTGCATAAATGTTCTGCTTCATCCATGATATGCGTGGTCATTAGAATGGTTGTGTTGTATTCTTTTTTCAATTGAAGTATATGTTCCCAAACCGTTTTACAGGCAATTGGGTCAAGACCAACAGTAGGTTCATCTAAAAATAAAACCACGGGACGGTGTAACATGGATTGAGCAATCTCGAGCCTTCTTATCATTCCGCCGGAATATTCATGTACCTGCTTTTTAGCTGCATCGCTCAGTCCCATAAAAGATAATGAATCTAATACACGCGGCTTGCATTCTTTTGAAGGAATATCGTATAGCCGGGCAAACAGTAAAAGATTTTCCTCACCCGTAAGTGTACCGTCAACAGATATCATCTGCGGCACATATCCGATCACTCTTCTTACTTTATTCGCCTGCGTGGTGACATTGAATCCGCAAATGAATGCCTCACCTGAGGTAACAGGAAGAAGCGTGGTAAGCATTTTAATTGCGGTTGTTTTGCCCGCTCCGTTAGGACCCAGCAATGCAAAAGCCTCTCCCGCTTCAACATTAATATCTAACGAATCAACCGCTTTGTAAGAACCGAATTTGCGTGTTAGTTTCTTTGTTTCTACGATGGTCATTTGTTATTTATAGTTAAATCTGCTTATTGATGTTTTGTCATTCCTGTGCTTGCCGCTAACGTTCGAAGCTAAGTGCCGCAGGTCTAGAAGGCTTTCTGAATTATTTGCAGTTCAACCCGAATATCGATGATCCGTTTATACAGCAAACCCTAACTATAAAATGCGAAGGTGCGGCACCAATTGCATTTACCTTACCGCCTGAATTTGAGTGCCCAAATCTATGTATTATAAAGATTAAATAGTATGATTTATTCCCGGTATCTGCTATTTGTTATATAATTCATTCCCCTTCGTCCTCTATGTTATCATCGTTCTGCTCATCCTCATTATTTTTATTTTTATCATTATTCATCCTCTTTCTTTGCTGACGCTTATCATTGTTGCCGAATTTGTAGGTAACGGTCAACTGCACATTCCGGGAATTGTAGCTGCCCGTACTGTTTTCTATAAATCCGAGACCTGCCATGTAACTGTTATTATTTAAAGTTTTGAAAATATCGTTGGCTTTCAGGAGAACCGTCAGCGAATTATCAAAAAATGTTTTACTGATTCCGACGTCAAGCGATTGTCTGGGATCAATTGTACCCTGCGAAGTAAATTTTTTCCCCTGGTAATTATAGAACATCTGGAAATCGAATAGCTTTGGAAGGGTCACTATAGTGGAAAAATTTCCCCTGAACGAATATCCTGACGGGGTGGCAAAATTATCTATGTTGCCTCCGTCAAATGATAATCTGTAGTAGCTCAGTGTTGCATTCAGCATCCACCATTTGAATATCGATGTGCTCATTATCAGATCAATTCCGTATGACGTCGAGCTTGAGAAGTTCTGGAATGTAGATACTGTGATATTGCTGTCTGTCTGGACAACGTATCTTGTCATAAGATCGTGCGTACGTCTCAGGAACAATGACGGGGTTACGGATGACGTACCGAGTGTTGTTACAAAATTCAGCTCATACGAATCTGTGTACTGAGGCTTCAGGTGCGGGTTTCCGTAAACTATGTTTTGCGGGTTAGCCCGGTTAACAAAAGGATTTAACCTGAAGTTATTAGGCCTGTTTATCCTTCTGCTGTAGCTTGCCTGTATCTGTTCCACTTCACCCAGCTTTTGAGCAAGATTTAATGTCGGGAAGAGGTCAAAATATTTCGTGGTAAATACAGTATCGGTATTTACCAGGTCTCCCTTTGTGAACGTCTGCTCGCCCCGTAATCCGAGCTTAAAGCTGAAATTACCTATTGCGTTGCCGTATTCGGCATAAAGCGCATATATTTGTTCTTTGTAAATAAAATGATTGCTCGTCCCAAGATTTTCGGTGTACTGGTTCGTATTGTAGTTCATCGTATCCGCTACAAGATTGTTATCGCTTGAGCGGATCACTCCTTTATATCCGGCTTCGAGCTTTGATTCTTTGGAAAACGGTTTCACATAATCCAGCTGTGTATTGAAATGATAATTGCTGGAGTTCCTCGTATCCACTTCGTTATACGGTGAGATATTTAACGGGATGTAATTCCCGTCGAAGTAATGCAAGGTCTGGTTCAATGTGCTGTTAGCTGATCCACCAGTTAAAGTTACATTACCCGTAAGCTGTTCGTTGTCCTTATATTTCCCGTCATAGGTAAGCGATAGGTGGTAACGCTTGCCGGAACCGTCCGTGAAATTATTCTTCGTATAATATTCATATAAGCTTTGTACGCTGTCCAGCAAATAGTTCTGCCCGTAATCGCTTCCGTTAGTTTTACCATATCCGTAAAAGCCCTGAAAATTGAGAGAATGTTCCTTACTGAACATGTACTCAAATCCCCCGTTGAAATACTCAAATCTCCTCTTATTTGCGGTAAAGTCATTCTGGTTTGTATACGACAGTGTATTTAAAGTATTTACAAGATTGTTCGAAGAAGTTGAGGTATTGTAGTTTGTTCCGTAATACAGGTTACCCAGTATAGTAAAATTACCCTTCCTCATGTTAAAGTTCACCGATCCGTTGTACCTGTCACTTGTAGCGGCACTTAAAGTAATCCCTCCGTTTATACCTTTATTAGCATTCTCTTTCAAAACAATGTTTATCAACCCTGCCTGTCCCTCGGATTCGTATTTCGCAGGGGGATTTGTTATCAGTTCTATATCCTGCACCATCTCTGCGGGCATCTGGTCAAGATAGTCTGTCATTGCCGATTCCTTCCCGTTTATGAGGAGCTTCACGTTCGCACTGCCTCTCATCATAACGTTATTGTTGTTATCAACCTGAACAAGCGGAATTTTCTTAAGAAGATCGATCACTGTTTCACCTTTAGTGATTATCGTATTTTCTACGTTAACCACTTTTTTCTCAGGGGTGATCTCCATAACGGGCTTCTGGCTTTCGACCTCAATTTCTTCGGTGGAAATATTTGACATTGAAAGCTTTATTTTTTCAAGGCTTGCTTCAGGTTTGGATGATGACACCTCTACTGAATCAGCTATATATTTATTATATCCTGTATATGTAACCGTAATCTTATACGTTCCGTAAGGTACCTTAATAGTAAAATTCCCTTTTTCATCCGTGTAATTCCCTCTGGCACGCGAACTATCACTGCCTATCCTTGATATTCTCACTGCCGCACCCTCTAGGGGAGAATTTCCGCTGCTGTCCAGGACAGTACCCGTAATGCTGCCCGGGAAATTTCTTCCTTGAAAATTTCCATTGTGTTCTCGCCTGTTCTGCGCGTGTACACCCGCAGAAAATAAACAAAACAGCAAGATCACTACAACAGCGGGTGAACAACCTTTTTTACCGGGAAAATTACACAACATTTATTCCTGCATTTAATTATAAAATTATAAGTAAGTTAATATGCAAAGCTGTAATTTATTTAAATGAATTTTAAAATAATGTAAATAAATGTAATTAGACTTGACCGAGGAATTCCATATATTTATATTTAACATTGTGTTTTAAACAAATACAGGTTCAAAATTAATATACCTTTAAAGCAATTTAACAAAACAGTTTGCAGACATTTATTAAAAATATTAAAATGAAGTATCTTATTATAATATCACTGGCTTTATTTGCTTATTCTTTTACGGACTCAATAAGATCTCAAACGGTGAATGATCTCATTTCCAAAGGAAATCAGGAAAATAGCGCAGGAAATTATAAGGATGCTATAACTGATTACAGCAAAGCAATCGAATTAAAACCCGATAATGCTGAAGCTTATAATTATAGGGGTCTGGCAAAATGTAATCTGCATCACTACCACGGCTCGATAGCCGACTTCAACAATGCAATCGGACTGGATACTAATTTTGCGGAGGCTTATAATAATAGGGGTATATCAAAGAACAGACTGCAGGATTATCATGGGGCTCTCTCGGATTTCAACAAGGCAATTAAATTGAAACCTGATTTCGCTGAAGCTTATAATAACAGGGGTATTGTGAAAGCATGCTTTCAGGATTTCGAGGAAGCTCTGAAAGATTATGACAAAGCGATCGAATTAAAAAAAGATTATGCAGAAGCTTATAATAACCGCGGAATAACTAAGGATAACCTGCAGGATTTCAGGGAAGCTTATGCAGACTTCGACGAGGCGGTTTCTATCAATCCGAACTTTGCAGAAGCATACAATAACCGGGGCTTAGCCGATGACAACCTGAAAGATTACAAAAATGCAATTTCTAATTATGATAAAGCAATACAACTGAAACCGGATTATGCGGAAGCTTATAACAATAGAGGTTTGGCGGAGGCTTCATTGCAGGATTACAGCGGAGCTTTATCAGATTACAATAAAGCAATTCAGTTAAATTCTGATTTTGCGGAAGCATACAATAACCGCGGACTGCTAAAGGACATTCTGCTGGAATTTACAGATGCACTGGCAGATTACGATAAAGCTATCGAAATCAGACATGATTATTCTGAAGCTTATAACAACCGGGGTTTAACAAAAGATAATCTGCAGGATTATGATAATGCCATTCATGATTTCAATAAAGCGATCCATTTTAAACCTTACTATGCCGAAGCATTCAATAACAGAGGATTAACAAAGGAAAATTTACAGGATTTTCAGGGAGCAATTTCCGATTTTAACAAAGCGATCGATCTAAAGCAGGATTATGCAGAAGCATACAATAACCGGGGGCTTGCAAAAGTAAATTTACAGGACTATAAGGGAGCCATGACCGATTACGACCAGGCAATTAAAATCGACTCGAACTATGCCGTTGCGTATAATAACAGGGGGCTTACCAGATTAAACTCTACGAACTCTGTTGGTGCTGATGAGGACTTTTCAAGAGCAGTGGAATTGAAACCCGACTATACTATTGCATATTTCAACCGCGGTAACGCTAAATATATGGGGAAAGATTATTCCGGTGCACTCGATGATTTTAATAACGCAATTAAAATTGATTCCGCTTATTCGGACGCAATATATGCAAAAGGAAACATATTATTCATTATGAAGCAATACGACCCCGCTATTGAGGAGTTCAATAAAGTCCTCGAGCTGAAACCCGATTATGACGGAGCTAATGACTTCATCGGGGATTGCTATTTCGAAAAAAATGATCTTGATGCTGCAATTCAAAAATATAATCAATGCCTGGCGAAGAACCCGAAAAATTGGGATGCAATTTTAGCTATTTCCATGGTCTATTTTGAAAAGAACGATCAGGGTAACGCTCGAAAATACTTAGAAACAGCGGTTGAAATTGAACCTGCACTTAAAGACGGAATGGATGGAATTTCCAGGCTCGAAAATGACGGGTATTATTATTCGGATAAAGATAAAGATATATTGAAGAATCTATTTAACACAATGAAGTAATAATAATGTGTAATGTGCTGTATTGGTAACATATTTTTACAGCCGATTCATTCATGTACACAAACAATATATTATTTTACTCAATGTAAAAAGCATTAGCTTACGGGAGAATTGAAATTGAATTTGAAATATTTATTAGTTTCTATCTTATCCGTGATTATCTTCTTGATATTCACAGGGTGCAGCGGTACGATCTCCTCCCAAACTCAGGATGAAACCCAGGATGATAACCCCGGTTATATTCCTGTATCGCTTGATGATTTTCAGGATTCTCTTTCACAGGACGGTCAATGGGTAACGATAACACCGGATGAAATTGACCCTGATGAATCAACAGTGGATGATAATACTTATGTAGATGAACAGGGAGATGTAGATAATGATATTTATACACAATACATCTGGGTACCGAGTCCTTATTATGTTTACGAAGGATGGAATCCGTATTGCAACGGCAGATGGGTATGGACCGATTGGGGATGGATGTGGGTATCGAATTATACGTGGGGATGGTATCCCTACCATTACGGCAGGTGGTGGCATTCAAGGGCTTACGGATGGGTCTGGTCACCCGGTCACAGGTGGGCACCTGCATGGGTTTCATGGCGTCATTCCGGAGGATATGTGGGCTGGCGCCCGCTTTCACCGCGTGAGCATTTTGACCCCCGCGGCAGTATTGTTAACTCACAGCATGTAAATAATAATAACTGGGTCTTTGTAGATAAAAAGAAATTTACAGACCCTATAGATAAAGGAACCGTTATAAGCATCGATAAGAACAAAGGATTTATTGAAAGCTCAACTGAACTCACAGGTCTCAATGTACAGGGCAAGAAGATCATTAATTCAGGACCTGACCTAAAAGAAATTGAAAATGCCAAAGGTACAACGATAATTCAAAAACCTGTTAAGGAATTTACAGGCACTTCAAAAGTTACAAACGTAAAAGAGAATCCCAACAACAATAAAAATGTCACTGTTAACAAAAACGATAACAATAATACCAATCCTAACAATAACGGAACCAACATAAAAAAAGAGAACGGGAATAATACAAATGTGACAAGCCCCAAAACCAGCGTGAACAAGAAAACATATAGTACTTCAAAATCATACAACAGCACTAAAACATATAATACTACTACTTCCACGCAAAAAGGAAATACGAATCAAACCAACAGGTCTAACCAGACGGGAAGTACCACCAAGACAGGGAATTCCACGCCCAAAACATCACCACCTCCTAAAACATCCGCTCCTCTTAAAATATCTCCTCCTCCTAAAACATCCCCGCCTCAAAAACAAAATCCTCCGCCAAAGAACAATAAAAAATGAGCTTTCTACACACTTTTTAATAATTCATTTCATGAAAACTAATAAAAGTATAACCTAGAAACGAAATAGCCTCTGTCATTTTTGATATGACGAACTCTTGTTGAGTTATCACTGAAGTATCAAAAAAAACCGAGCAAGCTTAGAATAATCGGAAAATACAGAGAAAAGGCAAACAGTTTATGTATTAGTAAGAGCGCTTGCCAAAGATGACGAACCTCTATGGCTGATAATAGATGACAAAATAAAAGATGGATATTCGAATTGAATTATATTTCTGAAGATAAAGATGATGCAGATTATGTTGAGGATAATGATCCTGCTGAACCTGAGTTTATTACCTTATAAGATTATAGTCCTTCTAAATTCTGTCAGCAAAAGTGTCAGCGATGGTATCGAAAAATGGGCTAAAAATGGAAAATTTGAAGAAGGTTTGGAAGCGTTTTTTCGTTTTTGTGGTTTTTCATCATCCTGAAAAAGGAAATTGAGGCAGATATAAGAAAGCAAAAAGTATATAACTAGCCAATCAGTGAAAAGTCACTACAAAGTAACTAATCTTTTCCAAAAACTAGATAATCAGCTTTATTTGAAACTTTCCACACGCTTCATGAGCAGAAGGTCGTCTTGACATTTCGACACAAGGTTCTCAATAGTTGAGTAGAAAAGGCAGAAATCAATGAGATTCCTACCTTTTCTGTAATCTTAGCAGATTGGCAGCTGTAAAACGCAAATCATGAACACAAGTTATTTTAGAAGCACCATTTTCTTCGTTACAACAAAATCCGCGGAGGACAATTTACAATAATAAACGCCGCTCGAAAACTTATCTCCGGACCAATCGACCTCGTAAGTTCCCGCGTTTAATTGTTCGTTAACTATTGTTTCCAGTTCTCTTCCGAGTGCATCATAAATGACAAGTTTTGCAAATGAACGCTTTGGCAAGGTGAATCTTATTTTTGTTGCCGGGTTAAACGGATTGGGATAGTTCTGCCTCAAGCCAAACTCTGTTGGCAAATCGCTCGAAATTATCCGCACAGAAACCAATTCAGAGAGCGGTCGTCTCCAGACGCCGCTGCCCCAGGTACCGGCGAAGAGATTTGTGCCTGAAACTGCAAGGGAAATAACATAGGTATTGGTCAAACCGGAACTGACCTCACTCCAGCTTGTGCCGTTATTGGCGGAAACAAAGACACCGAGCCTGGTCCCCGCAAAGAGATTCGCGCCTGTGACAGCAAGAGCAAGAACATTAGTGTTCGTCAAGCCGTTATTGACCTCCGTCCAGTTTGTACCGTTGTTGGTGGTAAGAAAAACACCGCTGCTGGAAGTACCGGCAAAGATATTCGCGCCCGAAACTGCAAGGGCATAAACAATAGTATTCGTCAAGCCGGAATTGACTGCAGCCCAGCTTGTGCCGTTATTCGTTGAAAGAAAAACTCCGCCGCCAAAAGTCCCTGCGAAGATATTCGCGCCCGAAACCGCAAGAGTTCGGATATATTTGTTTGTCAATCCGGTATTGACCGAATCCCAGCTTGTACCGTTATTGGTGGAACGAAAGATCCCGCTGCCATCAATTCCTGCGAAGAGATTCGTGCCCGAGACTGTAAGAGCATAACCAACAATATTCGTAATCGGCAAACCCGAATTAACTGCCGTCCAGCTTGTATTATTTGTTGAAAGAAAAACTCCGCCTCCAAAAGTCCCTGCGAAGAGATTAGTGCCTAAGACCGCGAGGGCATAAACATCAGTATTTGCTAAGCCGGAATTAACCCCGGTCCAGTTTGTGCCGTTGTTGGTGGAAAGATAGACGCCGTCGCCATCAGTCCCGGTGAACACATTTGTACCCGAGACTGCAAGAGTCTGAATTTTATTGCTAGTCAAGCCGGAACTGACCTCCGTCCAGTTTGAGCCGTTGTTGGTGGAAAGAAATACGCCGCTGCCCCAAGACCCCGCAAAGAGATTTGTGCCCGAAACTGCAAGGGCATAAACAACAGCATTGGTCAAGCCGGAGTTAACTGCCGTCCAGTTTGAGCCGTTGTTGGTGGATAAATAGACTCCGTCGCCATGAGTCCCGGCGAAGATATTCGTGCCCAAGACTGCAAGGTTATAAATAGAATTAGTTATCAAGCCGGAATTAACTGCCGTCCAGCTTGTTCCGTTATTGGTGGATAGAAAAACTCCGCCCAAAGTCGCAGCGAAGATATTTGTACCGGAGACAGCAAGAGCATAAACACTAATATTGGTCAATCCGTTATTGACCAGCGTCCAGCTTGTGCCGTTGTTGGTAGAAAGAAAGATGCCGCCGCCGTTGCCCAAAGTCCCGGCGATAAGATTTGTGCCCGAAACTGCCAAAGAATAAACAAAAGGACTCGCTATGCCGTTATTGACCGCCGTCCAGCTTGTTCCGTTATTAGTGGAAAGAAAAACGCCGCCGCCATGAGTACCGGCGAAGACATTCGTGCCAGAAAACATAAGAGAACGAACATTAGTAGTAGTCAAACCGTTATTGGCCGCTGTCCAGTTTGCTCCGTTATTTGAGGAAAAAAATAAACCTGCCCAAGTCCCGGCAAAGATATTCGTGCCGTTTGCGGCTAAACAAAATACTCTGCCGCCGTTTGGTCCGTTGGTCTGGATCCATTGGGAATTAAGTTCGCTTATATGCAGCATCAAGAGCACGAAGGTGAGAACAACTGTTACTAAAAATTTTCTTTCCATTGTGTTTTATATTTAATTTTGTTGTTTTAAAATTCTCTTTAACTGGTTTTGCAGGTAACTAGTTTGAAAATATTCCTTTAAACATCTTCCTTTCCAAGTCCCGATTCACTTCGTTCATACGGGATCTATGACAGAGCTTGGGAAGGAGAGATGACAATTATTTAACTAACAACATCCTTCTCGTTTCGCTAAATTCTTTCGTTATCAATTTATAAAAATAAACTCCGCTTGAAAGTTTTGAACCATCGATAGATGTTTCATACGTTCCGGGTTTTAGCTGTTCGTTAACAAGGATAGAGACTTCTTTCCCAAGGACATCGTAGATAATTATTTTCACGTTTGCCGTTTGATATTTCATGTCTGATGTAATATCAAATTTTATTTTTGTAACCGGATTAAATGGGTTGGGGTAGTTTTGAAAAAGCTGAATCTTATCCGGGAGCTCAGTACTGATAGGTTTAATGAACGTAATACCTCCGTTAGTTGTTTTAAGTATTGTTCCAAAGATACCTACAGCCCAGCCGTTGGTCGTGTTAGGAAAGTTTACGGAAAAGAGCCAAAAAGCAGTCCCACTTGTCTGTGCTGTCCAGTTTGCACCTCCGTTAGATGTACTGAGTATCGTACCGTTACCACCTATAGCCCAGCCGGTTGCTGCATTTACAAAATATGCAGATTGGAAATTAATATCCGGATACCCGCTGTTTTGTTGGAACCAGCCCGATTGTGAATAGCTGTTATGAATAGTGAGGAAACACATGCAACCGAAGAGAAGTACGGAGGTTTTCATAATACTTCCAATTGTTATTTACTAAATATAAGCAAAAAAAGGGAGCAATGAATCTCCCTTTAATATCCTGTATTTTGATCATGAAAAACAACAGAAGATATATTCTTGTCGGAGAGCAAACCAATTTCTATGCAGTTTATTCCAGCATTTGAAGACCTTAAGACTGTAGCTTTATACCCAAATGGAATAATAATATTAGAAGAAAGGTTTTTTCTTCAATTTTTATTATATTTATATACGTCACTGTCACACGAAACGAAAATAAAATACAGAACTCGTAAAATCGAATAACCACATCAGCCTCGATAGCTTCAAATCCATGTCATGTGCAGTTCTATGTTCCCGTTAGTAGCATGTAAACTAAAATCACAGCAGCAACGGTCATAAGAATTAATGCCGTAAATCCAAGAATGTTAGAAGTCTTTCCGTTTGTAAATTTGCCCATTATTTTTTTGTTGTTGGAAATGTGTAGAATGATTGCAATTAAAACCGGTGCAGTCATTCCATAAAGAATAGCCGAATAAATCAGCGCTTTAATGGGCGAAATGCCAATGTAATCCAATGATAACCCCAGGATTAGTGAAATGGTAATAATAATATAAAATGCTTTTGCTTTGGTAAATTTTTTATTTAATCCTTCTTTCCAACCAAATGTTTCGGTAATGATGTAAGAAAGAGAACCACTCAATACGGGAATGGCTAAAAGTCCGGTGCCAATTACACCAACAGTAAAAAGTAAATATGCTGAATTTCCGGCTAATGGCTTCAAAGCCTGAGCTGCTTGTTCAACGGTGTCAATCTTATGAATATCGCCATTAAATAAAACCGTCCCTGTGGTAAGGATGATAAAGAACATTACAAGATTTGAAAATAACATTCCAAAATCGACATCTTGATTCATTTCGTGAATTACTCTTTTGTTCACAACTAAATGATTTATCTTTTGCTTTCTATCTTCTACTTCCATAGTTGCCTGCCAGAAGAAAAGATAGGGTGAAATCGTAGTTCCAAGGATGGCAACAAGAATGATGATAAAGTTTATGTCAAACTTGATTGTAGGGATAAAAGTGGATTTCAAAACCGATACCCAATCTTGTTTGTATAAAAATGGAACAACTAGATAAACTAAAAGAGCGATGCAGAGGTATTTTAGAGTTGCAGCAATTTTCAGATAAGGTAAATAAATAATTAATACTAAAAGTATGAAAGTGAAAAAGATGCAGAAATAAGTTGCATGAATTGAAGGGAATAATAAATTACCTACTGCTCCCATCCCTGCAATGTCAGCGCCAATATTCATTACAATGGCAGGAAAACTGAACAACAACATTAAGTATAAAACAGGTTTTGAATAATGAGATTTAAGCGTTCCTGCCAAACCATGTGAAGTGACCAAGCCAATTCTAGCACACATTTCCTGAATTGAAGCCATGAGCGGAAATGTAATAAGTGCAGTCCAGAGAGTTGAGAGTCCGTACGCTGCACCTGCCTGTGAGTAGGTTGCTATACCCGAAGGGTCATCATCGCTTGCGCCTGTAACGAGTCCAGGTCCAAGTATTTTCCAAAATCGAAGAAGTTTATAAGAAAATTTTTGTTGTTGTTCATTTCTTATATCATTCATTTAAACCCAGTTATATGTTAATAAAATAAGAGCTTAAAAGAGGAATTTCCCGAAATTAGACAATTAGATAAATCCCTTATTCAAATTTACTGTATTTTTAAAACTTATATTATTACAATTTCAAGCGCGTTCAAAATATTATCACGTAAATCATCAATAATTTAAGGCAGGAAAATTAGAACCTCCGATCCTCTGCTGAATGAGTACAAGTCTTATTTAATGACCATAAACTTCTGCTTAATCAAATCAACTCACAGTATCATACTGCACCAATTCCCACTTCAGGTCAGTGTGGTTAAAAGAGAGTTCGCATAACAGTTCGTTTTCTTTACATAGAACAACGAAATGAGTTGAGAATCCATCACCATCTCCTATTAAAAATGTCCTCAAGTATGAGTTTGTAAATATACTTAAGAATTCTTATTACGAATTCTTTAATTGTAGTTAACATTAGAAAACTCCTTTCTTGGTAAATTTATTGGAAGGTTTGAGTTACAGGGATATTATTCCAGAAAAGTAAATGAGTATTAAAGATTGATTATAATTTATGTGGAAAAATAAATATTCTATAAAGAAGGGAGGGAAACAAGGTCAGAAAGCCACAAAGCCCTATTTAAGTCTTCATCCTATATGATATAAGTCATAAAAAAGCATTTAAATTTTAATCTTATCACAATAAATCATGAAGTATCAATACTTAAATGTCCCCATTCGAGTTTACAAACTTCAACACAAATCGAATAAAATGTCTTTGGCTTTCCAAATTAAGGGAATGTATATTCGTATTGAATAAATATTACGAATAAATTAATCTTATTAACAACAATGAAAAAAATAATCATTGCAATATCATTTCTAATTATCCTCTTTTCGTATTCTAACTTACAATCTCAGTCAGGCTGGTTTACGCAGGCTAGCGGCACTGATGCAACTCTATATTCTGTATATTTCATAAATCAAAATACTGGTTGGATAGTTGGAGGGGGTGGCTCTTCTAATGAAAGAGTAATTATTAAGACAACAAATGGAGGAGCTAATTGGTTTAAGCAGTACAGAGCCACAAATTATGCTTTCTTTTCAGTTTATTTCATAGATCAAAATACAGGGTGGGCAGTAGCTAATGATTTAATAATTAAGACAACAAACGGGGGAATAAAATGGTTTAGTCAATTTTCTTCTAATAATTACTGTCTGACTTCAGTTTACTTCCTAGATCAAAATACTGGATGGGTTGTAGGTGGTTATACTTATAATGGAGGTGAAATCATATTTAAGACAACAAATGGTGGATCCAGTTGGTTTTTACAATCCAATTGGGCCTATCATGTGGTTTTATATTATGTTTCTTTTACAGATCAAAACACGGGGTGGGTGGTTGGCGGAGACGATAATGGTGGGATTATCAAAAAAACAACCAATGGAGGTACAGATTGGTTTATTCAATCTGGTGTAAACTATCCTTATTTTGTCTCTGCCTATTTCATAAATCAATATAAGGGATGGGTAGTTAGTTGTTATACAATAATGAAAACAACGAATTCAGGAACAAATTGGTTTAGTCAATTCAACATGACTAGTAATTGTCTATCGTCAATATACTTTGTAAATCAAAACATCGGTTGGATAGTTGGTGATAATGAAACAATAATGAATACAACAAACGGAGGAATTAATTGGTTTAGCCAGTTCAATGGATCGGGGTTAATTCTGCGTTCAATCTTCTTTTCCAATCAAATGACAGGCTGGGCTGTAGGTGATAATGGAACTATTTTTAAAACTACGACAGGTGGAAACGTAACAGGCATTAAACCTATTAGTAGTAGTATTCCTGAACGATTTAATCTTAGCCAAAACTACCCAAACCCGTTCAACCCAACAACAAAAATTAATTACCAATTACCAATTTCTGGTTACGTTCAATTAACTGTTTATGATGCTTTAGGTAAAGAAGTAACAATTTTAGTAAATGAAAAACAGAATCCTGGAACATATCAAGTAAATTGGGATGCATCTAATTATCCAAGCGGAGTGTATTATTATAAATTGATTACCAGTGAGTTTATTGAGACCAGAAAAATGGTCCTGATGAAATAAAATATCATTGTAATAGCATTTCTTGCTAAGTATCAAATTAATACTTATTAAGTCAGAAAAAATTTAATAATTTATAGGAAACGCAATAATCAGACATAAACAATACGCTGTTTAAGCAGATGGAATATTGTATGACTTTAAATGAATTGCATAATCATATCAACTCAAACTATCATACTGCACTAATTCCCATTTCAGATCGGTATGGTTAAAAGATAGTTCACACAAGAGTTCGTTTTCTTTACATAGAACCACGAAATGAGATGAGAATCCGTCACCATCGGGTATCTTCCAGGTATTCATCATCTGGTTGACCTTATAGACTTTGTTGTTCCACTTGAATTTAACAATTTCTATTTTTAGTTCATGGAAATAAGCAATTACTTCTACCGGTTCAAATACCTGGTTTTGCGTATACATTGTGGTGATAAATACCCATATAAATATATGGGTAATAATAAAATATTGCAATAGCCTATCTTCTGCATTATACAAATCTCTTGATTTTTGAAACATTATATACCATATTAATATATGGGTAATTTACCACCTAAACAAAAAAAGATACTTGAGTATATCCAGAAATTCATAAGTTCAAATAGTTTTCCTCCCACCTATCTTGAAATAGCAGTAAAATTTAATATCATCGTTGGTACAGTACAGGACCACATATCTGCATTAATACGAAAGGGGTATCTGGAAAAATCACCGGATAAAGCAAGAGGGATAAAGGTAGTAAATCAGAATGAGAATTTGGAAATATCACGGTTTAAATCGAACATAGAGGTCATTCCGCTTTACGGGAGTGTTGCTGCGGGAGAACCAATATTCGCAGAGGATAATATTCAAGGATATATAGCTTATGAAAGGAAAAAGAAATCGTTACGGGATATCTTTGCACTTAAGGTAAAAGGAAGCAGTATGAAGGATGCGGGGATATATGATGACGATATTGTAATTGTTAAGAAGCAGGATGATTGTGAGGATGGCGAGATAATAATAGCTTTACTTGACGATGAAGCTACGGTAAAAACGCTGAGGAAACGGAAAACCGGTGCATATCTTGAACCTGCTAATGTCAAGTTTAAACCTATCTCGGGAAAAGTATTTCAAATCCTGGGTAAAGTGATTGAACTCCGGCGTAAATACCAGATATTATAATCTGGTAAGACCTACCCTTATTATATTTTCCCCATACTTTTCTTTCAGATAATCCAATTCCTTGTAAGGCAGAATTGGCTGTTTCCTGAAAAGATCGAGATTGTATCCTGTAACCGGATGAAGATCAAATATTGTCATCCCGAACATCCTGACCTTGTGAAAGGGTTCTGGTTCTGGAAATCTTTTATAAAGATGCATAGCAGCTTCAAAGATATCTCTTTCGTCATTGGTTGGGCTGAATAACTTGATGTCCTCTGAAATAAAACCAAGATCATCAAACCTTAATGTGAGAAAAAGGTGTTTACCTGCAAGATTCTTATATCTCATTTTCCTGCACATATACTCTCCGATCCTCCTAATCTCATCTGTTGCATCTTCGTTTTTGTAGATTGGTTCTGTAAGAGTATGGTGATGATTAAAAGATTTTTCTATTCTTTTTTGTTTTCCCGTTGCTATGGTGCTTGTATCCTCTCCTCTTGCAATCTTTCTTAGTATTACTCCGTTAATGCCAAACTCCTTATGGACAGCGTGGAAATTGCAGTTTGCCAAGTCACCAATTGTAAATATTCCAAGCATAGCGAGACGTTTTTCAATCATATTGCCTACTCCCCACAATTTTACTGCAGGAAGCGTATAAATGTCCGGTCTGTTTTCTTCTCTGATAACAGATAATCCGTCAGGTTTGCGAAACTTAGTAGCAAGTTTAGCGTATGACTTATTAAAGGACAAACCCACAGATACTGTGAGATTCTCCATTCTTTTAACTAATTTCTTTATTTTTAGCGCAAATCTAATTGCATCAAAATAATCCTTTACAACCGGGGTTAGTTCAAGAAAACATTCATCTATGCTGTATTGTTCTATACAATCTTCCGGTACCAGCTTTATGAACGCTTCAGTAATATTTAATAGGATAGCCTCGTATTTGGGTCCGTAGCAGGGCAGGGAAATTAGTTCCGGGCAAATCTGTTTAGCCTCGAAAACTGACATTCCCGTCTTAACTCCCAAAGCCCTGGCTTCATAGGAACAGGTCATAACTATGCCCTTAATACCCCCGTTCCCTCCTACTGAAACCGGTTTACCCCTCAGCTTTGGATTATCCCGTTGTTCAACCTGAGCGAAAAAAGCATCAAAATCGAGGTGCAAGAAGTACCTTCTGTCATGTTTTTCTATCTTATAATTCAGATCTTTATGATGCGGAAAGGAGTAAATCGGCATGAATCTAACTCTCTTGAATATATTCCTGCCCTTACCCCCTCCCCTCGTGATGAAAAAAGATGAGCTTATCTTTTGCATAATACCCATATAAATATATGGGTATATATGGATAGAGTCAATACATATTTTTAAAGATTTGAAACCCAGTTTCTTTAAGAAAGTTTATATAAAGTTAACCTATAGACACAATAAAAATAATTAAAGAGTAACTAAAACCATCTAAATATCTAGTAATTCGATAAGAAACAAAGATTCCTTTTAACAATTAAACAATTTATATGCCAATATAAATCTCGTTACTTACAATTATAAATACATAATATTAAAAACACTTGACATACTAAAAATGTAATATTATATTATAGTACACCAACTAATAGAAATTCATGGCTCTTCGGGCTGGATAGACTATCATATTCAGCTTTATAGTTTATTCTTTTAAATATTATTAAAGAGAGAATGAATATTCTATAATCACTCCATAAAATACATCCTCTACTTCTACACTCAGTATTTTTTCATTCTCACATCATATATTGAGTGAGTCTCTCTATTCTTAAATATCCATACAACTCACTGGTCCTAATCTAATTAATCTTATTGTTTTTAAAAGTCTATATATTTTAAAATAATTTTAAAAAATGGTTGCAACATGAAAAAGATATTCATTTCACTTTCAATCTTTATCATTTTATTTTTTTGCTCATTACTAAATTCTCACATTAAACCATCTCCTGATCAACAATTATTCCGCTATTTAAACCTCTTCAAAAATCCCAATCTCTACACCTACGAATCAAAACAGGTTTACGATTATTATGATCAAAACTTACTTGATACTTTCAAAATTATGAAAGAAGAAAAGGCTAAATTATTAAAGGAATTTTGGGGAAGAAAATATTTGGTAGCAAAAGGCAAAATGATTAAAACTCAAATGATTCAATTACTTTATCCTCTGGATGGATTTACTGTGGGAGATATCGAGTCTGGTTCTGATACTATTTTAATTTTCAAATGGAAATGGCATGATCCTGGTGGTTCATATAGCCGCACTGTATATTTGAAACCCAAATACCCTGGTTATCCAAAACTTCCCCCTGCAACATCATCTGCCTTATATGATCCCTTGAAAGTAACATTCCATTTAATTTTATCTTTTTCAGGGGATAACAGTATCTGCTATGAAGATAGCACGAAAGATTACACATACGAAAATGGCAGTTTGTATTCTTCAAAAAAATATTCCCTTAAGAATCTGCCTTACCATGGTAACTACAATTGGGGTATTTCGTTAACTATTGATGGAGTCCCAAAAGAGTATAGCGGAATAAATAGCTTTACTTATCCTGCCCCACCAATTCTGACAATGAAATATAATAATCCGCAGATTCCTGACTTTACAAACTCTTATTATCATCCCGATTGGGCTAAAAACTTTTGCAATAAAAATACATTGTTAAGTGGTGAAGACCCAAGATTTGAATGGATGCCGGTTTTGGATAACGGGAAAGAGGATGGTTCATGTGTAGGAATTTCAGGTTACGCTGTTAATCCCAAAATCTCCGGAAATGATATGCCGTTTACTCATCCATTCGGTTTTGATTGGGAGTTCTTTATCGTACCGGACGAAAGATTTGAATGGATTTTAGCTCCAAACAATTTTGATAATGGACCGAATGTTGATGGAGAGTTTAGAGATGCAATTGATACTGCAAAAAAGGAATTAGGTATGCCAATCAAAGGGGTACTTGGTGTCGAAACTGATTCCAATTTGGTTCCAGGAGATTATAGAGTGAAATTCGGAGATCGGGTTGCTGTACTCGGGCGTTGGATTGTTGATGCTGGACATGATGATTTTCATACTGAAATTCACCCCCCTCTTTTAATCGTGCATGCATCAAAATGGAATAATGATGCAACAGTTTCTAGATTCATATCAAACCCATATCTGGTAAGTCAAATAATGAAAGAAGGTTACCTTTGGGAAGGAGAAGATCCTCTTTTTAAACATTTTGAAAAGGAACTTACGTTTGCTTCTTTTTCTCTTATTCCTTATCAAATAAAGGCTGACCCTAAGATAATTATACCCTCATTTTCTCAACAATATACTGTAAAAATAACTTTAAGACCACCATCTAACCGCATGTTTAAGAATGATAAGTTGAAAGTCAGTTATTGGTTTGTTACTCGTTCCACAGTAAGAATCTTATTTGAATATACTTCATTAGAAGCAATTACTGTTATTATAAATATGGATCCAACTAATGATGAGAATAATCAAGCCAATTTACCTAGATCAATTTCAAGACACATATCAAAAGAAGAATTGACTGCTGGTTATAATAAAGATTTGATACCACTTGTAGAAGCAATTACAAATTCACTTCTTTTAGGTTTTGCTTCTCTTGATATCATCGCTGGTGGAATTGAAACAACAAGTTATGAAGCAACAAGTTATTATTTTGCAGATTGGAACGCATTTTACCTTGATAAATCAAATAATAATCCATCTCAGCCACAAATTATTGTGGATAATGATCAGCCATTTCCTATTTATGGTAATTTAGATATACAGTGGGAACGACATTAAAAAATATAGAATATAATATTAAAATAGATTCATATTTTTAAAATTTTATTTAATTAAACTTATGGAACCTCAAAATATAACATTTATAATTGGAATAATATTAGGTACAGCATTCTTAGTACTTATTTTAATTTTGCTCTATAAGAATAAAAAATTACCTCCTCATGGAGGTTGGATCATGGTAGTTGGTATTGTTCTACTCATGTTACCAATCTTGCACAAAGTTACGCTTTCATCTAAAGGTGAAATCACCATAGAAACATATAACGAATTAAAAAGTAATTATGATTCAACCATTACACAAGTTGATGAAATTAAAAAGGAGAAAGATAATATTTCAAAACGACTTATTTATGTTGAAACAAAATTAAAATCCACAAAACAAATCGATAATAAAGATAATTTATTAAACACCTTAGACTCAATCAAAGTATCTAATGGAAAAATAGATGCAAATATAGTAAAAATTAATAGTACAAAAGAAATTATGTATAAGAAATTCAAAAGCCTAGATAGCATGCAAAATATTGATAAGAAAATAAAGAATTAGCTTTGTTACATTCCAGTAAAAATCAAAGTAATCTAAATTAGAAATCTCTTAAAAGAAAAAAGAAGGGAGGCTATTATGCCTTGCGAAGCTGAAAGAAACTTAGTCAGTTCTCTCGAATCTGAATTACATTCATTACAAGATGATCTCCATCATGGCCATGGTTCTAAAACAGCATTACTTGCTGAGATAAGAAGAGTACAATCTGAGCTAGCAAATGCAAAAAAAGCACTTGAAAATTGTTTGAAATCTCCACATCCACCTCAACCACAAAAAAGTACTCTCAAAACCAATGAACGCCTAAATGGTGGAGAATATATAGTTTCTCCGTCAGCAAGATATTATTTGATAATGCAACATGACGGTAACCTTGTTCTCTACGAAGGATCAGGACCTTCCGACAGCCATAGTGTTTACTGGTCAACAGGCAGAATATTCACTGAAGGTGATTCCTATGCTATTATGCAGAATGATGGTGATTTTGCAACATTTATATTGGAAAGTGGTTGGTCCCATCCAGCGTTTACCTGGGATATTGGTGTACATGAAGCAACTTCTGATTATTTTGTTGCGATTCATGATGATGGAACTTTTGGTGTATATAGGGGAACAGATATAAATGATTTTAGCAATTGTCTTTGGATAAACAGGAAATACCGTCTAGAAAGTGTTAATCGGCTAGCAGCTGGAGAGTATTTAGTCTCATGCAATGGGAAATATTGTCTAGTAATGCAAGAAGATGCCAACTTAGTCATTTATCGTGGTGAATTGCCATCTCCTGACAATGGTGCAGTTTGGTGTACATATTCTAATCAGCCAACATCATATACGCCACAGCAGCCACAATCTACGCCTTGTGAAGCCGAGAGAAACTTAGTCAATTCAATCGAATCAGAATTACATTCATTACAAGATGATCTCCAGCATGGTCACGGTTCTAAAACGGCACTACTTGCAGAGATACGAAGGGTCCAATCTGACTTGTCGAATGCAAAGAAAGCACTCGAACATTGCTTGAATACCACACCAACTCCTGCACCTATCCCTCTACATTACTATGCAATAATGCAAGGAGATGGTAATTTCGTAATATATAGGGAAGAAGACGGCGCTCCAATATGGGACACTCATGTAGCACCAGGCGAAGGTGACTATTTTGCAATTCTCAATACTTTGGGAAACTTTGTTATTGGGAAAAGTGGGGCAGGAACAATTTGGGACGCTCAAATTGTCGTAACAGCTTTTATTCCTTCAGTTCATGGCTGGCCTTTTGATAACCCATGGGGTTATTGCGGTGGCTGGTGTTGGACCGCTTTGGATAGATTTTTCAAAGATATCCCAATTGCAAGGGACACTCCATTACCAAGTAATGGGGATCCTTTATTAAGCGAGATTTGGAGTCGACAATGTGACTCAATCGGAACGCCACTCAATCCACTAGGAGTACCAACACCTCTTCTCGATGGAGTATGGTCAAAGATTTACGAATGGCACAATCTGCGGCCTGACCAGGGAAGTTGGTGGAATCCAGAACACAGTGTTGGCTGGGCAACTGTGCAAGAATGGAATAATGTAATTAGGCCGACGCTTGATGGTGGCAGCCCGATTACGATTGTGCTAATTAGTGGAGAAGGAGGTACCGACTGGAATATCGATCATCAGGTAATTGCTATAGGTTATCATCCGATTCCGAAATCAGATCAAAGATATAAAATCTTGGTTTGTGATCCAAATGCTCCCAATAATAATAATGTCTCAATTACAGTATCCTTTGCTGATGTTGAAAATATTGATGCAGAATTAATTACAGCTACGATTGTTGATGGAATTTATACTACCCAAAAGGAGAAAATTAGAGGTTTCTTTGGAAATCCAATAACTAGTGACTAATAATTATCAATTGTATTATAGCAGTACTGCCTAATATAGTAGACTTCTATAGAATCTTTAGTAAACAGGAATCCAAGTGGTAAATCCCAATTCTAAATTTCCCTTGTTATTCTTCTAAGTATATTACCCCAGCCTTTATGTTAGTCATTTCTCATCCGATACATTTTGGAAATTAAGTTAGACTTTGTACGTCTTTTATTCATTTACGGTCATGTCATTTTTGTGATGTAAATCTTAGTGACATAACAATTTTCAGTTTTATATATTATATTTGTACCGAAAGAAAATCTACTCGCCGAGAAACTGTATGGAGTAGTAGAGCTAATAATCGTTCATTTTTAAAAATTGCCGTTCTCTTTTTTAGTGACTATTTTAGTGACTAAGAAGGTAATTACTGGTGTAAATTAGTGCAATAATCTTGCGAAAAGTGCCGTATTTTGAACAGTTATTACCACATTACACGCCTTTTAAGCAGAGGGTCGGAGGTTCGAGACCTCCCAGCCTCACGAAAAAAGGATTCGGATAGAGTCAGTTTTTTTCTATAAGTATGTGGTAATAAGATTGACCTTAACATTTGCTATCCTGATCTATTTTTTAATTTACCTCACTGAAGAGATGAATTGCTTGGATCCACAATTTCTAGACTTTTGTTTTTAATTTATTTTCCAACTCTTTTATCTTTTCTTGAAACTAATGATAAAATTCAGCATTTTTATTTGTTTTTAATTCCTTCTTCAAATTTACTGCTTCATTCAGATCATCATATATTTTAGCATTTAATAATAAATTCTCACCTGTTGCTTATAGGATTTTAAAAGCTATATTTATTAGTTATCATGTAATATTATTTATACCTTATCACAGAGGTAAAGCGAAATTAATAAAAGCTCTTCTCATGGCTATCCTATTCTCTCCTCAATTGATTTGTAAAATCTTGATATAACGAATAACTGGAGTGGACTTTAGTGTTAATGTTTGCTCTTCCTCTCATTTCAGCTAAATAGTTTTATTAACTATTTTTTGAATAGGATCAACACGAATATTTATATAGAAATGTATACAAAATAATGTAAAATTTCCATAATTTATTGATTGATAAATGACTTTCTTAGATAAGCAGAAAAAGTTATAAATGGAAGAAATAATTAAGTATATTAATGAGCATCCTTTGGAACTTTATATTGCTATTCTACTTGCCATAATTGCCGCGGTAATCATAGAATTTGTTTCCCATCCTTTCAAAAATTTTAAAGAGAATAGAAAAAGAAAGAAAGCTTTATTCTATTATTTTGGAAGATCTTCCGATTTAAAACCTTATGATCTGCTCAGAACAAGAGGTACTGAATATTTAAACTTCAATGAGAAATATTTCAACAGAGATATTGATAATTCAATTAAAGAGTGTATTGAAAACTTTATAAATACAGAAAATAAAAATCACATGTTAATTCTTGGCAGTCCGCTTGCAGGAAAAACAAGATCTGTTTATCAATCTTTGAAAAATATTAATAAAATAATTAACATAGCTTACCCGAAACATCATGTTAATGATATTATATATTTACAGGAACAAATAAACCTGATATCAAAAAAGAAGCGTATAATCATTTTAGACGATATAAATTTATATAATGAAATTAAGCTGTTAATTCCATCAATCATAAAAAATAGTTTGATAATTGCTACCTGCCGTTCCGGAGATGAATTTAACCAATTAAAGCAGACCCTGGAAAATGAAATTAATCTTTTCAAAATAATTAAAATAGATAAAATAGAAAAAGAAAACTGCGGGAATGTTGCAAAAGAATTGAATTTAGAAATTCCAAAACATTTTGATGGTAATATCGGGTCATTGTTTATGGATCTGGAAGCCATGAAAACAAGGTACAATTCTTTAAGTAATGTCGAACAGGAAATAATGCAAATAATAAAGCTGCTAAACTTTGCAGGTTTATATTATGACAAGGAAGATTATTACATTGATCACATTAAGCTTGTAGGCAAAATTTTTGAGCTCAACTTATCAAAGCTTGGGTGGGATAATAATTTAAAAAAATTAGAAGCAAAAGAACTGCTGATAAGTTTTAAAAAAGATAAAATATCTGTGGACGAAGCTTACCTTGATTTTATTGATGACAGTAATTTTGATAAACATGATTTTTTAAAAAATATTATTAATGTATTGGACGATTATAATGCTTTGCTCTTAATTGGTAAAAAAATCCAACGATACTTTAATTTAATTACTAATTATATGTCTCCGGAATTATCTGTTTCTGCTTTGACAAAGGCAATCAATTTAAAGAACGATCTATATGAAGCATATATACTAAGAGGAAATGCTTATTCACATCTTAACCGGTTTGAAGATGCAATGAATGATTTAGATAAATGCAGTTCACTAAGACCACATTATCCTGATATTTATTATGTTAAAGGCCTGATTAATTATAGATTGAAAAGATTTAACGAAGCAATTAAAAATTTTAATATAGCTATTGAATTGGAATCTGATTCACAAATTTTATATCGCTATTATGATGGCAGAGGAGGCGCCTATATGCGGTTAAAAAAATATGATGAAGCAATGATTGAATTTAAAAAAGCTATTTCAATTAATCCCAATCGTGGAGAGTTTTATAATAACCTTGGCTGGATATATTTTATAAAATCTAATTTAGAAAAAGCGATTGAATTATTTTTAAAATCGATAGAACTTTTTTATAAAGTTTATGAAAATTCATCATATATACAGATCGACTCTTATATAGGTTTAATTATTTCATACTATAAAAAAGGTTGTCTGGATAAAACTAAGCAATATCTTGATAAAGTTATATCCATTTATCCTTTTCTTAAAGATGGAATGGAGGGACTAAATCAATACGAAAAAAAAGAAATGCTAATTTATCCTGAAGAGATAAAAATAATTTTAAAAATAATATTTGATGAAGTGAAATAAAACAAATAAAATAGATTGATTAAAATGAGATTTTAAGAAAATATTTATTACTTACTTAATCTATATTAATTTTATATTTTTAAATTTATAGAAATCTTTGCACAAGATTCATTACTTCCATTAATATAAATTAAATATTTTTTTATTAGATAAGAATTTATCAATTTAAAATTTTAATTTCTTTAAAAGGAGAAAAAAATGACAATTAAAAATTTTATCTTATTTTTATTTCTTTTATTATTTCTAAAAACTTGTTTTTCACAAGATTTTGATTCGAAAAGCTGGATTGGTACATGGGAAGGAAGCTACAAGGTAACCGGCGGTGAATTTCCCGGTACCGCAAACGAAATTCTCACCATTTCTACCGAGCACAATAGAAAATATTTACATTTTACTGTTAAAGGCTGGATGGCTAATGACAGCAACATGAACTGGACTGAAGATTATTTCCTGACTATTGATCTTTCCACCCGCTCTTTTATCGGATTTTATATTGACGATAATGGTGCGGATTATCTTGAATCTTTGAGTGGTTTACTTATAGGAGACAATAAGATAAATCTTAAAGGTGAATGCAAACGTTATACAACTAATGATACATTAGAGATTAAGCAGGACGGGAAATTATACAAAACCGATTTAACAAAATATAAAGATAATGGCGAAAAGTATTCAATGAACGCTGTATTTATTAAACAAAAATGAATACAAAAAATTTTATTTTTCAGGTTACATTGAAATCTAAATATTTCTTCAAAGACCTTCCAGTTTTGTAGTTCATAAAGCGGTTGTGATATTTTTAGTAAGTTGTATTGAGTATATAGAGAAATAGCTATAAGTTTGTATATACATTTGATAACGTTTTTGCATTCAAATACTCTAACTTAAAAATATTTTTTAAGGGGCAGCCATGAAAAAAATATTAATTTTCTGCTCTATTGTACTCTGTTTGCAAATCCAATATTCTGCAGCTCAATGGGTACAGGTAGGTCCATCCAATAATATAACTTTTTATTCTCTTGCAATAAAAGATATGGTTATTTTCGCAGGTGCCAGATTTAATGGTGTGTTTACTTCTACCAATAACGGGCAAAACTGGACGCAGACTCCAATGAATAATCAAATTGTTTATGCTATTGCGGCTGGTAGTAACTATGTTTTTGCAGGCACGGCTGATGCCGGAAATGGAATATATATTACTTCTAATTATGGAGTTAATTGGACTGGTTATTCAGTGAATAACCAGTTGGTAAATTGTATAGGTATATCGAACAGTAACGTTTTTGTCGGTACACCCGGCGGAGTGAGCCGCTCAACAAATAACGGACAAACATGGGTTCAAACATCTATGAATATCGGCAATGTTGCTTCACTTTTGATCAAAGATTCATTAATTTTTGCAGGAACCAATGCATTTGGGGTTTACCGCTCGACAAATTATGGTCAGAATTGGATACAGGATGGTTTGAACTACCTGTTCGTAAGTTCCTTGGCTTATAACGGAAACAATATTTACGCAGGTATGTGCGGCGGTGGCATAGCGTTATATCTTTCTACAAATAACGGTGTAGATTGGAACCCTCTCGGTTCATTCGATCAGTGTGTTCATGCAATTGTTTTTTTTAGTAACAATATGATTATTGGTACACAAAGTCCCGGTGTATTTATTTCAACAGATAACGGGCAAAATTGGACACAAAAAAATGAAGGTATGGGAAGTATTAACATCCTGAATCTATTAATAGCAAACGAATATATATTTGCAGGTTCCGAAATGAACGGATTGTGGCGTAGACCTATATCAGAACTTATTGGTATCAAACCTATTTCATTTGAAGTACCCTCTGAATATAAATTATCTCAAAACTATCCAAACCCGTTTAATCCGTCAAGCACGATAAAGTTTGATATTCCAAAATTTAGTAATGTAAAGATTGTAATCTACAGTACAACCGGTCAGGAAGTATTTACACTGGTAAATTCTCGTTTAGAACCGGGTTCATATTCAGTAGAATGGAATGCATCAAATAACCCGAGCGGCGTTTATTTCTACAAAATATCAGCTACCGGCGGAGCAGGTGAATTTACCGATGTTAAAAAGATGGTACTGCTTAAATAAGCCGAAACTATTGATTATTTTGTGAATACCTGGGAGGTATAAATTATTTGAAGTAAAAAATTCTGATGGATTAAAGCAAAATATACATAATCAATAACTGAATGCTGCTCCCTAGTATCTAGGATGTACAGCATAGACGAAAACCGAATTCAAAGAGAGTTCGGTTTTTTAATTTAAATCAAATAACTGCATGTTCTATTAACGAGAAAATATCTTCGTTTAATGGCTAATAATTATAGTAGGAATAGCTATCAATATACCCCTTTTACGTTATAGCATTAACTAACCAAATCAGCTATTTTACGTACCTAGCTCTTAACAAATAAAGGAACAAAAATGAGAAAATTTAACTTTATCTCAATCTTCCTGCTCCTGTTTTTATTTACTGAACTTATTCAATCACAAACAACCTGGGTACAACAAGTATCTGGTACTACTCAAGACTTCTATTCGGTATATTTCCTGGATGCTAACACAGGTTATGCTGTAGGAACCAACGGTACAATCCGTAAGACAACCAACGGTGGTACCAATTGGAATAGCATTACATCGGGTACAACAAATGACTTCTATGAAGTTTTTTTCCTCAATGTTACAACCGGATATGTCTCAGGGACTAACGGAACCATTAGAAAAACTACAAACGGTGGTACCAACTGGACTGCTCAAACTTCGGGTACAAACAATACACTTTATGAAATATTCTTTGCTGATTATAATACGGGTTATGTAGCGGGCTCTAATGGTACTATTCGTAAAACTACTAACAGCGGTACAAACTGGGTAGCCCAGACATCCGGCACAAATAATGACCTGTATGAAGTGAATTTTATACCTGCAGGCAGAGGATTTGTAGTAGGTTCAGCGGGTACAATACGTTGTACAACGAATGGAGGCACAAACTGGAATCCGCAGACATCCGGTACCAACAATTCTCTTCTCGATGTAAGATTCTCGAATAACATGGATATAAATAATCTATATGCGGTCGGGATGAACGGCACTATACTTAAAACGATCAATAGCGGTACAAACTGGAATCCGCTTGTATCGGGGACAACTAATGATTTGTATGAGATCCATTTCACTTATTCCAGCGTAGGATATACAGTAGGACAGAATGGAACGATACTCCATACCACAAACAGCGGTGTTAACTGGATGCATCTGGTATCCGGTACTAACAATGATCTCCATTCAGTCTATTTCCCGGTTCCGAACACAGGTTATTCAGTAGGTTCGAATGGTACTATCTTAAAAACAACAAGCGGTTACGTAGCTATCGAGCCTGCATGGAATTCAGTTCCCGATAAATTCTGTCTATTTCAGAATTATCCGAACCCGTTTAACCCAGTAACAAAAATAAAGTTTCAAACGGCAGGCCACAATTTTGTTACGATTAAAGTATTTGATGTTCTGGGAAGGACCGTTGCTGAGCTCATAAATAAAGAATTGATGCCTGGCAGCTATGAGGTGGAATGGGACGGAACCGGCTATCCCAGCGGAGTGTATTTTTATACAATCACTGCCGGGAATTATTCGGATACCAGGCAAATGGTGTTGTTAAAATAATTACTTACTAGGGATTTTAATTTAATCTCTATTCAGGTTGTGTGCTATTATATGGTAGTCTCTTAGAATCCGATCAGGTTAAATAAATAAAAAAAGCCCGGGATCGAATGATCACCGGGCTTAATATTTACCTTTGATCAATTTATTTAATTAAGATCATCTTCTTTACAGAAATAAAATCAACAAATTCCATTTTGTCAGTAGAAAGTATCTCTATCTAATATTCAAGCATTATGGACGGGTTATCTTTTGTTATTACTTCAAAAGAATGAGAAGGGTGATCAAAAAAATCGTTAATTAGTTTTATCATTTCTTCTCCTATGTTATCCACATCGTCTTTAGTGACAGGATACAAACCATCGATATTGAATTCCACGTATCCAGAATCAAGTGTGATAATACTGTGATTGCTCTGTCTCCAGGTCCATCGTCTTGTCATTACATCATTCCCGTCAGTGAAAATGATCTCGCCTTTTAACGGATTATCAGCTTCATTTTGTCCAAACGGTATGAAAGTTTCCGAGCCGTTTGCATATCTTAAAGCCATTTCATTATTAATATTTTGGAGGGAATGGCAACCGATGGGAATCAGATATTTTAAAGAGAAATAATTACCAATATCTACCAGGGCATTTATAGACGGTAATTGCTGGTTCTTTAATACTCTCCTCAGCATCGCTTCTATTGAAGGGCGGAATTCTCCAGGTTTAATTCCTGTTTTAATATAAGCATTTCTCCAGGAAATAATCCGATCGCTCTCGAGCAGAGAATACAAATTATATTTTTCCCTAATGACCTTTTCCTCTTCTCTAATTAAGTTAGTTAATCTTTCAGGAGAGGTTTTATTCTTAACATTCTTTAAAAAAAGTACACCACGGGTGTAACCGAGGAACAGCTTAAATATATCTTCGGATATGTGATAATTCACAGCTTTCATGTTACGTTGATAATAATGAATGCGGATTATTTATTGATAGTTGTTCAATACTCCCTTAGCAAGCTTGATAACTTTTTCTCTCAGCTCATCCGGTAGTAAGACCGTGATCCCTTCGCCTCTGCTTACTATCCAGCTTGCTATTTCATCAAGTGAATTAACGATGGTTTCGAATATCAGTGATCCGCCAGGGAGCTCGGTAAATTTCTCGGTGTCCATGAGTTGTTTCGGTTTTAACCATTCAGCCCAGTAAGGTGAGAATTTAAGTTTCACTTCGAATTTTTCTGTTCCCAGCCAGCTCCTCCAGGAGTATCTGAAAATGTCTTCGATCCTCTCTTTCATTACAGGCAGAAATGATTTTTGCGTCTCCCGTGCTTCAACAATCTTGTTCAAATGGAATTGTTTCAGCTTATCCTGATTCACTGCAAGTACACGCCAGTAACCTTCGCTCTGAAAGATCAGTACAGGAAATATTTCCCTGCTGAACTCCACTTCCTCCGACTCCTTTTCATAGTCAATTTTTACTGCGTGATGTTCATCTATACACATCTGTATCGTGACCATATTGGCAAGAGCTTTGGTTCCGAGCCTATTAACCAGCAAGAGCGTTGATTTTTCAACGTATTTATCTGAGGAACAAAGGGCAGAATATTGGTGTATCAGCTCGCGCAACTTACTTTCATCGATCTCTTTATCAAGGCATACACCATGTTTTTTGGTTGAATGTATATCTATTCCTGAGCTTCTCAGGTCCTGCAGGTCCCGTTTTATGGTCAGCTCTTCCACGTTGAAATGATCAGCAAGGTCAAAGGTTTTTAACGGGTGAGGATAATTTTGGGATAAACAGATACCTACTATTTCTATCTGGCGTCTCAGCTTATTTTTAAGGTCGGTCATAAATATTGAGATGATACAAATTTACTTGTACAAAATAATGCTAAAAATAAGTGAATTCAAGATTTATATCATTCAATGATACGCTTTCTCTTATCGACTACCTTATTTTTAGATAAATAATCAAAGGAGATAATCACCATGAGATCAATAATATTTTCAATATTGACCGCATTATCCATTTTTCTGAACAATAACTTCCTCTATTCCCAGGATGCAGAACAAATTCTCGAATCAAATAAACCGGCTCTTGTCTCGATATGGACATTTGATGAAGCATATTTCAATGAGATAAAGAAAGAATATTCATTTGATACTCTCGTGATTTGGGGAAGCGGGTTTATAGTCAGCGGAGAGGGATTTGTTGCAACGTGTTATCACGTGATATCAAATATAGATACAATTATTGTTAAGACTTCAAACGGAACTTTTTTTCCGGCGAGCATAATATCCTGTGACACTATAAATGACCTTGCTTTGTTAAAGATCCATGCCGGTGAAACCGACTCATTTCAATGCATTACGATGGGCAATTCCGATGAATTAAAAACAGGAGAAGCTATCTATACAATTGGCAGCCCCATGGGTTATGAATATTCAATATCACAGGGAATAATCTCAGGGATCAGGGACAATGCAGAAGAATATTTAGATGGGGAGCAGGTGGTCTTTGAAAGGGTGATCCAGACCGATGCTGCAGTTTCACCGGGTAATAGCGGAGGAGCGTTTTTCAATTCCATGGGAGAAGTAATAGGGATTACATCATATAATTACCTGGCGTTTGGTAATTTGAATTTCGGAGTAGCAATAAATTGTTTTAAAAAACTTATGCCTTTAAACGATACGGGATCTCCCTCAGCGGTCGTGATGACACCGAAAAAGATAAATGAAAGAATTAAAAATTTTCTTGAAGTGGCAAGTGCCTTGAAAAAAGAAATTAAGACCTATTGTTTATTCGATGATTCTTCGAGAAAAAATCTTTATGCCAGGGCATCATCATTGCCAGATGATACATCAACTTCCGGAAATAATGTTGATCGGGATTCTTTGAACAATATTTACATTCATAAAACTGAAAGTTATTATAAAAAATGCTTCTCCCTTGATTCAGCATACTTTGATACATATGACGACCTCATAGATTTTTATCTTAAGATACGTAAACCTGAGAAAGCAGAAGAAGTGTACAATAATGCTCGAAGAATATTCAAAGATGATCCGCAGCTGCAATACTTAACAAAATCACTGGAAACTTATTACCTTCGCCTTAAAAATTTCGGTGAGATAAAGAAATTATACGGAATGGTTGAGGGGAAAGACGATGTAAAAGCTGACGTATTTTACAAACTCGGTACTATTTATGAAGATATTGGTGACAGTGTGAATGCATTAAAACAATATAAACTTGCAATTAAAAAAGAACCGGAATTTTACAGAGCATATTTCCAGTTAGGAAAGTATTATTATAGATCAGGTTATTATTCAAAGGCAAAAAGTCTTTTTGATAAGGCATACGAATACAGGCTGATTCTTGACCTTAAACCCGGGAATGACAGGGCTTTATTTAAAGAGGATACATATTCGGATTTTGACCTTCATTACTACCTGGGAATGATCTCATTAAAAGTAGGTGATAAACTAGCAGCATTATTGAATTATATGAAGCTTGTTCCATCTAACAATAATGAATGTGAGAAAGTGATCAAACTCTATAAAAATATTATTAAGTAGTATTACGGTCATGCAATAGCGTGAAATTGAAGCTGGGAGCCAGGATTTCGCTGTATTAATTAAAAATTAATCAGTATTATTTTAAAGTTTTTTTTTATAGATTAAGGTAATTATTAAAGTTATATGAGAAAAATCCCATTCTTTTTGTTTATCTTAATTTTAGTATCCTGTATAAAAACAGGCAGTACTGATCTCCAGTATCTGGTTCATTTAACCATTACTCAAACCTATACCGAAATAAACGGGACCAAAACATTCGACGTGGTTGTATTTGATCAGGCCTATGCTGCACCATCATCTGGCAACTGGAAGACCGATCAGTTTACTACCAGTCCGAAGATCATTGGAGAGTATAAGTCAACAAGCTTCAGGGTGGATTATATTGTAGATTGGGATATAAATGTTACCGCAGTAAAAGCATACTGGAAAGTAAGTGATTATTATAAAGGTACAATAGACTGGATAAAAGAACTTCCCCTGCAGGATAAGAAGTCACCTTTTAAGATAAGCGAATTGGTTCAGTTAGCTCCTAATACATCCTATACAACCGAGCAGGGAGTAGTAGATATCTAGGACATTCCGGTTTTCCGTTGACCGCGATATTTGAATGATCCCGCTGGTTCGGGATCTTTAATAATTGAAATTATTTTCCCCATCAGAAATTAATCCATACATTTTAACGCAGAAAAACTTGCTTATGACGAGCAATTCAAAAAGTTCACACACAATGGAATCTTATTTTACTATTATACACCAAATGCTGTAAAATCCGGTATTCTATTTACCAGTCCTTATTTCAGAATTGGTTGTTATATTATTAAGCAGCTATGAATTAGAAAAATTATTTCATTAGATGAAATTTTTATTAAGTTGCATACTATTCATGTTGATCCTTCCGGGTTATTTATTTCCCCAGGAATACTGGATCCGTCAGCCCTCACCGACAAACAGATGGTTCATACAATCTGCATTCACCGACACGCTCAATGGTTGGGTAGCGGGCGATTCAGGTGTGATCATCCATACTTCAAATGGCGGGCTTACATGGGTCACTCAGAACAGCGGATTGGATATACCACTCTCAAATATTTTTTTCCTTAATAAACGTCTGGGCTGGAGCATTGCAAATCATTTAATCTATCCTTCGAGCATTATCTTAAAAACTACCGATGGCGGTAATAACTGGACCTCCACTCCTTATGAGGATACTTTGACGATGTTGTCTACTATCATGTTCTTAGATTCTATGACTGGATTTATTGGAGGACAATGGGGTACAATACTAAAAACTACTGATGCAGGACATAATTGGAACAGATGCGAAATAGATACCGGGGTATATGCAAACAGAACGATTAACAAGTTTGTATTTTATAATTATCAATATGGATTTGCGGGAGGCGGGATTATGGATGCCGGAGGAGTTGTTTGGAAAACGACTGACTTTGGTTTGCATTGGAACAGCCAATACGTTTCACCCGAGCCTGTAGACGATATGCTGTTGATCGATTCTCAAACAGCAATTGGAAGCGGGGGCGATTTTGAATTAGGTCTCGGGATTGTAAAAACAAACAATGCCGGCTTAAGCTGGGATTATTATCAATTACTGGTCTTCGGTATAGGTTATTCAATTTCTTCCAGAACTAAAAATGATATCTGGGTTGCACTGGGTTATGGTTCTCACTGGATGCGCACACTCGATACGGGGAAGACCTACCAACCAATTCCGGTGCCGGATACGTGCGGGATATACGATGTTAATTTTATCGATTCTATGCATGGGTGGGCATTTGGTACTTACGGTGCGATATACAAGTTTAACACATCAACGATTGGAATTCATCAATTAAGCAGTAACGTTCCCGGGCAATTCATGTTGTATCAAAATTACCCGAACCCCTTTAATCCGGCAACTAAGATAAAGTTCGATATTCCAGATTTCCCCGAGATAAAGGGAGTTAGAGGGATGAGCATAAGATTGACTATCTTCGATATCCTCGGTCACGAAATTGCCACTCTGGTAAATACGCAATTACAACCCGGCACATATGAGATAGGGTGGAACGGGATAAATTTTCCAAGCGGTATATATTTTTATAGACTTACAACCGAGGATTTTTCAGAATCTAAAAGGATGGTGTTGATTAAATAGAGAGTCTATTTCGTTCTTTGAACATGTAGAATATACAAAGATTCATCAACATATATAGATTATTCACGTTCATTTCAGTACTTAATAAAGTATATTACATGTTTAGAGTTCTTGTAGTTACCTAAATACGAATTCATATTTTTTCATCTATTGGAACGTCTTGTTATTATTTTAGTTATAGAGTATTATAAGGTATTAAAAATGGCAGTGTGATACTTAAATTTTACTTTTCGAACATTTTAATAAAAAAAGTATATTTTTAATTTAAATCTATAATAAAACCTTATCAAATAACCTTATGCATAAAACGATCCTTTTCATAATCTTTATTTTTGGGGCTTTGTTATTTGTTACCTCAACAAATTTCAAATATTTCCCGGAAAAAGGATTAACAGCTTCAGGAGCGGATTCGTCAAGATTCTCAAAACCACATGATGTTTTTCCGGATAATGTGAATACATCACCATTGCTCTATCCGTCTCCCCCCCAATCGTATGAAATTCTGACATACACTAATGTGGATATTACGAACAACATTGCTCCTCAAAATGAACCATCTGTAAAGATAAATAAGAAATTTCCGAACAAGGTAGTAGCATCCTGGCGCGATTTTCGGCTCGGTGTCGATCCCAACGCAGTGAGAAGGGTTGGCTATAGCTATTCCACGGATGCAGGTGCAACCTGGTCGGTAGGTGCACTTCTGGATTCGACCCTGCTGCCTGGTTCGCTTCTCCGAAACAGTGACCCGGCTGTAGCTACTGATACTAATGGATATTTTTATATATCCACAATTGCTTTGAATAATTCAAACAGCAACGGAACCGTAGCCGTATACAGATCCACTGATGGAGGGGTTACATTCCCGACAGCGGTTATTGCCGCCCAAACCGGGAATGAAGATAAAGAATATATCACCTGTGATTTTACACCCGGCAGTCCTTATAAAAACACACTTTACATAAGCTGGACAAGGTTTTCAGCTAGTACCGGCATTAAGTGCATGAAATCTACAAACAGCGGTATCAACTGGTCAACTGCTTATAACGTCAGTAATTCTTCCAGTTCGGGGCAGGGATCTGATCTGGCTGTCGGTTACAACGGAGAAGTATATATCGTATGGATGGGAGGCAGCTCCGATGATATTCAGTGGTTCAGCAAGTCAACAGATGGAGGAGTAACCTTCAGTACACCTGCAAATATTGCCGAAGGTCCCACACCATCGGTCCCGTTTTCTCAAAGCGGCTATCTTACATTCCCGTCAATTGCTACCGATATTACAAGTGGTCCGAGATCCGGTTATGTTTATGTTACATGGTGCGATGCCCGTAATGGTGACGCCGATGTATTTTTGATTCGTTCCACAAATCACGGAAGTTCATGGTCTACGCCAGTGCGTGTGAATAACGATCCCATTTCAAACGGAAAGCTTCAGTGCTGGCCATGGATAGCAGTAGATGATTCAGGCAGAATAGCAATAGTGTACTATGACAGCAGGAATACATCGAGTAATAGCATCATCGAAGCCTGGGTGGCTGCTTCTACGGATGGCGGCCAGACTTTCGCAAATGCAGTATTGAGCACTGCACAATCTCCGACTAACACCCCTGGTACTAATGTACGATTCGGAGATTATATCGGGATCGATTTCTGGGGCAATCATATAGTTCCTGTCTGGACAGATGAACGTGCAGGAGGAAATAACCAGGAAACCTACACAGCAGTAGTGGTTGGAATGCCTACAGGCGGGATACTACCGTTAGTGAATACATTTCCTGAAGGGTATAAGCTTTCGCAAAATTATCCGAACCCGTTTAACCCGTCGACGACTATCAACTTTGAAATTCCGAAGTCAAGTCATATCATATTGAAGGTATATGATATTAACGGGAAAGAGGTCGAAACGCTGTACAGCGGTGTTTTGAATGGAGGAGAATACAGCATAAAGTGGGATGGCAGTAACTATTCCAGCGGTATCTATTTCTACAAATTGGAAACACCTAATTTTGTTGAGACACGCAAAATGATGTTGATAAAATAGCAGAATTATTTTAGAAGCCCGATACAGACGGGTTTATTAAATAGCTTTCTGTAATAAATTAAAAGAGGAGTTCTATTGAACTCCTCTTTTTTATTGTCTCATGTCTGACTCGCTTGAACAGACAAATTTATTTTTTGCCTTTGCTAGTGCTCCCGTGATTCGAATTCCCCGAATGACTGGAATTCCCGGAGTGGTTCGGATTCCCGGAATTATGTGAGCTGCCTGTATGGTTCGAATTTCCCGAATGATTGGATTTCGGACCACTGCTGTTCCTGTTTCCGCTGTTATTGTTATTACCCTTACCTGAATTTCCATTGTGATTTCCGGGTGTATATATTTTCTTACCATTATCATTTGGTCTGCTATTGATATTCGGTTTCCCGTTTGTCCGGTTAGTTTGTGTCTTTTCTTCAGGTATGCGTGTCTTATCGACCCACGATTTTTTGTTAACGTTATTTATTCCCTGATCCTTTTTCTTCACGTTGACGTTCGGAGTTTTTAGGATTCCGGTGTATTTATTAACATCTATAATTGTTTTTTTATCCACCGGTTTCGTAAAATCTTTTTTGTTCACAAAAACCCATCCGTTTTTCTCAGTATTTTTAGTGATAGGTAAAACCGATACTCCGCTTTTATAATGTACCCTCGGCGGGAGCGGGTGCCAGCCCCAATAACCGCCTCCTCTATGCCATGAAACCCAGCAATGTCTCCACCTGTGACCCGGTGACCATACCCATCCGTAGTGGTGATGCCACCACCACCTGCCGTAATGATATGTGCACCAGCCCCAGTTATCATACGGTATCCATTCCCAGCCCCAATACGTCCACACCCATCTGCCGTAGCAGTAAGGGTTCCATCCGATCCAGATCAGGGCAGGATTCGGGACCCATATTTCATTCGTATAAATATCATCATCCAATGATTGCGAATCTTCGCCCTCCAGCGAATCCGGGTCTATTTCATCCGTAGTAATTTGCTCCCAATCGCCGCTTCTTGATAAGGAATCCTGAAAATCCTGGAGCGTCGGATCTTGAGAGGGCGGACCCATGTTAGAAGTATCTACTTCGACCTGGGCATTTGTTTTTCCAATTGCAAATAAGAGCAGTATTTGTAATGGTAATATATATCTGAGCAATATTTTTATATTCATTTTAGTTTAACTCCTAAAATTTCATTATAATATATATAAAAAAAATATTTAAAATATTAACAGAATGTAACATAATATTTCTTTTTTTAAATAAAATAATTACCTAAAGTCTGAAGATCACAAATTACCTGTTTAATAGAAATATGCATCTTTTACAATCTTAAATTGTTGAGAACAATATAAATTACAAGTATAAAAATGCCTAACTATTTAACTTTGATTGTGATGTTTTGTTCCATAGGAGGGTAATAAATTACATAGATAATTGAGAATTTGCCGATGAATACAGTATTAGAAAGATGGAGATAATAAAATAATTCTTCATAACTTTATGATTTAATTGTACTAAAGAACCATTGAAAGTATTGATAGGTTCCCGTGCAAATCCCATTAAAAAAATGACTCTCCTGGGTTCCGGGTCATTTTTCTACTATTGCTTCCACTGTGTGAAAGGATTTTATTCGATTATAATATCACGCAATAACAGTTTATATGACAACCTATGCTTTTTTAAAAGATATGAATCATTTTGGAATATGATAAATATCATAGATTTATAGATTATATATTCATTAAATTTGTGCAAAATAATATCTTACAGGTTTTTTCTTTATAGGCAGATTTATGGCAGAGGAATTCTCTCCATTATTAAATCCTTCTATTTTATAACCGTCTGCTGAATTCGTAAAAGAGTCCGGCAGCAAAAATATTTAAAATTATGAGAACATCGACAAAATTCTTATTCTTCATCCTCGCCTTTCTTTCAATCACACTTTACGGATGCGGTTCTGCAGGCATTTTCTCCGAAGGGAATGTGACAGATGTCAAGCTATCCCAGGATAACTACACGATAGTTGCGAGGGATGTTTCAGGGGAGTCGAAGGCAGCATACATCTTAGGATTTACATCTACTACGGGTATGTCAACCTCTATCAATGCGTTGTTCAAGATAGACGGAACAAGCACATTGTATGCCGATGCTATCAATAACCTCTGGAAAAATTTTGAAAAAGTGAACGGTTCTATAATCGGGAAAAAATATGCGCTCGTTAACGTAAGGTATGATGGAAACGCATTGAATTTAGCCGTGTATACTTCAGTTAAGATATCTGTAAGAGCTGACGTGATCGAATTTGAAGCTTCTGAGTCGAAATAGAACAATTCTGGTGTAATTGACTTTATCAAAGCGGGGATAAAGCTTTATAAGCTTTAGAGCCTGTCCGGGAAATAAAATGGCTGTCACAATATAAACCGTGACAGCCATATTTGGAGGGGGGCAAGGTCATTTACGAAAAACTTGTTGTTCCCTTGTGAAATATGTACGATCTAACAGCTAAATTACGCCGGGTTATCGGATTAACCCCCTGATAACATTTGGCGGTTATGTTATCCCAGCAAAACCTCCGCTTCAGTTCTTTTCATTCCTTTGAACGAGGCGCACCTGCTGAGTACAAATGAGCCTTCACAAAGCGGTTTTAATTCACAGGAATAATGATCTATAGTTTTTTTTGTTATTGCAGGAGTAACATTCAGATTTCTGATATGGTACTCAACGTTTGTTTCACGGTCGAGGAAACTGCAGTATACTTTTTTCTTAAAAGAGTCTTTCATAGGCTGTTTTTTTAAGTTCTTTGATCACCAGCACTATATACTGCAATTCCTGTACCGAAGACGTAACGAATTTGGTTACTTTTGGAATAAGAAAGATTTTATACTGTCAGGCAACTGCCTGACAGTATAAATCGACATAAAGTCATCTCGGACTTTATGTTCTGCAATTAATCAGAACACGTACAAATAGTTAGCCTTACTGTCGCTTTTAATCCCTTGCTTCATTCCCTGAACAAGGAAATACTCTACTATATCCTCCAGGTCGCGTTCGGAATCCGTTTGCCAGACAGTCCAGCAGGTTGTTCTGATCCCGTTCTTTTCATAGTGCTGACGCACTTCATCCGGTCTGCCGGTTATCCCGATGAACCAAATCGAAGTTCTTGTGGACCCTATTTTTTCTTTTATTGCCTCGATTATAGATTCCTTATTCAAGATCTCTATTACGTCATATTGCTGTAAATTCGGAATAATTAATCCAATCTAATCAGGTTTTAAAAAATTGTAGCACTAAACATCAAAAATCTTCAGCATACAAAGATGGCATTAAAAAAAATAATATGTCAAGTACAGATTTTATTAAGATTCATGAAATTTCGGAGGGGTGTTTTCCTATAATTGCTTTATAAATATAGTAGTTAAGGAAAGTCAAACTCATAAAAAAAATGGCATGTTTCGCGCTGAAAACGAACCTGGTCTTGTTCTTAGCAGGAGTCGCTATAGCATTAACCCCTTAAAATGTGTTTTTTATTCGTTTTTTGAGAATATCCTATAAGAAATTGATTATAACAGAAAGGATTGAGCTGGAAATAATTGAAGGAATTTTAATCTGGAAAGAAGTGCTTGTTAGAAATCAAATTCATCGTCTAACCAAAGGTCGTCCATCGTGTAGTCATCTGATATAAATAGTTTGGAGCAGAACTCACCGTTAAACTTGCCTATTTTTTTACACTGTGCAAGCGATTTTCTCACTGCTTCCGGGCTTTTTGCGCGTTCGGAAAAGCAGAAATTTGTCAAATCCACGCCGCATTCGGTGCAGAAGATAACTTTTTGTTTCAGAAGCTTTTCTCTGTCTACAGAATTGCTCCCATCGGAATTTCCGGAATCTTTTCTCATTTTACCTTTTCCAGAATCTATATTAATTTACACAAAATAGTTGTAAAATTCACTTTATTTAGGAGTGCAATTCTACAAACCTATGAGTTATACACAAAAACTATATTATCCCTTTACTGGTTCCTAACTTTTAATGCTTTTTTCTGCATTTTCCCAAAATAATAAAATAAACAATACTCACTATATATCCCCGTTTTTCAATTTTACTTTACTAAATATAGGACTATTTTATTATTGTTTATCGAAACGGTTAATTTATTATAATAATAAAGTATCGGAAAACAATTAAATAATTTTTTATTATGAAATTAATAAATACAAAATTAATAAAGTTGCTATTCACAGCAGTTATCATTAGTACATCGATTCTCATCATATCCTGCGGTAAAAAAGAGAAAACGGGAGATAACAAAATACTAGGTGAACAATTAGCTCCCACCGATACAACGGGTGCAGTCGAAGGCGATTGGCTTATTAAACGTGAAATGTCGGATGCTGAAAAATTAAACCCAATCGTCACCAATGACGCTACCGCCGAAGATATATATACGATGATCTTCGAATCGCTTACCAGCATGAACTATGAAAATTACGAGCAAATACCGAGTATTGCATCCCTGCCCGAGATCTCACCTGACATGCTCAATTATACATTCAAGCTTAACAAAAATGTTACTTTTTCTGACGGGCATCCGCTGACAGGTGAAGACGTGATATTTACTATGAAAGCCGTCAAGAACCCGCTCGCAGATGATGCCGCTTTGAGAAACTATTATGAGAAGGTCAAAAAAGTGGAGCTCGTCAACGGCGATCCGTACACTGTCCGGATTGTCATGAATCAGCCGTACTGGTTTGCCATTTATTCGAACGGGGATTTCTCAATCCTGCCCAAACATATACTTGATCCCGACGGATTGACCGATAAATATTCGTGGGATGAACTGCGTGACCTGCCGACAGCCCAGAAAAATCCAAATGTTGTTAAGTTCGCCGATTTTCTCAATTCGCAGGAGGTTTCACGTGAATCCAAATACGTTGTGGGCACCGGACCTTATATGCTCGAGAAATGGGTGACAGGTCAATCGATCACCCTGACAAAGAACACCCGCTACTGGGATAAACAGCACACCCCGAATTATGTAAATAAAATTGTATTCAAGATAATCCAGGATAACGCATCCTCTATCGTAGCCGCGAAGAATAAAGAGGTCGACCTGATGGCTGTAGTGGTCCCGGTTGATTTTTACAAAGATCTCTCCGATGCCCAGGATTATGATATGGAACGCATCACTCCCAGCGAACCATCATACAATTATCTCGGATGGAACGAGAACAGCCCCCTGTTCAGGGACAAAAAAGTGAGGATGGCTTTATCTTATCTTGTTGACAGGAATATCATCACAGATAAAATATTGTTCGGAAGTGCCGTTCCGATACAATCCGCGATTTATTACAAACAGAAAAAATTCCTCAATGCAGACCTGCCTATTATTCCCTATGACCCCGAAAAAGCAAAACAGCTCCTCGCTGAAGCCGGGTGGAAAGATTCTGACGGCGACGGCGTTCTCGATAAGGTCATAGACGGCCAAAAAGTAAATTTCAAGTTCACGTTCCTTATAAATACGAATCCCGTCAGACAGCAGGTGCTCCTTGTTGTGATAGACGCCATGAAGAAAGCCGGCATACAGGCGGACCTGCAGCAGCTCGAATGGTCGGTCTATCTCGATAAGATCAAGAAACACCAGTTCGATGCAACCTACGGCGGATGGGTGCTCGGTGTTGTGCCCCAGGACCCGTACCAGTTATGGCATTCTTCGCAATCCGAAGGGGAGGGGAGCAATTATATCAGCTATAAGAACCCCGAATCGGATAAGCTCATAGAACAGTTCCGCGCCGAGCTTGACGAGAACAAGAGAATCGAGATCATCAAAAGATGGCAGCAGATAATCTATGAAGATCAGCCGTACACATTTCTGTGGAGCCCGCTTGCAAGATATGTTTATAATATCCGGTTCAAGAATACACGGTTCTATGCAAAGCGCAACAGCCCGTTGATGAATGAGTGGTGGGTGCCCATCGGTTCACAGAGATATAAACAGACGATGAACTGATTTCCACATTATTAAAAGAACTATTTATGTAAGGATTGTTCCCCGAACAATCCGTTATGACTCGAAATTAAACAACCCCCGTCAGGCAGAAGCCTGACACCCCCTTTGTTAAGGGGGATTTATATTTGGGATTGTTCCCCGAACAATCTGTTATTTATAGGGTTCGCTCGGGTAGCGAACCCTACAAGTCTTTTTCATTTCTCATCTACTATTTTTCTAAGCTGACGGATTTTTTCCAGTTTGTTCATATTATCCAGTGAATAAATATCATCCTTTCCAAAGCTTGCACCGATTAACGCACCGATAACTGCACCCGTTGCAGTTCCCAGTATCATGCCGCAGGCTATCGTCATATCTCTTAATCCGGGGAGGTCAAAATAGAAAGTACCGGGTACAGGTTCATGGTAGTCACTATAGGCAATGGCATGAGAAATGAGATACCCTAATCCCAATCCGACAACTCCTCCGATTATCCCCGCTTCCCAAGAATAAGATCTATTTACCTTAATGACCGTATTGATATCATCGATATTCAACTTTTTATTCCCGTATTTACTATTCGATATTAACAAAGTATCACCTGTAAGGGTCAACGGATCACAGCGGGACAAGATCTGATCTTTCAGATGAATATAGTAACGGTAAGACGGATGATTGCCGGTCTGTGATTCGGCAGAATCAACTTGTATTATGTTTGAGTAATGATCCAGAGCAAATATTTCATTTATGGCTATCGAATTGTTTACGTGCTTATCGACAAGCTGAATTGTGTTCGTGCCTTTGATAACGAGCACACCATATATTTCCCGCCCGTCGAGCATTCTGACCTTACACGTATCACCGAGATTGAATGCATCCACGTCTATCAGTTTCGAAGAGGGTTTATCCTGTGCTTTTGCACTTAATACAAAGAATACAGTAAATAATATGGAAACCAGGGTTTGAATCAATGATCTCATTTTGTTTTCCTTTCAAATTTAATTTCTATACAAACATAGAACTTGAAAGGAGTGAACCTGTCATAATCGTGTAAAGCAAATGTCAAAATTTTGTAAAATAATATTAAATTATACTATTTACCTGAAAATTAGTTATTATA
>JBEKSX010000007.1:0-46889 GCA_049516635.1 Ignavibacteria bacterium | reverse complement strand
CCTCCTCCTATGGCGGATGTTCCATTTCGCTAAGGGGAGATAGCTTTTATACTTGCCAAAATGTCAAAGAACGATTACGAATACTATAGCATTGTTTTTTCGTGGCTTATTAATGAGATACCCCTGGGGTAACTTAAGTTACCCCCCTATCGAAAAAACCTATAAATCAATCATGAAACGCCACTTTTCACAAATTTAAGTTAGGGTAACTAAGTTACCCTTTTGCTGTATCAAGTTATGTCAAAATGTCAAAGAACCAGCACCACCTCCCCCCGACGTACCGTCGGGGTACGGGGTGGTCTGAATACCGTAAATACAAATATACTACAATAATCTGCATAAATCAAGGCAATAAACCATCATAACTGCTTTAATCAGGCATAATTTACACTGCGAATTTAAGCAAATAGAAACTAAACAGTAAAGATTTTCTGGTTGTTATGTGCATATCTGTTTATTCTACCTTGAATATACGATATATGTCTGTGATATTTGGACTAAATGAAAGATAAAATCATACAAAATAATGATTAAAATTAAACTCCTCATTGCTTTTATCTTAATTTTCAATTCATTTTTACTTTGCCAGGAATCTGTTTACTATGATTTGCAAAATTACTTCTCAAACACAGAGATAATGAACATGGAATTGGAAAGTGATACTATTTTGTGGGTAAGTTCAGTAAATGAAGGATTGATTAAGTATGATGGACATAATTTTACATCTTATAGGCTGAATTACAATTCCAGCGGACCATTATCTGACTATTTGGGCAAGAATTCACAGGATCTTTTTTATGGAATGTGTATAAAAAAAGACAAGATTTGTTTATATTCTAACGAATTTTGCAAAAGATGTAGGACTGTCATTTTGGAGATCATTAAGGACACTATATACAACTATGATTTTGACTCCATTGCAGGAAAACCAAACTATTTATATTTTCAAGGTATTCAAATTGATAATCACTCAAATATTTGGTTTGCTATGAGTTCGGCAATGCATCAACCCGACCGTGTTGGTTATATTAAGAACCACAAGGTTATTTTTTATCAAATACCCGAGAAATTCAAGTTTTCTTTTCTTTTGAAAATATTCGAAGTAAATGATACAAAATATTTACTCTTCCAAAATAATGGCGATCAAGGTGATAAGATTAAATATGGCTTGATAATCATAGATAGTGAAAATAATTGTGATGAAATCCATTTATTTGATAGCCACAACCCAGTTGTATTTGAATTCTATAAATATCAAGATAAGTGCTTTTTATTAGCAGAAAACGGTTTATTTTTTATTATCGAAAAAAATAAAATCAAACAAGAAAAAATACCAATAGATAATTTGGGGATCTGCTTTAGTTTGGGATACTTTGATAATTATGTGTATTGTACTTTTTTTAAAAAAGATTTACAATTTGTAAGATTTAATTTAACCGAAAAAAAGATAGAAGAACTTTCCGCAGTATTCCCAGGTGTTCTTACAAATATGATTTTTTACAAAAATTTATTACTTGGCAAAAGTTGGCATTGTTATTATTCAACTTTTTCAGATGGAAGAGGCTGGTTAACCCCCATTAAAGGTTTATTTTAGATAGTTTTTAATAAGATCCAAATACCTTATTCTTCTAGTTCCCACAACGTCTCCCGCCTGGGGACTCTGAGGTTCTTATCGCCATCCGAGTCCTCTTCTCGTGCCCGCCGAAGGAGGGAGAGATTCGGATGGGACTGCAGGAAAATGATAATGTTACCTTACCCCTATAAACTTTACAAACTTGATAAACCTTATGAACCTTTGCCTTATTTATTCAAGGTTTTCATTGCGGTCTCGGGGTAACGGGAACCTGAAGCAGCACCTTTCGGAAAAGCCAGGTCTATCTCTTTCAATTCATCCTTTGTCAATGTAACATTTAAAGCACCGGCATTTTCTTCAAGATATTTTATTCGCTTAGTTCCGGGGATCGGAGCTACATCTTTTCCCTGTGACAGTACCCATGCAAGCGCAAGCTGTCCCGGTGTGCATTTCTTTCGTTTTGCAATTTCTTCGATCTTCTTTACGAGGAGAAGGTTTTTATTGAGGTTGTCTCCCATGAAACGAGGATTGTGCCTTCTGAAATCATTAAATGCAAGATCCTCAGTGGTTTTTATCTGTCCGGTAAGAAATCCCCTTCCTAACGGACTGTAAGGTACCAGCCCAATGCCCAGTTCCCTTATCGTTGGTAGTATCTCATCTTCGATCTCCCTTGTCCAAAGAGAATACTCAGACTGCAATGCGCTGATCGGATGGACTTTGTGTCCGCGTCTGATAGTAGCCGCATTCGCTTCGGAGAGTCCTATATAACGTACCTTACCTGCTTTTACCAATTCAGACATTGCACCCACTGTGTCTTCTATTGGGGTGTCAGGATCGACCCGGTGCAGGTAATATAGATCAATATGGTCAATGTTTAGACGTTTAAGCGAACCGTCACAGGATGATTTTACATATTCCGGTTTTCCGTTGATTTTTCTTACCATAGGATCGGATGTCCGCAAGATGCCGAACTTTGTTGCGAGGACTACTTTCTCCCTTCTGTCTTTGATTGCTTTTCCGACGAGCTCCTCATTCTTATAGGGACCGTACATATCGGATGTATCGAGGAAGTTTATGCCGAGTTCGATTGCGCGGTGGATGACGGCTATGCTCTCATTTTCATCACCTGCTCCGTAAAATTCGGACATGCCCATGCAGCCGAGACCGAGAGCGGAGGTTTCGAGACCTTGAGTTCCAAGTTTTCTTTTTTCCATTTTATAAATTTGGTCTTTCTAAGTTATTTTAATAAAATTGAATATTCTAATTTACTTAAGTTCTTTCTTTCTTATGTTCTTTTGTCTTGACACAAAAGAACCAAAAAGTCAAGACTGGTGAAAAACGGCTAAAACTGTTAGCTCCGCAGCTAAAAGAAAATAACTCGCCCGTCAAGCCGGGCTCAAACAGATTTTCTTTTTACGCTGCTCCGCAAAAGTTTCTTAACGCCATTTTTCACAGGTCAGTGTTAATTAATTTTGTTAATATATGTATATATGGTACGTATAAAAACTAGTCTATATCTTATTTATTTATGTTCTTCAGTGAATTTGTTTATTTCTCTAATTTCATCATCCGTTAATCTAAATTCACCGGCGGCGATGAAGCCGTCAACTTGCCGGGGACTGCGTGCGCCGACTATTGCAGCTGTCACTGCCGGGTTTCTCAAAGTCCAAGCGATTGCTGCAACTCCCGGTGATACGTTATGACGTTTCCCTATCTCCCTCAGGAGTTCTACTAATTTTAAATTGATAGACAGCCGGGGTTCCTGAAATTCTTTCGCACCGCGGCGCCAGTCATCTTTGGGGAAATTTTTGATACGTTCGCGTGTCATGGTTCCCGATAGCAAGCCCGAAACCATTGGTGAGTAAGCAATTACACCGATATTTCTTTCCTTGCAGTAGGGCAGTATTTCTTTTTCAACTGCGGGTCTGAGCATCGAATACGGGGGCTGGAGCGAACTCACAGGAGCAATTTTTTCTGCTCGCTTGATCTGTTCCACATTGAAATTTGATACAGCGATGTACCGTATCTTTCCGGCTTTCTTAAGTTCGGCAAGAGTTGACCAGCCCTCTTCGACATCTTCATCAGGTTCAGGCCAGTGTATCTGGTAGAGGTCGATGATATCAACCTGAAGCCGTTTAAGGCTTGCCTCGCATTCCCTCCTTAGGGAATCGGCTTTTAGACTGCTTGATACTTCGCGTTTATCATTCCAGACAAGAGAGCACTTTGTAAAAACATAAGGGCGGTTGGAAATTCCCTTCAATGCTTTTGCAACTATTTCTTCGGAATGGCCGAGACCATATACCGCTGCCGTATCTATCCAGTTTATTCCGAGATCAAGCGCATGATGAATGGCTTTTATGGATTCTTCATCATTCTGCGGACCCCAGCCGAACTGCCATCCGCCTCCTCCCAGTGCCCACGCACCGAAACCGATAGGAGTAATCTTATAATTTGTATTGCCGAGAGTTCGTGTTTCCATTAAATAAATCCTTTCAATATAAATATATATGTATTAAAATGCCTTTGTTTTAATTACGAGTCTGCTAAGATAATATTAAAATTATTATTATTCAGTAAAAATAAGGAATAACAGACAAGTTCTATTTATTATACATAATTGGTCAGTGTATATAATATTATAAGTTTAAGTTAGATGAAGTATTTATTATATTATTTTTTTAATATAATATTTTAGTATTGAATGAGCAGTATGAATGGGAATTTCACTTTGATTAATAAAAAGAAAATTCTAATAGTCATTCCGTTTATATTATTTGGTTTAATTCAACATATTTGCTCACAGGAGAGAACATTAAATTTTTTCATAGAATCTGCTATTAATAACAGCCCGGTTATTAAGGAGAATAAAACTCTTTTAAACACTTACGCAGTGCAAAAGGAATTCATCAGGGCAGTGACTACGAAACCGAGTCTTTTCACTACAGCAAACTATCTTTTTGCACCTACATTCGGTGAATTCGGCTATGACAGCGCAGTAACGAACGGCGGGCTGTATTCTTTGATGCTTAATTTTGATTATCCTCTTTTCAGGAGTACCATTTATGAAGTTAAGCTGAAAAATATTCAAGAAGATCAAAGTACGTATAATAATACCATTGCATTAACCAAACACGAAATAGAACGGGATGTAACGGATCAGTATCTAAAAGCATTTTACGATCTGAAACAAATAGATTATATAGACGAGATCATCGGTTACCTGGAAACCCAGAAAGCCGTTCTGGAATCATTAGCAAAGAACAATCTTGTAATGATGACGGATATTAAAATGCTTGATATTGAATATCAAAACCAGGTTATAAGCAGATACAAACAGGAGAATTTATTCAGGTCGGACCTGATGCAGTTAAATTTAATGGCAGGCATAAAGGATACCGCACTCTTCACACTTCAAGAACCGGATATTTCGCTTAACAATTCAAAAATAGTAAGATCAAATTTTTTGACTCAATTCGAGACCGACAGCACAAGGCTGGAATTGGAACAAAAGATGTTCGAGCTGAACTATAATCCGCAGCTGGATTTTTTCGTAAACGGCGGACTGAATGCAGTAACCTATCACGATATACAAAAAAAGGTCGGGTTCAGCATGGGATTTAACTTTACATTCAGCTTATATGACGGCAATCAAAGAAGTTTGAACGGACAGTTAACCCGGATCAGACAGGATATTATTTCTAATAATAAATATAATTTCATCAAACAGAACGATATACGGAAAGCAAATATATTGAAAGAGCTGGATGATCTTGAAAATGCAGGTAAGCTTCAGGAGACACAATCCGGGAATTACATCTCACTTATCGATCTGCTTGAGCAGGAGATCGCGGCGGGGCTGGTTCCCGTAGTTGATTATATCAACACTTTGAAAAATTACATATCCGTTAAAAACGATCTGCTCTCAATACAGAGCCAGCGGTTAACTTTAATCAACGAATATAATTACAGGAATTGGTAGAATGGAGAAATTGAAAATAAACAGATTGATCAGGAGTATATTTTACTTAATTACATCAACCATTATCATTTTAACAGGGTGCAGCAAAGAAAAGGAGCAGGTTGATACACAGATCACACCAAAGGCTATAGTTACTTTGACATCGGTAAGGAAGGAGAGTGTTAATGATACAATCTTTCTTACAGCAATTTCGCAATACTACAGAAAAACAATTATACAGGCTTCCTTATCAGGGTATGTAACAAAAGTGAATGTAACTACAGGTGGTTATATTACAAAAGGAGACCTTGCTTTCGAGATGATATCAAAAGAATACCAGGCGTTGAACTCATCGAAGGAGAAATTAGATACGATGAAAATCCGTAACCTGCTGGGAAAGACAGAGCTATATGCTCCGGTGTCAGGACAGGTAATGGACCTGAACGCACAGGAAGGGATGTATATGCAGGAAGGGGCAGCTCTTTGCAGTATAGTTAATGTTTCCGATCTTTACTTCAATCTTTTCGTACCCGTCGAGTATGGGGCATACTTCAGTAAAGGAAAGAGCTGCATGATCATACTGCCGAGCGGGCAAAGAATTTCCGGAACGATAAGCAATCTCCTGAGCAAAGCCGAATCGAACTCCCAGAGCGAAACATACCTTTTAAAGCCCGGTGAGAACCTGATCATTCCCGAAGGAATCAACGTAAAAGTTTACGCACTGGGTCAGCAGAGAAATAATACACAGTTATTACCTAAAGGAGCCGTACTGGCGAACGAGACACTGGATAAATATTGGGTTATGAAGCTGTCAAATGATTCAACTGCGGTAAAGATACCAGTCCGCACCGGGATAACTTCCGGGGATATGATAGAAATTTTGGGGCCGCAATTTTCAAGGGATGATAAAATACTTTTATCGGGAAATTACGGACTTCCTGATACGGCATTAGTCACTATTCAGACCGAAAAAGATGAACAATGATGCTAAAGATAATCTTTATTTAAAGTTCAGGACTCCGATCACCTATGCGATAATCGTGATACTGGTAGGCGGAGTATTTTTTTACAACCAGATCAATGTATCCCTCTTTCCCGAGATAACATTTCCCAAGATAAAGATCATAGCAGATAACGGCGAACAGCCGGTCGATAAAATGATGATAACGGTAACCAAACCTCTTGAAGAAGCTGTAAAACAGATACCTGACCTCAAGCTTGTGAAGAGCACAACGAGCAGGGGAAGCTGTGAGATATCGGCATTTCTGGACTGGAAAGCGGATATCAACGTAAGCCAGTCACTAATAGAGTCCAGAATTAACCAGATAAGGAATGTCCTTCCGGCTTCTACCGAGATAACAATCGAGCAGATGAACCCATCCATACTGCCTGTAATGGGATTCATACTCGAGAGCAAAGATTACAACCTGATCGAATTGAAGATGATAGCCAACTATACTGTTAAGCCGTTCTTATCGCAGATAGACGGCGTTTCAAGGATCCAGGTAATGGGAGGCAAGGAAAAGGAATATACTGTAGACCTGAAACAGGATAAGATGGTGGAATTCAAGATAACACCGTCGATGGTGAAGGATGCTTTTGATAAGACCAATTTTATTATCTCAAACGGGTTCAATACCGATTACAGGAGACTCTATCTATCTCTTACCGTATCACAAATACATGACAAGAGCGATCTGGAAAAGATAGTTGTACTGAATAATCTGAAGAGGACTATTCTTCTGAAGGACATCGCAGATGTCAGCATAAAAGAAAAAATTGAGTACATTAAGGTGAATGCCGATGGCAGAGAAGGCATACTGGTAAATGTAGTTAAACAACCCAATGCTAACCTTATAGTGCTCTCACAGCGAATCAGAGACCAGCTGAATGACCTGCAAAAGCTTTTGCCGAAGGGAGTAACAATAAAATCATATTATGACCAGGCGGATTTTGTTAACGGGAGCATAAAAAGCGTTAGTGATGCTTTATGGATAGGACTTCTTTTTGCAATCTTAATTACATTCATATTTCTTAGAAAATTTGATGCAAGCTTATCCCTTCTCTTTACAATTCCGACCACAATAACACTGACGATAGTAATTTTATATGTGCTCAATTACACTCTCAACCTGATGACGCTGGGAGCAATCGCCGCTTCTGTAGGTTTGATAATAGATGATGCGATAGTTGTAGTAGAGCAAATACACCGCACCAGTGAAGAAAATCCTGCAGAAGAACCTCCATCTTTAATAAGAAGAGCAATAAAATATCTTTTTCCCGCGATGGTAGGATCTTCTTTGAGCACAATTGTTATCTTCCTTCCATTTTCATTTATGACCGGTGTAGCAGGGGCATATTTTAAAGTACTTGCTTACACGATGATAATCACTCTGGTATGTTCATTTTTTGTAACGTGGCTGGGACTGCCTGTTCTCTATACTTTTTTCTCAAGGAAGAGAACAAACCAATCACAAAACGAACATTTGACACCAGAGCTTAATTGGGTGAGGTATATCATAAGACGTCCGTTATATTCACTGGTTATAATATTGGTGCTGGTTGTTTTAACTATTATCATTATACCGCGATTGCAATCCGGCTTCCTGCCGGAAATGGATGAAGGTTCTATCGTATTAGACTACAACACGCTTCCGGGTACATCGCTGGAAGAAACTGACCGCGCATTAAAAGAGATAGACAAAATTGTAATTGCCAACCCCGATGTAGAGACTTATTCAAGACGGACCGGAACGCAGCTTGGTTTCTTCATTACAGAACCGAACAATGGCGATTATCTCATCCAGCTTAAGAAGAACAGGAAAAAATCGACCGAAGAAGTAACAGAGGACATAAGAAGCGAAATAGAAAAAATAAATTTACCGATAATCACGGATTTCGGGCAGGTTGTCAATGATATGCTTGGAGACCTTATGAGCTCGGTTCAGCCCATTGAAATAAAAATATTCGGTGATAAGCCTGAACTCCTGGAGGAGTATGCTGATAAGGTAACTGATGTTGTAGAAGGAGTGAACGGCACGGCTGATGTATTTAACGGTATTGTTATCGCAGGACCGACACTGGAGTATCAGCCGGTTGAAGACCAGCTGGCTAGATATAACATGAATGCAGAAGACCTGCAGTTTCAGATACAAAATCATACGGGAGGGAATATAATCGGAGTCGTACTGGAAAAGGAACAAATGACGAACATACGGATGTTCAATTCACCGGCAGGGAATTATGATATCAGTAGAATTAAAAATTTACAAATTTTCCTCCCTGATGGGACATTAAAACCGATAAGCAATTTTGCGGTGCTCACTATCAAAAAGGGTTCTGCGGAAATCGAACGTGAAAATTTGAAATCTGTTGTCCGCGTAACTGCGAGGTTAGGCCGGAGAGATCTGGGCAGCGTGATGAAAGATATCAAAAACCAGATAAACTCCAAAATTTTCTTACCACAGGGCTTTTCAATAGTATACGGCGGGGCTTACGCTGAGCAGCAGCAGTCATTTTATGAACTTCTTATTATATTAATATCCGCCAGCCTGTTTGTACTTTCTGTATTACTGATCTTATTCAGGGACGTACGTGGCAGTTTAATAATCTTCTTCATTTCAATATTAGGCTTATCAGGATGTTTTCTCGCATTATATATCACAGGGATACAATTGAATGTGGGCAGTTATACGGGTATTATTATGATAGTAGGTATTATTGCCGAAAATGCTTTTTTTACACTTTACCAATTTAAGAATTTAATCAATCAATTAAGCATCGAAGATGCTGTAATGAGAGCCGTATCGATAAGGTTAAGGCCGAACTTAATGACCGCTTCGGGGGCTATAATTGCCCTCATGCCGCTTGCATTTGCCCTCGGAACAGGCGCACAGCTTCACCAGCCCCTGGCTGTAGCAGTGATAGGAGGATTTCTTATCGCACAGCTTTTATTATTGATCGTTTTACCAACCTTACTCAGGATCGCATATAGAAATGTTAATAAATAAATATAATATCCTAATTTTTCAATAATATGAAACCAATTATTTTTTTATTCGAAATGCTTGTAAGTGTTTCATTAATGGCTCAGACAGATAATCCGGGCAATAAAATAAATACAGTATAAGAGAACGGGAAATCTTAATTATTTATATTTATCTGAATTATCGGTGTTTATCGGTAGAATAACTTTTTTATTTAAAAAAGTATTGATGCGAAATATCATCTAATCCAATATCTCTTATTTTTTTTGCTGTTAAATCCTTTTCAGAGACTATAGCTTTTTCTACCTTCCAGTCGATGCCGATTTCGTCATCAGCATAGTATAATGTTCTTTCGTGATCTTTACTATAAAATTGCGTGCATTTATAATGGAATACAGCCTCATCCGATAATACGGAAAAACCATGCGCAAATCCGACAGGTATCCATATCTGGCAGTGGTTCTCATCTGAAAGTACGGCTGATGTATACTTCAGGAATGTCGGGGAACTCTTCCTCAGGTCAACTGCAACGTCCAGAACTTTGCCGTAAACTACCTGGCACAACTTGCCCTGGGCATATTCACCAACCTGGTAATGCAATCCTCTTACAGTATTCTTTCGTGACTTGGAGATGTTATCCTGTACAAAAATTTCAGGTATCTCGTACGGTTTGTATTTGACTTTGTTGTATGATTCAAAAAAGAAACCTCTGCCGTCAGCAAATACGTCCGGATAGATAATTAATACCCCTTTTAGATTTGTTTCCTCGACTTTCATCTTATTCGCTTTCTTTTAAAATTTTTGACAGGTATTCTCTGTAATCACATACTGGCATATTATTGATGACATTTTCGAATGCCGGAGCATCTATGAATTTCATGTGATATGCAATCTCCTCAATGCAGGCAACCTTTAAGCCCTGCCTGTCCTCGATAAGCCCGAAAAAATTAGATGCCTGAAGCAATGATTCCGGAGTGCCCGTATCCAGCCATGCTACACCCCTGCCTATCCTTTCAACCGTTAATTTACCTTTTTTCAGATATTCTACGTTTACATCCGTAATTTCAAGCTCACCCCTTGCCGAAGGTTTCAGATTTTTAGAGATGTTCACAACTTCATTGTCATAAATATAAATTCCTGGGATGGCGTAATCCGATTTTGGGTTCTTCGGTTTTTCTTCGATGGAAAGAGCTTTACCGCTTGAATCAAACTCGACTATTCCGTAACGCTGCGGGTCGTTCACCCTGTACCCGAATATAGTAGCCCCTTCATTTTTTTTCAAAGCGTAATAAAGAAAATCAAGCCTTCCGTAGAATATATTGTCTCCGAGGATTAGTGTAACGGAATCTTTTCCGATGAATTTTTCGCCAATGACAAAAGATTCAGCGATCCCGTTGGGCGCTTTCTGCACTGCATACTCTATGGATAAACCCAGATGTTGCCCGGTTTCGAATAATTTTTGATAGAGAGGAATGGTTTCGCTGTTCGATATAATCAGAATGTCTTTAATACCGCAAAGCATTAATATTGACAGGGGGTAATAGATCAGCGGTTTGTCATAAATGAGGGTTAATTGCTTGCTGTATACTTTAGAAATAGGGTATAAACGTGACCCTGCACCGCCGGCTAATATAATTCCTTTCATGAACCTAAGATATTAAGTTGTTAATATATATGCAAAATACTTTTAGTTCGGTACTAATTCAATGAAATTATTGAATATCAAAGATTTCGACAGACCCTGGAAATTTGACAAATGCAATAAAAATCCCCGCTATTAGATAGCGGGGATTAATGATCGAGTGAAAAACAGTATTTAACTATTTAACGAGGAGCATTTTTCTGGTTTCGGTATAATTAGCAGATTTGAGAGAGTAAATGTATATACCGCTCGCATAGTTTGCAGCATTCCACTCGATGGAATAATTACCGGTAGTCAGGTTGTCATTAATCAGTGTGGCAACCTCTCTGCCCAGCAGGTCATAGATTTTCAATGTTGCGTTTCCTGCATCAGGAAGATAGAAACTTATTTTAGTTGAGGGGTTAAAGGGGTTAGGATAATTTGAAAGCCGGAAGGACTTTTGATCCACCGGACCGGCAATACCCGTTGTTCTTGATCCTATCGCTCCACACAGGACCTTCCACAATGGTTTTGTTGTATACGGCACACAATCCTGTCTCCAGTACCACCAGAAATACCCGCCCACGAATTTAGGCGTGATAATATTCATCGTATAATATCGGGTCATATAGTTTGCTTTTTGTGAAGCATTTGAAGTACCGCATTCGCCTATACCCAATTTCGAGTTCGGGAATATCACGTGGAGGCTGTCGAATACCCTCTGCCAGTTGGGCTGGTACCCGTTGCAGTCATCTTCATAATAAGAGACCAGAACATAATCGAGTCCCTGTTTCATATTAGCGGGTATATTTTGGTTTACCCACCTGAACATCTCATTAGATTGATTCTCCCAGCAGTTCCAGTTTTCGTATAATGTCAGTTCAGCTTTCTTGTTATGTGCTTTGACTATCGAATATGCTGAAGATATTTTTGCAATAACGTCCGGTGTGGTTCCGCACCACTCGCCGTTGACCTCATTACCGACTTCCCAGATATCCACTTGATTTGCGAACGCATTCATATATTCATTAGTTCTGTCAGTATATTGCTGTAAATTGTACTGGATCATATATTCACTATCCAGTATTTCACCCATAATATAGCTTACGTTATGAATAGCTGCTACAAATGCAGTGTATTCGGTAGCCGGCTGCCATTCATCAAATACTATTCGTGTAGTGGGCTTTTTTGGCATATGAGATAATGCCTGAACCTGCGCGGCTTGGTTATTGATGCCGTCTGTTGTTACGCCCCATATAAAGCTTGTATCGGCTGTACCTATAGACTGTGATAACAGAGTTCTCGTTAATGTAAAATTGATTAAAAACCAGAGAATAAGAATTTTCCTCATCTTCCTCTCTCCTCTCTTGAATATTATTTATTAGCAGTCTTGGATTATCTCCACACGATAATCATATATAAGACATACAAAAACTAAGCCACGTTTTCAGTGATTCTAGGTAGGTGTTATTAGCTAATTAAGTTAACCATAATAATGGGTATTGTATATTTTTACCACATCTGAGTGTGGTAAAAATAATCCTTAGGAACATGAAAAGGTTTGAGTATCGAAGAGAAAAGGATAGCTTGCAAGTAAAAACTTGAGGTAATCAGTAATATAGCATTTTGTTGAATTTTTCATCGATGAATTTTATTAATACAAGATTTTGACACCTGTTTATTCAACTTCTATTAATCTCTTAAATTTCTTGTTAGCTAAATCTTTATTTTAGATATTGTCCATTTTCTTCATTTTCAGGTGTAGTAAAAGAAGGAATGTGTTTTATCAGGAATATTTTTTTATGTATTATTAATTAATTATATTTGTTCAGACTGGTTTATCGGATTCTATATGAGAAGATTACTTGTTGTTATATGAGGTTTTAGAAAGCCCCCTTGGTGTAAAGGATAGCACACTGGTCTTCGGAACCAATAGTGAGGGTTCGAATCCTTCAGGGGGTACTAAGCAATTAAGCTGTCATTCCTAATCATTTAATAAAGATATTAAAATCATTGTCAAATAAATCCATTTTTACTTTAACTAAGGAAGAGCAGCAGGGCAGCCACGATGATGTTGCTGATGTTTATGACACATCAGTCATGTCAGAGTATGACAAAGGTGACGTGATCCGGGAGAAATATTTTGAGCTCTTGGATACGGTGATATCATATCTGGATTATTCTGATGGAATAAAAATACTGGACATTGGGATCGGGACCGGATTATTAGTCGAAAAATTACCACCTTATATTCCGGTCTATGGGATCGATATATCGGAAAAAATGATGAAGAAGCTGAAAGAAAAAAAATTGAATGTAAAGCTTAGGTTGGGTTCCTTTCTTAAGATACCGTTTGAAAATCAATTTTTTGACAGGATTATATCTACAATTGCTTTCCATCATGTATCTTATGGGAATAAAAATCGGGCATTCGATGAAATGGACCGCGTATTGAAACCCGGCGGCAGGATTTTAATAGGTGACCTCATGATTGAAAATGATGATGATAAGGAGAAATTACGCTTAAACTGTGCAGAATCCGGCAAAACCGGGGTTGTAGAGGTCCTGGATTATGAATATCCAGCTAATATCCAGGATTCCATAAAATATCTTGACAGTATCGGTTATAAAACTGAATATGAACGGGTTTCCCTTTTGAGCTGGATTCTGCAGGCGGAGAAATCAATTTAATTTAATATCTGTATTTTGTAATTTGTATCATAGTTAATTATATGCTCCCATGGTGTAATGGATAGCACGACGGGTTCCGGTCCCGTTAGTGAGGGTTCAAATCCTTCTGGGAGTACAAAGATCAGGCTGACGGCGTTCCTTTATATTTTTCATTAAAAGACCTGCCTATAGTTAGAATGTATATAAGCTAAATCATATCATGCCAGTAGAATTCCAATATGAGAAGACACTAAAAACCAGGGCCGATAATGAATTCGTTAATGTCCAGATGTATTATCTTCTTACCTCTAAATCTATTACGAAATGGCTTTATCATACTTCCATTACCCCGCACCAAGTTATACTTATATCATTGATTTTCGGAGTTCTTTCATCAGTATTAATAATACAGGACAACGAACTTCTGGTTATCCTGGGAGCAATCCTGCTATTGTACAAGAATGTTCTGGATAAAGTAGACGGTTCTCTTGCAAGAGTAAGAGGAACAGCTTCCCGCAGGGGAAGGTTTTATGACTCAATATCTGATTCTATTGTGTCACTCTGCTTGTTTGCCGCTATTGCTTACAAGCTATCCATATCATTTAATTCATATAGCTTCGTTCTTATCTGCTTTGTTGCACTGATAACTTCAATGCTGCAATGTTCATTTTTCATTTATTATGATATTTCTTACATCAAATATTCAGGAATGACAACGATAAACCGCCTGATCGAAAGCATAACCGAAGAAGATCTAAAAGAGGAGGATAAATTCACTCTATTGCTGCAAAAGATCTTTCTAATCATTTACGGATGGCAGGACAAAATTTTCGCTTACTTGGATAAATATTTTTTTGGTAGGCTAAAAAATAAGTATGTTAAAGATGATAAACAATTAGAACGATTGGAATCGCTATGGTACTATCACAGATCTTTCCTTGCTATGGCGAGTGTGCTTGGCATCGGGACGCATATGGTAATGATAGCTCTTTTTGCTGTGATAGGAAGGCTGGAGTACTATCTTGTTTTGAATTTGATATTATTGAATTTATTGCTAATATTTGCAATTGTATATCATTACGCTTCCGTGAAGAGTAAAATGAAAATTAATCAATTAAGTATATGATTTATTTAACCAGAAAATTTGAATTCAGCGCATCGCACCGCATATATGATCCTTCCTTAAGCAATGAAGATAATAATAAGTTATTCGGAAAATGCAGTAATCCAAACGGCCATGGTCATAATTATGTGCTGGAAGTGACTGTATCAGGGGAGATCAATCCCGGTACCGGATACATTATAGATATTAAGGATATTAAAACGATAGTGAATCGAGAAATTATTGATAAAGTTGATCACAAGAATTTAAACATTGATGTAGAATTCATGTCCGGAGTAATACCTACAACAGAAAACATAGTGTTTAAATTCTGGAAAGTGATAGTTGATAAAATTAATTCAGATAATCGAAAACTATATTCATTAAAATTATTCGAAACACCGAATAATTCGGTAGAATATCGAGGAGAAATATATGGATGAAAAAATAAAAATAGATAAAAGTAAGGAATATATTGAAAATGAGATCAGTGCACAGGAGTTTGAAGACAGATTTAATTCTTCTGTGACAATGGAGAAATTGATCAGGGACCTCCTGGTTGAGCTTGGTGAAAATCCAAAACGTCAGGGTCTATTAAGAACTCCGCAGAGAGTAGCGAAAGCGTATAAATTTCTCACGAAAGGATATTCGGATAATATTGACGAGCTGGTGAATGATGCTATTTTTAATGAATCATATAACGAAATAGTTATTGTGAAAGATATTGAATTCTACAGTTTATGCGAGCACCATCTTCTTCCGTTTTACGGGAAATGCCATGTCGGATACATCCCTAACAAGAAAATCATCGGCTTGAGCAAGATACCGCGCATAGTAGAAATGTTTGCAAGACGGCTGCAGGTTCAGGAGAGATTAACCACACAGATAGGTGAAATTTTAGAAAAAGTGCTCCAGCCGCAGGGCGTAGCCGTTGTTACTGAAGCGAGACATCTGTGTATGATGATGAGGGGGGTGGAAAAACAAAATTCGACCGCATCGGCATCGTGCATGACCGGGGTGTTTAAATCAAACGATAAGACCCGGTCCGAGTTTCTTAGATTGATCAACAGCAGACTGACCTGATGCTCTCAAATACCGAAATAAAATATTACGGTTCGCTCAAACATAAAAGATTCCGCGTAGCTGAAGAAAAATTCCTGATTGAGGGTTTTCATCTTGTAGAAGAGTGTATGAAGTCTTCGTATAAGCTGGAATGTGTTATATTTAATGAAAAGACGGATGATGAAAAGAAAGAACAAATGCTTACCTTCCTTAAGAGGAAAAATATACCCATTTACGAAACCAAAGAAAAAAATTTCAAAAAGCTTAAAGAAACTGAACACTCCCAGGGCGTGATAGGAGTTGTGGTACAGAAAAAGGACCTTCGTTTTGATGTTCTTGCTAACGGCAGGCTGGTTATTGCACTGGACAGTATTAATGACCCCGGTAATTTCGGGACGATCATAAGAACGGCTTACTGGTTCGGTGCGGATTGTATACTTTCGGGCAAGGGGTCGGTTGATATCTACAATTCGAAAGTATTGAGATCCACACAGGGTGCAATATTCCATTCAGCTATCCATACAGATGTTGATTTACCCGGGAAACTTAATTTACTGAATAAGAATGGCTATTCTGTTTATTTGATGTCACAGGATGGGAATATTTCTCTGAAGGAAATTGACCATTTCGACAAAACTGTTTTTGTATTTGGAAATGAGTCGGATGGTATTTCCGAAGCTCTGTTAAAAGACTGTTTTGATAAGGTTAAGATTGATGGTTTTTCGGACTGCGAGTCTCTGAATGTAGCGGTATCATGCGGAATAGTGCTGAATCATTACAGAAACATACAATCCGGATAGGGGAAAGTCCTCGGAATTAATTGATAATATTCTTTAGTAAGGTGTATCTATAAAGGTTGATACTGTGGAACATTATTAAACATTATCCTCCACCCAAATAAGAATCTTCCGGCTCATCTCAAATATTCACTTATATCATTGACCATTTCAACAATTTTAAATAAATTATAGTTAAGTAGGGTATTTTAAAGTAATTCTTTAAAACATCTAAAGCAACTAGCATCTTTTACTTAATTCAATATCCTGTTCACATGCAAAGTATCCTAAAAACTTTTTGTAAAGGTTTTTTAATACGCAAGAATTTTTTTTCATTTTTCTTTACACTATTACCTTCTATTATCTTTCTAATCTTCACTGCTTCTCTGTATTCACAAACAATAATAGATGACGGGCAGGATCCCGAATATTACGAGAATATAGTAAGAATTTTTGCTCCTTCAGAGGATGGGTTTATCGCTGTTCAGCACCTTGCAAAACCCTACATTGATAAACGTGACTGGAAAAAAGCAGTCAAAGTTTTTGTGGATTACAAGAGTAAGTTTCCGGTTATGTGGGAAAGATTTGATAAGATCATAGCTATTCTCCTTGCTCCTGAGGAAGGCATTAAGATGGTGAACCTGGGAGGTGCAATTAATACACAGTATCACGAGTATTGCCCGGTCATTTCACCGGACATGAAGAAATTGTATTTCACGGGCAGGGATAGGGAAGACGGCATCGGAGGTGAAGATATCTATGTCTCCGAAGCAAAAAATGGTTTCTGGCTTCTTGCAAAACCTCTGGGCGGAAACATCAATACAGAAAGCAATGAATTCATTAACAGCATATCGGCTGACGGTAACATACTTGTCTTGTTCGGAAACTATGAAGAATCGTTCGGCAGGGGAGATAATTTCTATGTCGAGCGCACTGCTAAAGGTTGGTCTGAAATAAAACATTTTCCGGCTCCCATTAATTCTCAGTGGTGGGATGCCGATGCATTCCTTACAGCTGACGGAAAAGCTATACTTTTTTCTTCCGATAGACCCGGAGGAATAGGAGATTACTACCAGAAAGAAAAATACTTTCATGGTATGTACTGGGGTAATACGGATATTTACGTATGCTTGAGAGAAGGTGATGGGTGGAGTAAGACAGCTATTAACCTTGGACCAACGATTAATACTCCTTTTACGGAACGCTGTCCTTTTCTGCATCCTGACGGAAAAACATTATATTTTTCTTCCGATGGACATTATGGGTTAGGGAAATCTGATGTATTCAAATCAGTTCGTCTAAGCGATACGTCCTGGACGATGTGGAGCGATCCCGTTAATCTGGGGAAAGAAATAAATACATCGGAGGAAGACTGGGGTTATAAGATCACCACAAATGGCAAACGGGCTTATTTTTCAACTATAAATGATATGGGTTTCGGAGAAGAGGATATATATTATATAGATCTGCCTCAGAATGCACAACCTGACCGTGAGGTTATCACGGTAGTCGGAAAAGTTTTAGATGAAAACGGCAAACCGGTCGATGCAACTATAAAATGGGAAGATATAGACAGATTGAAAGAAGTTGGTGAGGCAAAAACAAACCCGCAGACAGGGGAATATTTTATCGCATTACCGGTTGGTAGATATTATGCTTATTATGCCGATGTTAAAGGATATTACTCTACAGTAAACTATCTGGATCTTACCTCAGAAAAAGCGTTTAAAGAGATAACTACTGACGTTAACCTTGTTTCTGTCGAGGAGTTGAAAAATTCCGGAAAAGGAATAAGGATTGATAATATCTTCTTCGATTTTGACAGCTATGAATTGAAGGAAAAATCATTTGAAGCTTTGAACCTCCTTTTTAAATTCATGAAAGATAATCCCGAAATCCTGGTTGAGATCAATGCCTACACAGACAATGTTGGTACGGATAAATATAACCTGAAGCTTTCGCAAAACCGCGCTAATTCAGTTGTCGATTATCTCGTTAAAAAGGGGATCGATGATCTGCGTTTGTATCCTACGGGATTTGGGAAACAAAATCCTGTAGCATCCAATGAAACAGAACAGGGCAGAGCTCTTAACAGACGGGTGGAGTTCCGCCTGCGTAAGAACCTTTAATTTTCCGGTTACTATATCATTCATCTTTATTACCTATTGAATCTACCCTCGCATTTTTAAGCTTATTTTATTAAAATATCTGGTTAATTTATTAAAGCTTAATATGCCAAACAAATACTTCTTGAAATATATCTTTGCGCTTCTATTTGGATTACTTTACTGCGTTACTGCATTTTCACAGAGAGACCTTGAAAATATCACCTCTGATGAGGAACTTAAACAATACATTTATGCAACGGCACCTAATGAAAATGCATTTGTAGCCGTACAACGGCTGGCTGCACCTTATATAGACAAAAAAGACTGGAATGGGGCATCGAAGGTATTTCTCAAGTACAGAGAATGGTTTCCGGATATGTTTGTGAGGTTCCAAAACATCATAGATCTTCTGAATGCACCCCCGCAAAACCTTATTACAACCAATATCGAAGCAGTTAATACGAGCGCTGATGAATACTTCCCCGTTATAAGTGTTGACGGAAACAAAATGTACTTCACCGGGAGCGGCAGGAAAGATTGCATAAAAGGTGAAGATATTTTTTATTCCGATTTTATTAACGGAAAATGGACCCCGGCAAAAAATATGGGACCTCCGTTTAGTACAAAAGAAGATGATGCTATTAACAGTGTATCAGCTGATGGTAATATACTTGTGTTGTTTGGTAATTATAAAGGTGCTGTCGGAGGGGGCGATAATTTTTATGTAGAAAAAACTGTAAACGGCTGGTCTGCAATAAAGCCTTTTCCAAAACCTTTGAATTCAATTTATTGGGAATGTGACGGCTTCCTCACTGCTGACGGCAAAGCATTTCTTTTTACTTCCGATAGGACCGGGGGTGTCGGTGAGTTCCATCGGGGAGGGGAATTCTTCCATGGCTATTATGAAGGCAACAGCGATATCTATGTGTCACTTAAAACAGATTCCGGATGGTCTAAACCTTTAAATCTCGGTACCATAATCAATACTCCATATACTGAAAGGTCACCTTTCCTTCATCCCGACGGGAAAACTTTATATTTCTCCTCCGATGGGCATTACGGCTTAGGAGGGCTTGATGTATTTAAATCCGTAAGACAAAGCGATTCATCATGGACTGACTGGAGTGAACCTGTCAATCTTGGTAAAGATATCAACACAAGCGGTTTCGATATTGCGTATAAGATATCCACCGATGGCAAACTGGCTTATTTTTCATCCAATCGTCCTGGAGGAAAAGGCGGCTATGATATTTATTCTATTATGCTTCCTGAAGAAGCCAAACCGCAGAGGAATGTGGTTACGATAAAAGGAAAAGTTACCGATGAAAATGATTTTTCTCTAGAAGCACAATTGAGGTGGTTCGACCTGAATACTGACAAAAATGTGGGCGAGCTAAAGTCTAATCCTGATAACGGAGAGTACCTTATAGTACTGCCTGTGGGAGCAAACTATAATTATTTCGCGGAAAAATCCGGTTATTACTCAGTATCTAACAGCATCGACCTGACGAACGAAAAAGAATATGGTATTCTGGAGGTAAATATTAAGCTGGTTTCGATCAAGTCGCTTGAGGAAAGATCGATCAAATTAAATAATATCTATTTTGATTTTGACAGGTATGATCTGAAACCTGGTTCTTTCACAGAGCTGGACCGTGTATATAAGTTTCTTACAGATAACCCCGATATTAAGATCGAGATCTCTGCATATACCGATTCCAGGGGTAGCGATGAATACAATCTTGACCTCTCTCAAAAGAGAGCACAGAGCGTAGTTAATTATCTTATTTTAAAAGGGATAAATGAGAGCAGGCTCGCAGCGAGGGGATACGGGAAATCGAACCCGGTTGCTGATAACGATACGGAAGAGGGCAGGGCGCTCAACCGTAGAGTTGAAATGAAAATTATTAAATGAAGTTCTTGAACGCTGCAATATAAAACAATAAAGCTAAACCGCACACAATTCTTACATAGAGAACAATATCCCCTTATAAATAAGCCTATTTTATCAAAACCATTTTTTTTACGTCCGTGAATGTATTGGTTTTTAAAACATAAAAATATATTCCGCTGGATAGATTACTTCCATCGAACTGATACAGGTGATTTCCCGATTGTTGATATTCGTCTGCCAGTGTTCGAATCTTTCTCCCCAACATATCATAAACAGTTAATTTAATATTACTGTTAGCTCCTAATGTATATAATATTGTTGTTCCCGGATTGAAAGGATTGGGATAATTCTGTGCCAGATGGAATGAATAAGTTGTACTGTTTTGATTGTTATTATGGAAATTCAATTCATATCTGAAAGCCCGATAACTGAACGTAGACAGTGCAAGTGATAATTCATAGACAACTGAACCGTCCGGTCGTACCTCTGTTACCGACGGGTCTGCATATCCCCAACCGATAAGTGTATTACCGTTAGAAAATCTCTGGACATAACCCATTGCGCCTCCATATATATCCGGATTATGCCGGAACTGCCAGACCAAGCTCACCGTCTTTGTGTGTTCATCTACTACATATTCCAAAGCCCTTGAAAAAGGCGGGTTATGGTAGTTACCGTTATCGAACATCGTAAAATGTCCATTATCCAATATTCTGATTGCATGCTGATGAGAATATCCTATGGGATCATTAATGAAGGTGAATTGATTATTCTTACCTCCCATCCTCCATAAGATTTGCCCTGTCTGGTGATCTATTTTTGTTATTTCATCCATATGCCTGCTTGATAATATAATATTCCCGTCATTATCAAATTCGAGAGCGTTTCCATGCACGTAATCAATAGAATGTGCTGTCATATTCTCGTGGGTCGCGTCTGTTATCTGGAAATGATCCCAGCTTCTCCATTGAAATATGACATTTTTATTTTCATCCAATTCCTGAATGATCAAACCTGATACCCGGGCATTATGGTCGCCGTCCTGAACTATTCTGCTCATATCTACACTTTCCGTATCGTAACTCATAAGAAAAGCATGTCTGTTGGGTAAAAGTCTGAGCTCATGAAGGTCCGTTATATACCCATTCCCGCATTTAAAGCTATCTACAACATGATAAACAGAGTCCATTGCATAATATTGAAGAGATGCGCCGTCATAGTAAGTTATAAGATTATTTTGAAGCTTAAAATCGAAACAGTCGCCTGGTGTCTTCCTATAGAATACCGGCGCTCCGGAATTATCAAGAATCATTAAATAAGGTGGTGTTGTAGGGATATTACCAAAAAATAAATTAGAGATGAAAATATAACCCGGTGCCGTCTGACCATGCTGAGTTATGGTCATTCTTGGAAAATCTGAAGGAAGACTATCACCCATATTGCCCCTAATCACGGGATAGAAATGATTTTGATAGATATTATTTCCTTTGAAAAGGGGAAATTCTTCACTTATTCGGGGGGGTCCGTAAGCCTCAATTTTATTCGTTCTGATTGTGAAACTGAAAGTATAAGGCTTTAAAAGATTTGTATTGTCTGCTTTATCGATGTACACTATTACGTTTTCTCCCAGCTGAAATGGCTCATCTGGTTGGAATAAAACTATGTAATTACCGGAATTTATAATCTTGCCCCGATGGTATCCGCTAATAGAACCTCTTACATCGAATATATTTCTCACTGCTGATATGTTTTGTATTGGGGAAGAACCTCTTATTATTATGTTTGTATTCTCATTCACCAGTTCTGAACCAGGAAGCGGTGATATGTATTCCAGACCGGAATTTTTAATACTGGGCGTTGATGAGAAAGTTTCCAGAGCAAAAAAACAGAAAATTACTGCGGTGATAGCGTATTTTATACTCATTACTACTTGGTTAAGTGATTCATAAAAATTAAATTATTCTAGAATTTGTCAAGAAGAAGTATCTTATTTCAATATTTGTCTATGATAACTGCAGTTAAATTCAATAAGTTGTACAGAAAATGTAACAAATTGTAACTACTTAGGAGTTTAAATGAGGGCTGAAATGAGGAGGAGAGGATTATTCGAATAGATTCTCGTCTCGTTCGAGCAATAAGATGGAATTTTGCGGTACTATGAAGTATTTTTCCCCTTCATATTGTAATTCTATTGCATCCCTGGAGAGAAATATAGCCAGGTCACCTATTTTGGCCTGCAATGGTATGTACTTAATTTTTTCTTCTGTTTTCTTCCATTCCTCATCTTCATCTGACGTTAACGGTATCGGATAACCCGGACCTACCTTTATCACATACCCGCTTCTTACCTGCTCTTTTTCCTGTATGCCCGGCGGAAGATATAAACCGCTGTTCGTTTTTTCTGACAGTGATTTCGGCATTATGAGAACCCTATCGCCCACGACCAGCAATTTATCTAATTTGTAATGCTCGCTAATATTCATCGTAATACTTCAATATGCAAATCTAAGCAATTATCTTTATTCATGGTGCTACAAAATTTATCCTTAGTTAGATGAGTATCTTTCTAACAAGCACTATGATTTTATCATAATAAGCATCATCTTAAATGGCGCTAGAGCTGCTAGCTCATGAGGTTCGTTTGCAGGCATTATTATCATTTCTCCCCCGGCTAGTTTATTTGATTTACCCGATATTTTTATTTCTGCTTCTCCATCGAGTATATATACCAAAGCATCATATGGTGCTGTATGTTCGCTTAATCCCTGGTTCTTATCAAATGCAAACAGGGTAACTGTTCCCGTGCTTTTATTGACCAGCGTCTTGCTTACAACAGCATCTTTCTGGTACGCTATCATTTCTGCCGGGTTAAGCATTTTTGATTTCAGTTCATCTTTATTTGATTGTTCCATGATTTTATTTCTAATTTATTTTAATCTAAAGTTTTTATATACAAAAATGCTGCACGAATTTAATTAATTCATTGACTTAAGTCAATTTAAATAAAAATAATTGAAGCGACAGCGTTTTTTATGGAATTTTGAATAAATAATTAACATTTTACAATGACTTCCTTAATTATCGATTAAAAAAGTGTTTAAAACAAGAAATGGGGAATAATATTTATGAGATATATTGACAGTCTCCATTCGTTCTTATGGGAAATAAAAAGGAAGTACCCTTCCGTAATAACAGTGATTCCTCTTGCCGCAGGCATCGCGATAAGCAGCCGCATCCATTTGGCTCAATTTTATTCAGGCTATCTAATTTACATTATTAGCCAGTTTGTGTTGATTGGGCTTGCGGTAATTATCTTCTCGAGACTGAATAATAAATCATATAACTACTATTACCTATTCCTGCTTATTACGTTTATCATCGGATATAACAGCTTTCAATACCGGTATAATACTTTAAATGAAAAAAGTATTGAATCATTTATAAGCAGGGCAGGTGAGAGCAATATTATTTTATTCGGTAAAGTTATTGAGCAACCCGACATCAGGACTGACCGGATAAGATTAATTATCAGCTCGGATTCTATATCCTTTTCAAATGCTCATATTATCACCGAAGGAAACATCATTGCAACTGTTTACAAAGATAGATTTAAGGAATCATATATGGAAGAGATCCGTTACGGTGATGCGGTGAGTATTTCGGGAAAGCTCGAATATCTTCCACGCAGGCATAATCCGGGAGAGTTCGATTACGGCGAATATCTGAAGCTGCACGGCATTAATTCAGCATTTACTTCTTTCGGTTATGATAAACTTAAGTTGACCGGAGGAGGTGAACCGGGCTTTTATAAAAGAGATGTGATCTATCCCGTAAAAGGTTACACCATTAGGGTGATAGATTCTCTAATCGGAGGCGATGAGGGAGAATTTATGAAAGGGCTCGTACTGGGCGATAGGAGTAATATCTCCAATGAGATAAAAGAAAATTTTGTTAAAGCAGGTGTTTCTCATATTATTGCGGTGTCCGGATTGAATGTTGCTTATGTTATAATTGTGATCAACGGTATCCTTCTTTTTTTCCCTCTGAAACGCGAATATAAGATATTCATTACCATACTGCTGCTCATCTTTTATATGAATCTTACCGGTAACTCTCCATCTATAGTGAGAGCAACTATCATGGCTATCGTGTTCCTGCTCTCGCAATTAATTGAGAGAAAACCGATCTCATATAACATTGTGGCATTTTCAGCTCTCATAATACTTCTGATTGATCCCGCACAGCTGTTCGATGCCGGCTTCATTCTTTCTTATGGTGCAATATTATCAATAATGATATTTTATCCGCTCCTGAATAAGCTGATGTATAAATTTAAGTGGTATTCATCACTTGATGGGGATAACCGCGTACACAAATTAATCATAGAATCAATTCATCTCGTACTTGGGACACTTGCGGCACAAATAGGAACTTTACCCATAATTGCGGTAATGTTCAACAGGATCTCCATTATCTCATTGTTCACAAACCTTATCGCTATCCCTGTTTCAAATATTGCTCTTGCTATTGGTTTTATGGTTGTGATAAGTTCTGCATTTTCTTTCTGGCTTGCGGGAGTATTAGCTCACACTGCAGGATTTCTTTTATATTTACTTCTGTGGTTCATAGATTATTTTGCTAATTTGGAATTTTCGTTCGTTGAAGTATATAATGTTGATACATTTGCGTTATTGTTTTACTATGTAGTGATAATTCTTCTATTCACTGTTACCAGGAGGAATTATAAATTTGGGTTAACATTAGTGGTACTTCTCTCTGCTAATTATTTATTATATAGATCGATATTTGAACAGAAAAACACTGCAAAGCTCACATATCTCGATACAGGAAAGTCAGAAGCGTGTCTTATCTCGGTACCTCAGGGGGACAATATTCTAATTAATTGTGGAAGCTCATCTCAGAAATTCAATTCAGCACAAAGGAATATTATCCCTTATCTTAAAATGCAGTCAATAAAGAAAGTTGATTGCCTTTTACTCACCTCGCTCGATAAAGATGAATTCAGGAACCTTTTCTATTTATTGAGGGATTTTCCTGTTTCGCATGTAATGGTCCCGATCTATTATAAGGCATTGTTTGAGGATGAACATTTTAAGAAATATTTTTCGGATAAGAGCATAGAATATATAAATAGCTCGCAGATAATTAGCGGAAATAGATACAGGGTATACATAACTTATGATCATAGATTCGTACCTTCAGCATCTATGCTGGTTCGTTTTGTTTATGAAAATGCATCCTTTGTCTTTTCTGATTTTAAAGATAAAAGAGAAGATTTTATTTATTCACTTGCTAACGGAACAGGGGATTCAATCGGTATACTAAAAGTTCCGGGTTGCGGCTCATTCAATTCTATTTCACCGGAATACATAGTCAGATCTAACCCCGGACTCATATTGATATCATCGTCCGATCCGCGAAAAAAACTGCAATCAAAGGTTTTTGTGAAATCTCTTCAATTGTACAGTATCCCTATTTTGAAGACTGACGATAATGGAGCAGTTATTATTGAAACTGATGGCGAAAAATATCTGCCTGTGAGCTGGTAGCGGTTGGTTTTATGAGTTTAGCAGGAGGAAATTACCGAAATGTTTTTTAAATATAAGCAGGTCACCTTTCTTGAATTCTATCCTGATATGGTCCTCTATAGCTTCATTCAATGCTCCTTCTCTCTTGCCGAATTCCAGTGTTTCGTTGTGCAGAGGATATTTTAGTCCGTAAGTTGTTACTCCGAAAGCCGCAGGCATGCCTTGGATTGATAAAACTTCCCCTTTTTGGTATTCAAACTCTTCATTCATGCGTGCAAAAGAGATTTCAAATTCATCATCAATATATGTAATATTTATCTTCTTTGAATACTTTTTAAGGAGACTGAAATTATTTAGTGTATGGTCAGTCCTCTTACCTGCAAATCCTATAACATATATTTTTTTAAACTTTCTTGAAATTGCGAACATGATGGCTTTTTCGAAGTCGTTGTGTTCCTGTTCTCTTACCTGTTTTATTTCCACACCTAATTCAAGGTAGTGGTCGAAGACATCAAATTTTATAGAATCAAGGTCTCCAATGATATATTGAGGCTTTATTTTCAGCTTAAATAAAGTGTTAGATGCTCCATCGGCAGAGATGATTGGAATTATGGTTCGTTTAGATGCAGATTGTACGAAGGAATGGATAAGCTTCTTGCTGATGGAACCGTCACATACTATCAAGCAGGCTTTTGCTTTGCTCTGTCTTTTCATATTATTTTAATGTCAGGGGAGCATAACGGCGGCAGCAATTACAGTTGTCCATATCCCGGTCTTATCACCCTCGGCTGACTGCGTTATATTGAAGGTCTTATAGATCTGCCCGCTTGACTTGTAAAGCTGTTCTCTCTCATCCCATGCTGTTTCAGGATCGAATTCCAGTCCGAGTGTGGTAGCAAGCATCTGGGCTGCGATATCTTCCGCGTAGTCACCGGCTATTTTCTCCGGCTCACCGAACGGGTGGTGCTCCGAGATATAACCGTACTGGTTCTCATCTTTCGGCAGTGCAACGCCTATAGATGATGCTATGAGCCTGTTTGGTTCGTTTGTGGAATTCCGTGCCATAACGCAGAATGTTATTTCTCCCGGCTCAATAAGCTTTACGCCCTCTTCTTTAGATATTCTTTTGCACCCGGCAGGGAATATACTCGATACCGATACCAGGTTGCATTTCTCTATTCCGGCCATTCTTAATGCTAATTCGAATGACTGCAGATAATCTTTGTGTTTGCCAACACCTTTGGTTAAAAAGATCTTGGTCGCTTTGTACAATTCTTATTATCTCCCTCTATTAAAAGTAGTTGATTATAATTTTACTATGACTTTCAAAAATTTTCTTTTCCCGACTTTGAGGATAAAATCCGTATCGGTATTGATTACAAGATCTTTGTTCGTGACTCTTTCGCCATCAATCGAAACAGCTCCCTGCCCGATGAGCCGGTGTGCACCCGAAGTAGAATCGCTCAGACCGCTCTCCTTCATGAGATTAACTAGCTTCATACCTTTTCTTTTGAGAATGAACTCAGGTATATTGTCAGGGATTTCCTTTTTAACGAATATTGTTTCAAATTCATTCCTTGCATTCAAAGCGCTCTGTTCATCATAATATTTCTTAACCAGCTCGAACCCTAGCGTAACTTTTAAATTTCTCGGGTTTGTTTTTTTATCTTCAAGCTCCAGTTTTATTTTTTTCAGTTCATTATCGGAAATAGGTGTGCAAAGCTTGAAGTATTTATAGATAAGGTTATCGGGTATTGACATCGTTTTACCGAAGATATCCCTTGGCGTATCATTAAAACATATCGCATTGTTCAGCGATTTGCTCATCTTCTCCGAGCCGTCGGTCCCTTCGAGCAGTTCGTTGGTTATTATTACCTGCGGTTCCATACCGTAAGCGGTTTGAATATCCCTTCCTACTAGCAGGTTGAATTTCTGGTCTGTCCCGCCTAGTTCGACATCACTGTTGATAGCTACCGAATCCATAGCCTGCGAAAGGGGGTATAGTAGCTCGTGAATGCTTATGGGTTCATCTTTCTTGAATCGTTTCTCGAAATCATCTCTTTCGAGGATACGTGCTAAAGTATAGTGGCTCGCAAGCTTAATAACATCACTGAACCTCATTGCGTCAAGCCATTCGGAGTTGTAGCGTATCTCAAGATTTTTTTTGGATAGTATCATGGTTGCCTGCTCATAATAACTTTTGCCGTTTATCCTTGTCTCTTCGAGAGTAAGCGTAGGTCTGGTCTTGTTCCTGCCGGAAGGATCTCCTATCATACCTGTGAAATCACCTATGATTAAAACTACCTTGTGTCCCAGGTCCTGAAAGTCGCGCAGTTTTTGAAGTACAATTGAATGCCCGATGTGCAGGTCGGGACGGGATGGATCGCATCCGAGCTTTACTATAAGAGGTTTCCCGGTCTTCTTTGATTTTATTAACTTCTTCTCGAGGTCCTCCTCCGGGATTATCTCGATAGTGTTTTTTTTAATTATATCTAATTGCTCTTTGATATCGGGAAACATCGTGATATATTAATATGATTGTTTTACTCTCTTTAGCTGTCTTTGTATCTCTTCTTTTTTTATAGCAGCCCGTTTATCATACTGGCGTTTTCCTCTGGCAAGTCCTAATTCCACCTTCACATGCGGTCCCGAAAAATATAGCTTCAGCGGTATCAGCGTAAATCCCTTTTCATGCAGCTTGACGGTTATCTTACGCACTTCGTTACGGTGCAATAACAGCTTCCTGTCCCTCAGCGGCTTGTGAGGATCAATCGTGTTGAACTTGTATTCAGGGATGTTCGAATTAACAAGCCAGACCTCGCCTTTAGTGACCTTTGCGTACGCATCCGATACGCTCCCTTTCTGCTGACGGAGTGATTTCACTTCCGAACCCAGAAGGACTATCCCCGCCTCATATTTATTGAAAATTTCGTACTCATAGTATGCCTTCTTGTTTACAGTAATTACTTTTTCTTTCCTGTCATCAGGCAGGTTCTCTTTGTTATTTCCTTTCATTTCGGGAAATCAAAAATATTTAAAACTGCGTATAAATGCAATTGAATTAAAATAAGGATTAGGATCCGAAATGATTTACAGTGGGTCTGTCTCTGTTGTCATTCTGAGGGAACGTAGTGACCGAAGAATCTCACACGCTGGTGTCGGGTCCGCCGCGGCGGATCCTCTCCCGACACGTAAGTACAGTTAAAAATTTAATCTATATCTTTTGAATTATTCCTTTTCCTATAAAATTTTTTCTTATCTTACAAAATTATATTACATAGATAATACATATTCTATGAAAGTAAATGTATTCGGCGTAAATCCTTTTGAAATGAATTGTTATGTTTATTTTGACGAGATATCGGGAGAAGGTATAATCATCGATCCGGGTGCTTCTAATTCCACAGAAGAGGAAGCAATAACGGACTTCATAAAAGAAAACAAAGTACGTATTAAATATATAGTAAATACCCACGGTCATATAGACCACATCCTCGGAAATAAATGGGCTAAAGATACTTTTAAGGTCCCCATAATGATGCACAAGGATGATCTCAAGCTGATACGGAGCAGTAATGAACAGGGCGCGGAATTCGGCTGGTCATTTCCTGAACCGCCACAGCCCGATATCTTTATCAGCCAGAATGATTTTATTCAGTTTGGGAACTGTACCCTGAAAGTGCTCCACACTCCCGGTCATTCACCCGGAGGGATTTGTCTTGTGGACGAGCAGAAGAGGATAATTTTTGCGGGCGATAAGCTGTTCAGGGATTCGATCGGACGCACAGACCTCTGGAAAGGCAGTATGGATAAGCTTCTCGATTCTATCAAGAACAAGATATTCAAATACGATGATGATTACATTATTTACGCCGGACATTACAACTCTACAACCATCGGAGAAGAAAAAGCGAACAATCCGTTTTTGAAATAAATTCTAATTGATTTTAAATTGTTCAGTTTTGCGCGCGGGATAACTTCGTCTACTTCGCTGTAGGCAGGAACGAATCGGAGATCTTCTTTATCTGGTTCTGAAGGTCTTGCGTGTAGTCTGTGTTTGTAGTGATGAACCTGAACATATAAACGAAGTTTAAAGGTGAATCGGGCAATTTGGTCCTGTAAAAGAAAATATTCTCTGTATAATGTGAGTCTTTGTATAGAGCCGATTTCCCGTCGAAAGTACCGTTATCGAATGTAGTATAATCACCGCTCTTGTTAGGTATGTTAAGACTGATATCCTTTTCCATAGTGTAAATAAAATCCTCGAGGTTTTTCACCGTATTCAGCTTGAATGCCATCAGCATTATTGCGCATTTCTTATCATTCCTCTCGAAAGCATATGATATGGCATCTTTATCAGAGGTCTCCTTAGTGTCCGTTTTCTTCCATTCCGAAGGAAGTACAAACGTGAACTTATAATTTTCATCGGTTATCTCCCTGTCATCATAAAACGGGACGATTTTCACAGCATGAAAAGAAATAATAAGGAATGAAATGAAAACTGCTAAATATTTCAATGTTGAAGTTTTTATATCGGTCTAAATTTTAGCTATGGTAATTTCTGCTTTTCTTTCTGGTATTCATCTACAAACAGACCCTTTGTAGGATCAGGTTTTGGTTTTATCTTGCTTAAAATATCATTCACGGCCTGGATCCTGTCATCAGGCAGCGGATGTGTTGAAAGAAGACGGTCAAGATCGCCCGGCGTCTGCCCCTTCTTCTGCTGTTCTTCTTTAATCTTATCGAAGAAAAATGTTATTGCTCCCGGGTAATATTTTGTCGAACGCAGGTACTGGATGGAATAATAATCTGCTTCGGCTTCGTCATCCCTTGAATTTTTAAGGAATGCAAGCCCTACGAATAAATTGGATGCTATTTCTGCGATGAAGCTCGGGTTGCCTCCGAGTATAAAGCTGAGCAGCATACTAACCCCGTAATAAGCTGTGAGACGCTGTGTGACGTGTCTCCTTTCTGCATGTGCTATTTCATGACCGACCACTCCCGCCAGCGTAGCTTCATTATCGATGAATTTCATTAATCCGGTGTAAACATAAACGAATCCGCCGGGTGTGCAGAATGCATTAATGATTGTGTCATTGATGATCTGGAAATTATACGGGTAAATGTTTTTCTTTGTTATCTTAGGTGAGCTGTTTAATATGTAATTTCCTATCCCGGAAAGATAGTCCTTCAGGTCCTGGTGTCCTTCGAGCATCGGGTAATCCTTCGGGTGGCTCTTTATCTCTTTATCCATCTCTTTGCCGAGATCTACATCGTCCTTATCGGTAAAAATATTGCTCTGTTCACAGCTCAGGAAGACCGATGTTGCAATGAGTATGGTGAAAAGTAAAAGGAAGGTATATGAGTTTCTGCGTGAAATTCCCTCTTTAACTTTTTTCATTGCTTATAGTTTTATTAATTGTTTCGCCCGATGACCGGAAACCGGATTAATTCATCTTCCCCAATAATCCGTAATAGAGCTTTTTTGCTAGGTCATAAGAAGGTTCCAGTTCCATTGCCAGCTTGTATTCGTCCAGTGCTTCAAACCAGAGCCCTTTAAGCTCAAATACTCTTCCGAGATTTAAATGTGCAAAATGCTTCGATTCGTAACGTTTCGATTTTAGTGCGAGTTCAAGCCAGGTTACAGCTTCGTCGTAATTTCCCTGCTGTATAAGATAAGAACCTATATCATTGTACGGGTTGCCGAAATCAGGGTCTATATCGATAGCTTTCTTGCACTCTTCGATAGCTTCTTCTAAGTTTCCCATAAAACTGTACGTCCATCCGAGATAGGTATGTGCCTCAGCAGTCGGATAAAACTCGATCGAGAGCTTATAATTCTTAACTGCCTCATCAAGGTTTCCGTCCATCTGAAACCTGTAAGCCTTGAATAAGTACTCTTTTGCCTTTGTTATACTTGATGCCGTCATTTATACCTCTTTCAAATAAATCACTGTATTCCCTACATTATATTTAACCTAATCACCCTGAATATTGTTTCTTCCCTGAATCTACCATAATTTAACTATTTTTAATAAAATAAAATACCATTTTTTTCAGTATAATGTCATAAAAAGAAGGGAATATCTTTAATCAAAGCAATATTTAAATACCTGATAATAAGTAAATTAAATTGGCTGTCATCCTCGGTTCCGGTTTTTTAACCCGCTTGTTGAATATTTAAAAAACATATATAGCAGATCTTGAGGAAAAGAGATTTTGATTTTTTTGAGGTATAACGCATTTATAAAGGTATATAACTTCTTACACGATCCGGTTTACGAAACGAACGCTGAAATAAGAATGTTTTGAAGATATCAAATTGACGTTGCAGGAATGTCCACGGTACCTGAATTATATGCGGCATCAGAATCGGCGATCAAGGCTATTATTATTTAAGTTATCCCAAATATTTCGAGAGAAAATTAAATGTTCTTGCAAACCATAGTGTAGTCCTGAAGATTGCCGGTAAAGCTTCTACGGCTCTTCGTTATGTCATTTTGAGATTAATTAATGAATTGAATTAGTACGTAAATTTCGGTAAATTATTCAAATATATAGGATTTAGAAGGCTCTGGAACATTAAAATCCTATAATTCGGGATTGTATTTTTTTAAAATATCTTTAAAACTTCTTTACTTCAATATCCAGTAATTCGCTATAGTAATTTTATAAAGGGAGTGTGTGATAGCGAGGATGTAAAGGGGTAGTAGCTCAGTTGGAAGAGCGTTGCATTCGCATTGCAAAGGCCGGGGGTTCGACTCCCCTCTACTCCACTATATGTATTTGAATACACATAACCTAAAATTATAAACATACGGATATTAATGGCTAACCAGAAAGTAATTCCTGTCAATATTGAAGAAGAGATGCAATCGTCGTACCTTGATTATTCTATGAGCGTGATAGTTGCCCGTGCACTCCCCGATGTGAGGGACGGATTGAAACCGGTTCACAGGCGTGTTCTATTCGGGATGAATGAGCTGGGTCTTTCGCCTAATCGTCCTTATAAGAAATCAGCGAGGGTGGTCGGTGAAGTATTAGGTAAATATCATCCGCACGGTGATCGGGCTGTTTATGATACCATAGTCCGTCTTGTACAGGATTTTTCTATGAGGTATCCGCTCGTTGACGGCCAGGGTAACTTCGGTTCTGTCGATGGTGATGCGCCAGCCGCCATGAGATATACGGAGGTGCGGCTCGCCAGGATATCCGAAACTATACTCAGCGATCTTGAGAAAAATACTGTGGACTTTCTTCCGAACTTCGATGATACACTAAAAGAACCCTCCGTGCTCCCTTCCGCTCTGCCGAACCTACTCGTGAACGGTTCCAGCGGTATTGCTGTAGGTATGGCTACCAATATCCCTCCGCACAATCTTAACGAAGTTATTGATGGGCTCGTAGCTTTTATAAAAGACCAGAAATTATCTCTCGATAAAATAATAAAGTATATTAAAGCACCGGATTTTCCGACCGGCGGTATAATTTGGGGATACGAAGGCGTGAAAGAAGCATATACCACCGGCAGAGGGAAGATCATCATCCGGGCAAAAGCGAATATCGAAGTATCTAAATCAGACAGAGAGAGCATCATAATAACCGAGCTTCCTTACCAGGTTAATAAAGCCACACTTATTGAAACTATAGCAGCTCTGGTGAGGGATAAAAAGATAGAGGATATATCCGATATCAGGGATGAATCGGATAAAGACGGTCTGCGGGTTGTCATCGAGCTGAAACGCGGTGCCGCATCGAACGTGATATTGAACAATCTTTACAAGCATACACAGATGCACCTTACTTTCGGCGTCATTATGCTGGCACTTGTTGACGGTATTCCGAGGGTATTGAACCTCAGGGAGATGATGAGTTACTTCATCGAGCACCGTTTGAATGTAATCATCCGGAAGGCGAAATTCGAACTTGAAGAAGCGGAAAAAAGAGCGCACATACTGGAAGGCTATAAAATAGCTCTAGATCATATCGATGCTATCGTAGCGTTGATAAAAAAATCAAAGGACGTTCCCACCGCCCAGGAGAGGCTGATGAAACGGTTTAAGCTCTCGGAGATCCAGGCAAAAGCTATCCTCGATATGCGTTTGCAGAGATTGACGGGTCTCGAGAGAAATAAGATCGAGGAGGAATATAAAGAGGTTATAAAAACTATCGAAAGGCTGAAAAGGCTTCTCGCAAGTGATAGTCTTAGAAGAGAAATACTTTCTCAGGAGCTTCTGAAGCTGAAAAAAGACTTCGGCGATGAAAGACGTACAGATATAGTCTATAATCCGAAAAAGATGACAGACGATGAGTTCATAAAAGAGTTCATAAAGGAAGAAGATGTTGTTATTACTATCAGCCATAACGGGTATATAAAAAGAACTCCTGTAAGCGGATACAGACGCCAGTCAAGGGGAGGGAAGGGTGTGATTGGAGCTTCCACAAGAGAGGATGATTTCGTCGAGCATATGTTCATTGCTTCCACGCACCATAATATGATGTTCTTTACAGATGAAGGAAAATGCTTCATGCTAAAAGTACACGAGATACAGGAAGCAGGCAGGACAGCCAAAGGTTATGCCATATCAAATTATATCGCCAAGAGCAAGGATGAAACTATCAACGCAATAATTAATGTCAAAGATTTTGAGGAAGAACTGTTTGTGACTATGGTTACGAAGAACGGGATAATGAAGAAGACGGATCTGAATAATTTTGCAAATACGAGAAAAAGCGGTATCATAGCCATCAATCTGAAAGGTGATGATAAGCTTATTGATGTCCAGATGACAAACGGAAGCCAGGAAATACTTATCGGTACCAATCACGGTATGGCAATCAGGTTCAATGAAAAAGATGTACGTTCGATGGGCAGAACGGCAGCAGGAGTAAAAGCCATAAAACTCGGGAAAAAAGATTCAGTGGTGGGATTGGTGGCTGTCAGAAGGAGCGGTGCCTCGATACTTGTTGTAACGGATAAGGGATACGGCAAGAGAAGTGACCTGGATGATTACCGTCTGACACGCAGAGGCGGTAAGGGTGTTATAACCATCAAATCCAGCGAAAAGAACGGGAACATGATCTCCATAAGAGAAGTTTTGGATAACGATGACCTGATGATAATCACGAACAGAGGATTGATGATAAGACAGCATGTGAGTGATATCCGTATTATGGGAAGAAATACGCAGGGGGTCAGGCTTATTAAGCTTGCTGAAGGAGATACAATTTCCGCGGTAGCAAACGTGGTCGGTGAAGAAGAAGAGGAAGAAGAATAAACTTTATGACCACACTTCTTATTTTTAGAAAAAGGATATTTCAGTGAAAATTATAGATCTTAGAAGTGATACCCTCACGAAACCGTCTCCCGCTATGCGTCAGGCTATGGCGAACGCTGAGGTTGGGGATGATGTATTCGGTGAAGACCCTACGATAAACGCTCTGCAGAAAAGATGTGCAGAGCTGACCGGAAAAGAAGCCGCATTATTCACTACATCAGGTTCTATGGCGAACCAGCTCGCTATAAAATCACATACCAGCCCGGGGGATGAGGTGATACTGGAAGCTGATTGCCATATATTGAATTACGAAACTGGTGCACCTGCACTCTTATCGGGTGTTCAGCTTCTGCCTATAGAGGGGAAACACGGCGTTATCACATCCGGGCAGGTAAAAAAATATATCCGTCCGAAGGCATATTATTTTCCGAATAACACACTTATCTGCTTAGAGAACACACATAACCGCGCAGGTGGTTATATATTCCCGTTCGAGGAAATTAAAAAGATCCGCGATCTTGCCTTAAATGAAGGAATAAAAATGCATCTTGATGGTGCGAGGATATTTAACGCTTCGGTCGAAACGGATATTCCGGTCGATGTGTATGCTTCATATTTCGATTCCATTTCGTTCTGTTTTTCCAAAGGTCTCGGTGCCCCGGTGGGTTCTATATTGTGCAGTACTGGCGATGCCATAGAGAGGGCGCATAAATTCAGAAAGATAATCGGCGGAGGTATGCGTCAGGCTGGAATTCTTGCCGCTGCCGCAATGTACGCTCTCGACAATAATATACAGCGGCTGACAGAAGACCATCGGAAGGCAAAGTATTTTGCCGAAAGCATTTCAAAGCTGAACAGTATTGATATCGATCTTTCAACCGTACATACAAATATTATTATATTCAGAATTAACAAAACAGATGCAGAGATAACAGTAATCAGAAATGAGATGAAGAACAGGGGAGTGCTGTTCAGTGATGGAAGTTTTGGAAGTATTCGAGCAGTCTTTCATCTTGATGTGAGCATGGATGAAGTAAAAGAAGCCGTTGAAATATTTCAATCAGTTCTGAAGTAATGACTGCTGCCGGGTTAACCAAGTTTAAGCATAAATACCAGGTGAGGGTCCGCTATTTTGAAGTGGATTCGCAGGCGGTTGTCCATAATGCACGTTACCTGGAATACTGCGAAGCCGCGAGGGTAGAGTATCTCCGAGGTCTAGGGAGAAAAGTAAAGCCGGGTGCTGTTGATGATAAGATAAAAGTGATGATAAAAAAGAATGAGATAGTTTATCACCATCCAGCGAAGCTCGATGACCTGATAGATATTTATACGAGAGCATCATTTATCAAAATTTCCAGCCTTGGATTCGAGCAGGTTCTTGTTAATCATAAGAACGAAAAATTGCTTTGCACTTTGAACGTAATCCATGTATATCTCGACCCGGTCACGGAAGAGCCTGTCAGAATACCAGATAGATACAGAAAACTGTTTAGAGATTTTGAAAAGGAAAACATCGAATTTATAGAATCAAAATAAAGCTATGATCAAAGATAAAAAAACTCTTGAAAAGTTCGAAAGAGATCTAGCGAAACGCACAGAAGTGAACTATAGAAAAAATCGCAAGATTTTCGATGAACTTCTCAAAGAGGCATGGAAATTAAAAGTTTTTCCTCTTAAAGATCCTCTGGATGGGATAGAAGTAGATATCAGAATAGCAAAGATCTTAAATAGTGTCAGATAACCTATTAGTAAAAATCGCTTCAGCTCTTGACAAGTACAAAATCCCTTACATGATAATCGGAGGACAGGCAGTACTTTTATATGGGGAGCCCCGCCTTACAAAAGACATAGATATTACACTTGGTGTCGATCTACGCTCTCTTAGTGTTATACAAAAAATTAGAAAGGAATTAAAGTTAAAAGACCTTTCAACCAAGATAGAAGACTTTACAAAAAAAACATTTGTCCTTCCTCTCTATGATGCTTTTTCCGGTATGAGAGTAGACTTCATTTTTTCATATTCCGATTATGAGCGTAATGCTATTAAAAGAGCAAAATCAATAAAGATTGACAATAAAAAAATCAATTTCATTTCGATTGAAGATTTGATCATTCAAAAGATCTTTGCAGGAAGACCGAGGGATCTCGAAGATGCTCGAAGCATTATAAGAAAAAATTCTAAAATTGAAAAAAAATACGTTATCAAATGGCTCAAAATATTTGATAAATCAAATCATAATGAAAAATTCTCACTGGTTTTCCAGAAGATAGTTAAAGGCAGTAAGTGATTTTGAAGGATTGATTTTTGTAAAACCTATTTTGAAATTTTATAAGGATTGTTTTTAAATCCATCTTTGTTTATTTTCTTATGGTATTATACATTGAAAATATTAATATGCTAAAAAATCCATTTCATCTAATATCAATTCTTTTTGCTCTGTTAATAATTGTCTTACCTCTCAGATCACAGGAATTAGACCCTACAGTTGATGTCAATCTGCAAAATATGAGCAACGATGCAAAAGACCGGCTCGCAAATTTCAAACAGGACGTTACGGATTATCTGACAAGAACCCGTTTTACAGATGAAGATATTGTCAACGATGTGAGGGGAAAGCCGTATAAAATTAAATGCAACTTTCAGTTCTTTCTTACCGCTTCAACAGGATTCGACACCTATGAAGCCCAGGTTGTTATTATTGCCCAGCGGAATATTTTCAAGACTCAAAATTTTTCGACTATCCTGAGGATCAAAGACGATAACTGGGGATTTAATTATACCCGCGGCCAGGGTCTGTACCATGATGACCAGAGGTTCAATACCCTCTCCAGCTTTCTGGACTATTACGCTTACCTGATCATCGGGTCAGACGATGATTCGTGGGAATCCCTGCTGGGAAATAAAAGATTTCAAAAAGCTCAGGACGTCGTTAATCAGGCGGTAGCCAGCGGTAATACGAAAGGGTGGACCGATATTACGAGTACAAAAGCCACCCGCAGTTCTTATCCCCAGGAACTTCTTAATACCAGGTATGACAGTTACCGGAAAGGATTCTGGTTATATCACTTCGCAGGGATCGATTCAATCCAGTATGACAAACATCAGGCACTCGAAAGGATCGCCCAGGCAATTGATCTGATCGGTAAAACGAAAAAGACCGAGGTAAGATCATTTTCGATAAAAGCATTTTTCGATGCAAAATATCTCGAGATCGCTCAGGTGCTCGTGGATTACTACGATAAAATGATCTACCGGAGACTTGGAGAGATCGACCCTGACCATGTTTCGACTTATGACGAATACAGACTAAAATAAGAGTTTAAAACAATATTGATAAGCTTAATTATATTTAGCCATGAAAAAGAGGTTATACCTGACGCTCTTCATCGTTTTGATATTCGCATTCCAGACTTTCGGTTTCGGATCGGTTTATGCCGGAGAAGACCCATCCGAAAAACCATCTATGAAAGAAATTGACAAGATCCACCTGCTGAAAAAAGGCGGGCTGTTCGGACTGGACCTCAGTATTAAACTCGGTCTGGGCATATCAAAGACTAAATTTGATCTCAACCCAAATGATACCATTGCAAAGGATCTCAATACCACCAGCACTATACCGGGTCCCAGTATCGGTGCGGATATCACCCTGACTGTTCTTGGATATGGTATCACAACCGGGATGGTTTATTCCAAAAAAGGATTCCAGACAACGAACGGTACCAATTATAATTTCCATTATTTCATAATCCCTTTATTGCTCTATTTCAATTTCGATGTCGGTAAAGTAGTGATTGACGGTAATTTTGGACCTTATTTCGGGTTGTTATTATCGCATGACGATTTTACACAAAATAACCTTGCCCTTTATAAAATGAAAAATTTCGACCTCGGATTAACGGCAAATATCCAGGGGGCTTATATGTTTACCAAAGTTCTGGGAATCCTTCTCGGTTATAAATTCGAATACGGCGGATTGAATAATCTCGCCAGCAACGAAATTATCAACAAAATGACCACCCAGACTCATTTTATCTTTACCGGATTGAAAGTCGCATTATAAACAGCTATATTTGTATAACTTCGTAATTTAAATAAGGGGAATCTATGCCTGTTAAAATACATTCTACAATTTTAGCTATCGCGATCTCTATAATACTTCTGCCGATTTTCATTTATATGAGCGGCTGTGATGATTCGGGTGTTCTCACTTCGAATACGGATTCGAACGTGGTTGTCTACAAAAATCTTGTCCTAACACTCCTGTTTAATGATACAGTAGGGAATGCTCTAAAAGCGGCCAATCTGTGGACGGGACAGGTCCTAGCCGGGAATTCGGATGCTAAAGATATTTATCTGAGCCGTCCTACAAATGACCCCTTAAACTCATTTATCACTTCGGGTCATTTACCCCCATTCGCTTCGGGGATGCAGACAAGATTTAACCGCTTATATCCCACTCTTGATTCTCAATCGATGTTCGATTCGCTGAGTATTATCCCGGTAGCTAATCTTGATTCGACTGCTTTCATAGCGGATGATACATACGAAGGCGGGGCATGGGGTTATTTTACTATAAATCAAGGCATGCACCCTGTCTTTTCATTTTACCTCAAAGGTAAATATGCCGGAGGCCAGACAAACGGCAACCGCATATATGGTGTATTCTATGTCAAAAGCGTTATAAGTGTGAATAGTCCGCCTAATATCGGTGTACAGGTCACGATCGATGTAAAATATAATAAGATCGGTGCAAATCATTTCAAACAGTAGAAACCGATAGCTGAAAAAGTTCTTTAAAGTAGGGAGCTCACTCTCTTGATAAACAGGGGAGATGGCTCCTTTTTTTATTCTATGCCAAAGAGCTTCTTCGCATTCTGCGTAGTGATTCTGCCCATATCTTCTATCGAAATATTTTTCAGCTCCGCTATTTTTCCTGCGGTGTACTTAACATATGCCGGCTCGTTCTGTTTTCCCCGGAAGGGCACCGGAGGCAGATACGGGGCATCTGTTTCAAGCAAGATATTTTCGAGGGGTGTATTTTGTACTATTTCATAAGCCAGCAGTGTTTTGTCATTTGGCTTATATGTAATGTTTCCCGTGAAAGAAATATATAATCCCATATTTACGCACTCCTCCGCCATCATTATATCGCCGCTGAATGAATGCAATTGACCTTTCAGCTTTCCGTCCTTATGTTCCTCTCTAAGTATATCCATCAGGTCAGCGGACGATTCACGATTGTGTATTATCCCCGGGAGGCCATGGTTTTTCGCGATACGTATCTGTGCCTTCAGTATATATTTTTCGTGTGCGGCATCGTACGGTTTCCAGTAATAGTCCAGCCCTATCTCGCCGATAGCAATTATCTTTTCGGATGAAGCGAGGTTTTCCAGCTCATACAATTGTTTATCCCTGAAATTACCGAGCTCGGTCGGATGAATACCGACGGCTCCGTAGAGCATATCATATTTCTGTACAAGTTCTATCACGTCCAGTGAGGTTTGAAGGCTCGTGGCAGGGACGATAATTTTTTCCACACCGGCCTGTGCCGCACGGTTGAGAATCTGTTCGATGTTCTCCAAAATTTCCGGGTAGTTCAGATGTGCGTGTGTATCTATAAACATAATATCACGGTTCTTTAAACAAAAAAGTCTATTCCACGGGAATGGAAACAGACTCTTCCGTAAACCGAATAATAAATTTTATTGTTTGAACTCTTCGCTCACGAAAGGCATTAGACCGAGATGCCTTGCTCTCTTTATCGCAACGGTCAGCTGTCTCTGCATCTTCGAACTGATCCCTGTAATCCGCGAAGGAAGAATTTTTCCCTGCTCGTTCAAAAATCTCGACAGGAGCTTTATATCCTTGAAATCAATATATTTTATTCCTCTGGATTTCAGCGGGTCGATCTTTTTCCTTCTCGGCTGCTGCTGCTTGGCCTGCATCTGCATGTCCTTGTACTGCTTGAATGCCTCTTTTTTCTTTTTGTTCATTTTCATGAATGCGTTTCCTTCTTTATATTATTTTAAATATATTAAAATTATTAATAATTATTGATTACATATTTAATAGCTGATTCGATATCCAGCTTGCCCCATCCCCATGCGGGATTAGGAACTGCACCGGTGAACTTATCCCTCTTTGCGGAGCTGTGGATGATTTGCTTCACCTGTGTGAACGAAAGTGACGGGTCATACTGTAGAAGCAATGCGGCTGCTCCTACAACATGCGGTGCGGCCGAGCTTGTTCCGCTGAACGTCATATAGCCGTTATCTTTTTCGGTGGTAAAAGTAGTATGTCCCGGAGCTGTTATATCTACACCCATCTTTCCGTCAATATTGTAACCTCTGCTGCTGTAATTTGCCAGGTCACCTATTTTATCGAACCAGCCGAAATTGACCACGTACGCTCCGACTGCGATTAAGCTGTCCGCCGTGCAAGGGAATGTTACAGACGACTCGCCCGTAATTTTATCAGAATCCCAGTGCGAGTGCCCCGCCCATGACTGCGAGATGTCAACAATATATCCTCTTAATATTACCGGGTCGGGATTCTTTACATGAATTCTCCACTCACCGTCTATTGCTCCCGAATCTTTTTTAGAACAGCCTAATTTGAACATCACCGTTCCCTTGGGGGAAATTTCTTTTGCGTAAGAAATATTATACTTGCCCACTTTTATGAAATCTGCGGATGCGTTCAGCGGGGGAGAAACAATTTTATCCGGTGTTTCGATAGTGAAGTCGAGACCGGCTGAAGTATCTGTCCACAGGAATGAAAAGAACACTCCGTTATTTAATTTTCCCTCAACCCAATCGGGACATTGTGCAATATAAACTGGATTTGCTCCGGGTGCCAGCGTATCGATGATGAGCATATCACCTGTAGCGAAATTCCCGGCGCCGCCGACCACAGTTACACCCTCACGCGCCATTTCATCAACCAGCTGTTCTTCGGGACTCGAACCGTCCATGAACTCCCACATCCATTCACCGTCCTCGAACAATAATATATTTGTTTTTTCCTCTTTTACGAAACTGATTAGGTCATAAAAATTTCTTACGAAACGAGGAGTGTAATTATAACGGATATCTGCAACCACAATTTCTGCATCGGGAGCGATACCGTGAATTCTCTGTATCCCGTCCTGTCCTCCAAGAATTATTCCCGCTACGCCTGTTCCGTGGCCGATACTATCCTCTTCTGTATAAATGAGGTCAACACCTCTTCTTCTTACCGTACCGTCCTTTTCCCTGACCGCTCTAACCTTCGAGGTCTTCAATGCAACTATCTTTTCACCGGGGTCAAGCCTGCCGTTATGGTTCGCATCCAGAGCAACGTATAACTGCTCGCCGTAGGTCGGGTCTTTTTCAGTGAACCCCGCTCCCGGTCCGAAATCCCTCTTCCTGTTCCCGTTCTTATCGAGATATAGAAAATCGAAAGCAGGATCAAAATCCCTTTTATTCTGTTCCTCGACGAGCGTCCACGTATTATTCTTCATCTTGATATATCTCAGCATCTCATCCTTCGAAATTTTTCCGTCACGGTTGAGGTCAATTCCATCCACACCGGATGTGAACTTACCGTCACGGTCGACATCTACCCAATCCAGCGTATCTCCGTCAGCGAAGAAGAACATGGGGTGAAAGATGTCAATACCCGAATCCACATCACCTATCACAACGCCTTTTCCCGTCAACGGATTGCCGTTTTTATCGTGAAATTGCTCTTTTAGAACAGTTGTAATTTCTACTTCTCCCATCTGTGCGCGAATAGAAACAGATAAAAGAAGAAAAAATATTGAGAGAAATGATATTTTTAATGCCATAGAATCACAAATATAGCTTAAATTTACAGCACTATCAACGAAAATAAGGGATTAATGTAAATTGCCGCAGAAAATCTCTCCACTTTGTCATTCTGAGCCCTGATTTAAATCGGGGTAAACTCCGCAAGAATCTCATGTTTTTCTTGTTGGTGACAACACCAACAATGGGGAAAGCAATTTACAGCACTATCAACGAAAATAGGGGATTAACATAAATTGCCACTGAAAATCTCTCCAAAATAATGATATTAATTTTTGCTTCTAACCCCCCTGTGTCCCCCCTTTAATCAAAGTCGCAGATCCGCCTTTGGAGGAGTGGGATTAAGGGGGGTTTTAGGTTAAAATCATAATTTATTCAAAAATTTTAATACATACTTCCCGCACTTATTCGCAAAGCTGGAATTTGACAAACATCAATTTTATTCTAATTTTTAATTTTTAATTTTTAATTTTTAACTTACTACCCCCCCCATTACTTAAGTAATGGTAAGTAATAAGAGATTCAGGAATCGCCACTTTTTGGTTAAGTAAGTAATGATTACTTAGTAGTGTTTTAGACCCCTACCCCCGCTCGAAAGCGGGTACTCCCCCTTGCTAAGGGGGAGACGAATAATTACAAAGAACTTGTGTCCCCTCCTTAACAAGGAGGGGTGGATCCCGATTTATCGGGAGACGGGGTGGTCTCGAGGGTATACCCCCACAAGCTAGCTTGTTCAGCTTGTTAAAACAGCACAGAATTGCAATAAAGCAGCTATATAGCTTGTATGCTTAGCTTGTCTGTAACTTGTTCACTTTCGACCACCTCCCCCCGACTTCCCGCCAGAGGCGGGCGAGCTGTCGGGGTACTCCACCTTATCAAGGAGGAGATGTGTATTGTCCATTTCAATTAATAATATATTAAGAACTGTAGAGACGACCCGGCGGGTCGTCTCATATTTAGAGACGCCTCACCGAGGCGTCTCTACGTAAAAGACACGGATTTATCCCAAAAACCTCAATTACAAATATAATATATCAATCTGCATAAATCAAGGCAATAATTAAGGCATAACTGCGATAGTCAGGGGTAAGAAGTAAAAAAAAGGACGTTCGATAGAACGTCCGTAATGATATAAATATGTTAATTTTATTTCACCAAACCCCCCGCTTTAAAGCGGCCTGCTGCAGGCAGGGGTTTTCCCGAATGATCGGGACAGGCTGATAAAGTAACAAGTTACTTTATCAGCAACATTTTCTTCGTTTCGGTAAAGCCGGCCGCATTTATCCTGTAGAAATACAATCCGCTTGAAAGCGATGAGCCGTCGAAGGTAACATTGTATGTACCTGCGGTCTTATACTCATTCACAAGTGTCTTTACCTCGCGTCCGAGCACATCATATATTGTCAGCTTCACGTTACCTGCTTTAGGCAGAGCATAAGTTATCGTGGTCGACGGGTTGAACGGGTTAGGATAATTCTGCGAAAGAGAATATTTAGCCGGAATATTATTCTGGTTACTCGACACACCGACAAGATTGCAAGCGTGTATGGTAACATTATCGACCGCCCACCACCAATCCCAACCGGGCTGTATTGAAGTGAAACGAACCTTTACCGCAGCCTGATTAGTTGCGGCAGGCATCTGTACTATCTCATGCGTATTTCTCCTATTGGCTGTCCAGTTCAATATGTTCGACCACGTGCTCCCTCCGTCATAACTTGCATCCACCTTGCATACATCCTGTGAAAGCAAATAGAAATCTGAATCAAATTCCAGGTATACGTTATATTTATTCGTACAGTTGATGCTGTTTATCATGGTTGCAGTCGAATTTATGGTTGTGCTTGGTCCGCACTGATCCACATCAGCAGAGAATACGTTGCCAACTGCAGCAGCCGGCATTTGATAAGGTCTGGAAGTACGTGGTTTCACCGACCAGATGCATGTGCCTCCGTTATTGACAATGTTCCAGTTGCCGTCACCGCCTGTAAAATCATCAGAGAAAAGACTTGCGCATCCAACGCTTACTGTTATTTTAACTGTATCGTTCGTCCTGAGAGAATCACATGCAAGTGCGGTAGCTATTGCTATAGGCGTCAGACCGGAAGCTGAAGGCGACCATGCAAATACGGCAGAAGTATCAGACATCCCGGGTGCAAGCGAAGGTATATATAAAGTTGACCCGTACTGAGCGCCGTTGACAAAGAATTTTACCGGAATGTTCGTCTGCGTTGCCGAACCCACGTTTGTAACCCTTGCTTTTATCGGATAAAAATTCTGCGGAAGGATCAAACTTGGTATGCTGAGAAACGGTCCCGTTTGCATATCACATGCCGGAACTGTTGTACCGCATGTTCCCGGAATTCCGAAAGCAACAACCTCATGCCCGGACCATGAAGCGACTACTGTAGTACCTCCTGTCGAAAGGTTAGCGATACGAAGCTCATCGTCCGTAGTTAATGCCGCAAGATACAGAATACCCGTTGATAGTTCGAATGCAGCACCCTGTGCATAGTTAAAATTAGCTCCGAGCGGTCCGACGATTGTACCGGCACCTGTTGCTGTATTGATCAAAATTAAATTATCATTTACGATATCAACACCATAAATATTATTGGCACAATTGATCGAGAAATCTATCAGTCCCGGGCAATTAGTGATGGTTCCGACCGATGTTGCTACAGCCGTAGTAAGATTAATGGTCCATAGACCTGATGCTGAACCGGTGGTTGCTCCGAGATACATTGGTCCGCTCGGCTGTTTATATGCCAGAGAAGTAATAGTATAACCGGAAGTCACTCCTGTTATGGGAGCTATAACTGTTTCTGCCCCTGTTATGATGTTTATAGTTTCGAGGTTCGAACTTCTCACGGCATAATATACTCCGTTTGCGAAAGCTCCGCCGTAGGTAAGTCCTGTGAGCCCGGAACCGATATTGGTAAATGGAGTTCCTGCCGGTATAGGGACTGATTTAAATTGGTTGCCCGCTACCGCATAATCTGCACAATAAGCCGTTGAAGCAAGTATATCGGGGAGAATAAGAGGATTGTAAGGAACCTTGTTAATCGATTGCTCGATGATCTTCGGTGCCAGTCCTAATAACGGTGCATCCTGAGCTTGCAAATGTGAATAAAAGTTTACTGTTATAAAACAGCTAATGAGAACGAGTAAAGAAAGTTTTTTTTTCATTTTCCACCCCCCGTGGTTTAATTATACAGGTTTTGCTTGTATTATAAAAATTGTTATTTTATCAAAATCATCTTCTTAGTCACAACATAAACGTTTGTTGTCAGACGATAAAAATACACCCCGCTCGGATAATTTGTACCGTCGAATTCTACTTCGTATGTGCCTGGTTTTAGGTTTTGGTTTACAAGGGTAGTTACTTCACGGCCGAGGAGGTCGTAGATCTTCAAGGTTACGAAAGACAACCCCCTTTCTCCCCCTTTATTAAGGGGGATTTGGAATTTTATCTTTGTTGTTGGGTTGAACGGGTTGGGATA
>JBEKSX010000006.1:0-48559 GCA_049516635.1 Ignavibacteria bacterium | reverse complement strand
AATAAAAACAACAAATGGTGGTATTAACTGGTTAAATCAATATTATGATACAACATTTGAATTTATGTCAGTTAATTTTATTAATCAATACACAGGCTGGATTGTAGGTTGGAGGGATGGAAATTTTATGAAAACAACAAATGGTGGTCTAAATTGGTTTTCCTTAAAGACGTATGTAACCAATAAAAACCTAAGTAGTGTTTATTTCCCTTCTTTAACAACAGGTTTCATTGTGGGGGATACAGGCATAATTCTTAAAACTACAAACGCTGGGAACTTGTGGTATATATTACCATTTTCTACTGTTACAAATCTAAGAGATGTTATCTTTCCAAATATTAATACTGGTTTCATTATTGGTAATAATGGATTTATCTTAAAGACTATAAACTCCGGATTAAATTGGGTGCAATTGGTCTCCGGGACCAGTTCAAATTTAAATTGTATGTCAATACCTTATGTGGATACAATATATTGTTGTGGCGATAATGGATTAATCATAAAGTCCTCAAATGGTGGAAATAATTGGCAACAGTTAAATTCCGGTTCCTCGATTAGTCTTAAATCAACTTATTTCATGAATAATTACACAGGTTTCATATGCGGAGGGACTCAACTTCTTAAAACAACCAACGGAGGAATTAATTTCTCTCTGCGTAATTTCTCCAACTTGAGTTTGAACATAGTGCAATTTACGAGTTCGAATATCGGGTATATGATGGTCGATACCTCATCCCCATATGGTAGTACTTCTAAGATAATTAAATCAACTGATGGGGGTATAAATTGGTTTAATTCTGTAAGTTCTTATTATATAACTTTCATGTATTTTTTAAATAATGTAACAGGCTATTTTCTACATTCTTCAGGAGCCGTTTCGAAAACTACAGATGGAGGAAACACTTGGTTCTGGCAGCATGATATTTGTTTCGAACATTCTAATGCTATGTACTTTTCTTCCGACACAACAGGATATATTGTAGGACCTAATGGGAGAATTTTAAAAACTGTAGATGGAGGTGGGAATTTCATTAGCGTAAAAGTAGAACGCCAACAAATACCGGTCAATTTCTTCCTCTCCCAGAACTACCCCAATCCCTTCAATCCGGTTACGAGAATTAAATTCGATCTGCCAAAATCCACTAATGTAAAGCTGGTCTTATATGATATGCTTGGCAGAGAAATAGGAACGCTTATCGATGAGAACAAAAAAGCGGGCACATATGAGGTTAATTGGGACGGCAGCAGGTATGCCAGCGGAGTGTATTTTTATAAGCTGATAACGAATGAATATGTACAGACGAAGAAGATGGTGTTACTGAAATAGAGAAATGGTTAAATAGTGGAAAAGCGAGTTAAGAAATTTTAAAACACTTTATTTTATGAAGAAACTAATTATTGTACTTAGTATCCTATTTATTGGTTTTACAAATATTTGTTATTCGCAAAGCGGGTGGTTCTGGCAAAATCCGTTACCGCAGGGGAATAATCTATATTCGGTGCACTATATTAATTCAAATTTGATATACGCCATTGGAGATGCAGGTACATTTATGAAAAGTACGAATGGTGGTATAAACTGGATCATCACATATTCTATTGCAGGGATATATATTGATTTATCGCTTCCTCTAAACACTTCTTGTTTCTTAAATTCTACAACCGGATTTGTAGGAGCAGGGTGGAGTGATGCTGTTAGCGATAGTAACAAAATCTTAAGAACCAGCAACGGTGGTATATCCTGGGATTGTGTTACGACGAGTAATTTTCCGACTTTCAGGTCAATTTTTTTCGTTAATGATAATACTGGCTGGAGTTGTTGTAACAACATGGGAACCACAGTCAATACTATCTTAAAAACAACTAATTGTGGTTTAAATTGGTTAATACAGAATTCATCTCTCCAGCCAATTATTTCTATTTATTTTATAAATTCTAATACAGGCTGGATAACGGGATATTATGCGACCATGTCTGGAAACGCGTACTATATTTACAAAACGACAAACGGAGGTGATAGTTATATCTCTCAGTTATACGTTTCAAATCAATCAAGCTATATAAAAAGTATATTCTTTACTGATGCAAATTCAGGTTGGGCATGTGGTTCGAAAATATGGAAGACAACCGATTCAGGTCTTTCTTGGAATTCACAGAATATATCTGGCAATTCTATATCCTTTGCGAATAGCCAAACTGGTTTTTGCATACAAGATACCGGGATTTTGAAATCTACCAATAGTGGCATAAATTGGATTCCCCAAAATTCAATTGGCGGAAATGATATTTCTATTTTGGATCCAAATAACTCTATTGTAGTTGGTAACTTTGGGACGATAATTAGAACGTCAAATGGGGGAGCAAGTTGGATTTTACTTTCGCAAAGCATTACTAACAATACGATGTATGGGCTTTTCTTCATAAATGAGAATACGGGATTTGCTATACATCATTATTGGTCTTATCCTCCGTATACAGCGGGATTATTAAAAACAACAGATAAAGGATTACATTGGAATTTGAATTTTCAAAATAATTCGCATGATTTGAATGATGTTTTTTTTACAGATGATTTAACAGGTTGGATTTGCGGTGTTCTTGGCTTAGTTTATAAAACTAGTAATAGTGGATCAAGTTGGACTTTGCAAAATATTGATTCTAATATCGTATCGAATAAGATCTACTTTATAAATCAAAATACAGGGTGGATATTGGGTTATGTCTCAGGTCAAAATAGTTCATGTATACTAATTACGAATAACGGTGGATCTAATTGGAATAGAATAAATATAACCGAACCCTATCTTAATAATATGACATCATCTTTGCTTTTTGTAAATAATAATACGGGGATCATTGCGGGTGCAGGAATCGGAAGAACCACAAATGGTGGATATAATTGGCAACTTATACAATATCAGAATTCTATTGAAGATATTGCTAAAGACAATCTTGGAAATATTTTTGCAATCGGCTGGCATAAATTTTATAAAAGCACCGACTCAGGTTTGAATTGGCAGATAATATCGAGTCCAAATAATGCGGGAGTAGCACTGAAGATGCTTAACTCTACAACAGGTTATATGTCTTGCTTGGACGGTATCTTATTGAAGACTACAGATAGCGGTGTAAATTGGGATATTAGAAAGTTGTGTACAAATTCGCAGCTGAGATCATTTTTCGTTATAGATACCAATAAAATATGGGTAATTGGTGATGGCGGGTTAATTCTGAGTACGGTCTGTGCAGGTGCAATAGGGATTAAAAATGAATCGAATACGATTGCCAAATCCTTCTTCCTTTCCCAGAATTACCCCAACCCCTTCAATCCCGTTACAAGAATAAAATTCGATCTTCCAAAATCCTCTAATGTGAAGCTGGTCATATATGATATCCTTGGCAGGGAAATAGTAACGCTTCTCGATGAGAACAAAAAACCGGGCACATATGAGGTTGATTGGGACGGGAGCAATTATGCCAGCGGTGTGTATTTTTACAAGCTTATTACTGACGAATTTGTTGAAACGAAGAAAATGGTATTGTTGAAATAGCGAAGTGGTGAAATTGTGAAAAAGTGAATTAACTGAATATCAGTTCTTGAATTCCGGTTGGAAGACTCTGGTTATCTTCATTGCTTTTCCGGTCTGCGTATCGATATTAATTACAACTGCATTTATCCTTAAGTCATCGGTTGCAATTTCCTGCTTTTGAGGGGTTTGATAGATGAAACGGTTTATGGAGAATTCTTTCTTGTTGCCAATCACTCCGTCAAATCCGCCGACCATCCCTACATCAGTAATAAAAGCCGTTCCGTTGGGGAGGATTCTTTCGTCAGCAGTTTGCACGTGCGTGTGTGTTCCAATTACTGCTGATACTTTCCCGTCAAAATACCAGCCGAAAGCAATCTTTTCAGCTGTAGCTTCAGCATGCATATCGATAATAATCAGGTTGGTTTCCCTGCTTATTCTATCAACTATCTGGTTAGCAGTCCTGAACGGGCAATTCAAAGTTGAAATGTAAACCCTGCCAAGTGCATTAATTACACCGAGTTTCATTATTGTACCGTCTACTGTAACGGGATATATCATGGAACCTCTGCCGTAAACGTCGTCATGGTGATTGCAGGGACGCAGAACTCTCACTTCCTCACCGATATACTTTGCCGATTGTATCTTGCTGAATGTATGGTTTCCTCCGGTTAGGACGTTTATACCGAGTTCAAAAGCTTTCTTTGCATCCTTTTCGAGTATACCTTTTCCGCCGGAGAGATTTTCCCCGTTGGCTATCACGAAATGTATCTTGTGTTTGTGGATTATGCTGCTGAGGTTATCGGATAAGACTTTGAGCCCGGGTTCGCTGACGATGTCACCAAGAAAAAGAACATTTAATGTATCAGACAAACCTATAGCTCACTTTCCGTTAATAGCTTTCCGCTTTGGTTGGGAACTTGTTTTCTTTGATATCTCTTATGTATCTCCCGAACGCTTCCTTTATTTCTTCCGAGACTTTGAGGTACTTTCTCACAAAACGGGGATGAAACTCTTCCGTCATTCCCAGCATATCATATGTAACGAGTATCTGCCCGTCACAGTGTATTCCGGCACCTATCCCGATGGTTGGGATCTTTATTGAGGCCGTGACCTTCTTTGCCAGTACAGCGGGTATCTTTTCCAGAACAATAGAGAAACATCCTGACTGCTGGAGTATCTTTGCATCTTTCTGTATCTGCAGAGCTTCCTTTTTATCCGTACCGCGGGTAACGTAAGTTCCGAAAATATTTATTGATTGCGGCGTTAAGCCTAGATGTCCCATAACAGGTATACCTACTTTTACTAGATGATGCACTACCTCCGCTATTCTTTCCCCGCCTTCCAGCTTGACAGCATCACACCCTGTTTCCTTCATAACTCTCCCGCAATTCTTGACTGCTTCCTGAAGGTCGACGTGGTACGACATAAACGGAAGGTCAACTACCATCAGGGCAGCTCTAACAGCTTTCTTTACAATCTTGGCATGGTATATCATCTCATCGAGGGTAACGGTGAGCGTTGTGGGGTTGCCCTGTACAACGTTGCCGAGCGAATCACCTACCAGTATAATATCTATCCCCGCCTCTTCGAGGTATCTCGCCATAAGGTAATCATATGCGGTTAAAGCGGAAATTTTGATTCCGCTCTTTTTCATATTAATGAGTGTCCTGGTGGTTATTTTTTTTCTTTCTTTGACCATGCCGGTTTATTTAGTTCAAATTAGTACAGCCGAAGTTTATATTCAAAGTATTTTCAAATCCTTTTACAAGTGCGCTTGCTGTTTCTTCGTAAGTAACCTGCCTTTTCAGGATTTCGTTCAAGCATACCGTTTTTTCATCGATATCTTTTTTTATTTTTTCCCTCACTGTTTCATCCGGGATGTTAAGATAATCGGCTATTTTTTTATGGTGTTCGCCTATCAGTATGGAGCCGTGCTGCAGTACGATATCACCGAAATTACGCTGTGCGCTGCCAACCAGTTTCCTGCCTTTGTAATTTATTTCGTATTTTATTGAGGTATTGAAGCAAAGATTATACTTACCCTCTTTTACAAGCTTCGGAAGATCCGGTGTTTCGAGAGTGAATGATAATTTCTGCAGCTCCTCGTTATTTGGATCGATCAGCTTTAATCCGCTGATAAGTGCAATTGATATATCTCTGTAGATCTCCTGTGTGGTTCTTTCTGTTCTTAAAACAACCGAGTAGGTCAGCTCTTCCGAGTGCAGAACAGCTCTGCCTCCGGTAGGTCTTTGTACGACATCGATATTATCTCCGGCGCAGGCTCCATAGTCTATTCCGTGTTTCCCGGCAAGCTTGTTTTGATTATATCCGAGGGAGATCGTATATGGCTGCCACCTGTAGAATCTTAGGAATGAAGTTCTTTCTTCCCTGCATCTATCTACGAGCTGCAGGTCGAAATCCATATTATATTGCCCGTTATTAAAACCTGAATCGATAAAGACCCATTCGGTTTGAAAATCCTGAAGTGCGGGGATAGATGTGTCAGACTCCGATGATTCCACGTTTGCTGGTCTCGATAAAGTCGACTATCTGCTTTACTTCGCCGGTCTGCTCTAATGTATCCTTAATGATCTTGAGAGCATCACTTGTGTTATATTTGGAGTTGTAGATGAGGTTATATACCTGTTTGATCTGGTTAATTTTTTCAGAAGTAAAACCCCTTCTCCTCAATCCTATTACATTGAGTCCTTCATATCTTATCGGATTACCTGCAGCGAGAACATACGGCGGTACATCCTGATTAACCCTTGAACTGAATCCGATAAAGCTATGTGCACCTATCTTAACAAACTGATGTATTCCCACCAGTCCACCGACTATCGCCCAATCTTCTATTATGCAATGTCCCCCCATGTTCACTGCATTTGCCAGTATCACGTTATCTCCGATCACCGTATCATGAGGGATATGAACATACGCCATAATAAAGCTGTGATTACCAACGATGGTTATTTTCTTTTCCTTCGTCCCGCGGCTGATTGTAGTGAATTCCCTGATTATCGTATCGTGTCCAATTTCTAAGGTAGTGTACTCACCGCCAAATTTCATATCATGAGGTTCGGAGCCAAGCACAACACTGTGATATACTTTGCAGTTTTTATCAATCCTTGTTCCGCTGCAGATTATGGCGTTAGTTGCAATATGCACGTTATCCTTTATTACAACGTCATCTTCGATTATAGAGAATTGTTTGATTGTTACATTATCTCCTATTTTGGCTTTGGGAGAAACTATGGCATACTCACTTATGTGATTCATTTAACTTGAGATATATTAAGGTAGTGTTCTTTCAATTATGATATTATCTGTATCGGCTGATGTTTTCGTGATCATTTCTGCAATCAATCCGATAGAAAATGATTGGATACCGACTATAACCAGCAGGATACCGACCAGGAATAACGGTCTGTTGCTTATCGGGATAGAATCGAAAAATTTCAGAATTGTGAGGTATATCAATATTCCGAAACCTGTAAAGATACCTAGGAGTCCTAAGGAGCCGAAAAAGTGTAAAGGTCTTTTGATAAACTTGGTTGTGAACAGAACTGTCATTAGATCGAACATCCCCTTCATGAACCTGGACGCGCCGAATTTCGTCCTGCCGAATTTTCTGGGATGATGAGTTACTGCGATCTCACTTACCCTGAATCCCGATAGAAAGGCTAGTGCCGGTATATACCTGTGCATCTCTCCGTATAACCTGATATTTTTTACTATGTCCTTTTTATATATTTTCAGCCCACAGTTATAATCGTGGAGCTTTAAGCCTACAAGAAGGCTTGTTACGAAATTAAAAAATCTGGAGCTGTATCTTTTTATGAAGGGATCATATCTCTTCTTTTTCCATCCCGAAACAAGGTCATATCCTTCATTGAGCTTCTGTATTAAAGCCGGTATCTCCTCGGGGTCGTCCTGCAGATCGGCATCCATGGTAACAACATAATCGCCTTTGGAAGCTTTAAATCCTTCCGATAATGCAGCCGATTTCCCGTAATTTCTTTTAAACTTAATGCATTTGAACCTGCTGTTGAGGTGATTAATTTCTTTTATCTTCTGGAACGAACCGTCGTTACTGCCGTCATCTATAAATATTACTTCATAATTTGCCCTGATCCGTTCAAGTATTTTTTTCAGCGTAATAGAAAGCTCTACAATTGATTCTTCCTCGTTATAAAGCGGAATGATAACGGATATTACTTTATTTCCTATGAATAGATTCGGCGAAGAAGTGTTTCTTGGATGGTAATATTTTCTGTTCTGATTATTCCGTCTGTAAAATTTTCTCCCTGTTCTTCTTTTATCCTGTACCGGCTGGTTTTGCAGATTGGTTTCACCCGAAGGGGTTAGTGCCGGTACCTCCCTGTTTTCTAAGGAAGGCTTTTCTTTAAAATCACCAGGGTCATTTGCATTCTGCTGGTTCAGATCTGTATCATTTTGCTCAATCATGTCTATATCAAGTAAAATTAGCAAAATAAGTATATAAAAACAATTGAAAATCCTCTCAAAATAAGGATAATCGAGATTTTATAATACAATTGTTGTTTTTTTCTTGTGCTAACTCTAATAATTCCACTTCACTGCGGTTTATAATCTGAGCTAAATTTAACTATTCGAACGTATCGTTCCCGCAGGGCTTTTGTTAAAACAATTGCATTTTAATTTAATTTATTGAACTATTTGCGGTAATCGACCCTATCTCGACTTTATTCGTTGATACTAACTCACTTTGTTGGTATATTGGTAAATTCTAATAGTTATTTATCGAATAAAGGGATTCATTTGGAATTTTTGAAGGATATTTTCAATTCGATCTACGATGTAAAATCACTCGTTATCTGGGCCGGTTATGCGGGTATGTGCTTTATTATCTTTGCAGAAACCGGCTTGCTTGTTGGTTTTTTTCTGCCCGGTGATTCTTTGCTTGTTAGTGCCGGATTGTTCGCATCCACAGGTGATCTGAACATTTTTTACCTCAATTTACTCCTTATTCCGTCTGCCATACTCGGGAATTCTGTGGGTTACTGGATCGGTTATAAATCCGGGCCTAAGCTTTTTAAGAGGGAACAATCTTTACTATTCAGAAAGGATTATTTGCTTAAAACCAGGGATTTTTACGATAAACACGGACCTTCCACAATTATGATAACGAGATTTATGCCTTTTTTAAGGACTTTCGCTCCGATTGTAGCAGGAATAGGGCAAATGAAATATATTAAATTTTTGAATTATAACATATTTAGCGCAATACTCTGGATTATTAGCATGACACTAATAGGATTTTATCTCGGAAGAACAATCCCCAATATCGAAGCTCATATAGAGAAAGTAATTATCATTATTGTGTTCCTTTCTCTTCTTCCTGCAATAATTAAATTCTTAAAGCACAAGCTTTCCAAGAAGACTATTATAGTTGAAGAATGAAGAACATTTGTTGATTTTTTTTGTTAGAGATAATAGAAAATATAAATAACACATATTACTGATATGCCGTTTATAACCATTGATGGGAAACAGGTAGAATTTACTCCGGGACAAACGATTATACAGGCAGCATTTACTTCCGGCATCGAAATTCCCCATTTCTGCTGGCACCCTGCATTGAGTGTAGCCGGAAACTGCCGTATCTGTCTTGTAGAAGTTGAAAATCTTCCGAAATTAGTTATTGCCTGTGCTACACCCGCATCCGATAATATGGTCGTATTCACAAAGTCAGACAAAGTTGTACACGCACGCAATGCTGTGATAGAATTTCTTCTGATCAACCATCCACTCGATTGTCCGATATGCGACGAAGCCGGTGAATGCAAGCTTCAGGAATATTCTTTCAGGTTCGGCGTAGGTGAATCGCGTTTTGATGAGAAGAAGGTCCATATGGGAAAAAGGATCGAGCTGGGACCAAACGTAATGCTCGACCAGGAACGTTGCATAAATTGTTCCCGATGCGTCAGGTTCTGCGAGGAAATAGCCGGTGAACCGCAGCTTACTTTTGTTCAAAGGGGAGAAGAGGTAAGGATAGAAACCTTCCCTGGTATAAAGCTCGATAACCCTTACTCGATGGATGTGATTGAAATATGTCCTGTTGGTGCACTGACTTCAAGAGATTTCAGGTTCAAGGCAAGGGTATGGGATATGTCACATACAGACAGCATCTGCACCGGATGCTCGCGGGGATGCAATATGAATATCTGGGTTAAAGATAATACCATCCTGAGATTGACGCCAAGAGAAAACCTTGCTGTAAATAAATACTGGATGTGCGATTACGGCAGACTCCAGACCTTCAAGCATATCAATGATGTATCCACAAGGATAAATTCACCAATGATCCGTCCTGCTGAAGGCGGAATCCTGAACGATGAGAATTATGACCTTGTAAAATGTGAATGGGACGATGCGATAGCAAGAGTAATTTCCGAACTGAAGAATTATTCTCCTGATGAAATTGGATTCATTGCTTCCGCTTCTGCCACGCTAGAGGAGAATTTTGCATTCAAGAGATTCGCTGAGGAAGTGATATGTACAAACAATATTTGTTACATACCAAATATAGTTGAGGGTGATGAAGATAATATTCTTATCCTCGCTGATAAAACCCCTAACTCAAGAGGTGTAGAACTCCTCGGTATAAAACCGATAAGCAAGAGCTTTATAGATAAAATAAAAAATAAAACGCTTAAGCTGGTCTATATTATCAGAGACACCTTGAGCAGGCTTGAGGAAGCCGATGAGCTTATGAAGGATATCGAAATAGGGATCATGCATCTCACTACGGCTTTTCCTTCAACTACTAAATGCACGGTTCTTTTCCCGGGCGTATCTTATGCAGAGATGAACGGGACGTTCGTGAATTTCCGGGGGATGGTGCAGAGGGTAAGACCTGCCAAAGCGGTTCTTGAATTTGAAAGATTACCCGGTGAGTACACAGTCAGCAGGCTGGATAAGTTCGGTGCACAGAATGACAGATGGACGCACGGTATTAAATTCAATGCCCGCCCTGTCTGGAGAGTAATTACCCGCCTGTCTAAAGCTTTCGGGCATGATTTTGATTACGAAAATGCGCAGGATATTTTTGATGACATTTCGGCTAAGGTCCCTGCATTTTCGGGCTTAAGTTATGATATTATCGGAACGCAGGGAGCCCCCGTGAAGCAGGAAGAAACAGTAGGCGCATAGACTGAATCTATGACTTTAAGATAATATTAAGTTTAATTATTCTTTATCATTCTAAAACCCCCCTTAATCCCCCCTTTGATTAAAGGGGGGATTAAGGGGGGTTAGATTTTGAATATAACTATTTCAAATGTCAAAACATCATATTAATTGAGTTTGCTTAATAACAATCGTGACAGCAAAAATATGATATGCTCAAAAGTTACAATTAATATTTGATTGTAACTTTTTTTATTTATAATCATATTAACAAATAAGATCGGTTATATTTTACATATATTTATAGATGAAAGAATATCTCAGGGAAAAAATATTACAAGTGCTTGAAGAACTGGGTTATGAAGGTTACACACCGGCATTCGAAAAGCCCAAAGACGAAAAGTTCGGGGATATCTCCACCAACATAGCGATGCTGATAGCGAAGGATAAAAAATTAAATCCCCGCGAAACAGCAAATAAGATAATTGAAAATCTAAAGCTATCGGATGATTATGTATCTAAGATAGTAACAGCGGCGCCCGGCTTTATAAATTTTTATACATCAGAGAATTATTACAGAAAAATTCCTGCGGATATACTTGCAAAAGGTCTGTGTTACGGGAAATCAGATCTGCATAAAGGAGAGCAAGCAAATATAGAATGGGTAAGTGCCAATCCCACCGGTCCCTTGCATGCAGGCCATGGAAGGCATATCTCGCTTGGCAAGGCAGTTGCAAGTCTGCTCGAGTGGTCTGGATATAAAGTTACGCGGGAGTACTATTTTAATAATGCCGGAAAGCAAATGGAAAACCTTGCCGCATCCGTTTACGCTAGATACAGGCAGTTGTTCGAGCCCGATTACAAATTACCCGATGATGCATATATCGGCGAATATATAATATCAATTGCACAGCTTCTTAAGGATGAATACGGAGATGAACTTCTCAAGAAGAAAAACGGCAGTGATATTTTTAAATCTACAGGAGAGAAATGGTGCTTCGATTCCATCCTGAACACTTTGAAACGCATGGGCATAACTCATGATATTTTATTTAACGAGGACAGCCTCTATAAGGATGGGAAGATAAAAAAGATACTGGATGATTTCAAAAAAAATAATTTATCCTATGAAAAGGACGGTGCCGTATGGCTTAAGACTTCCGGGCTTATTAAAGACAGGAAAGATGCCGAAGATAAAGTGATAGTAAAAGCATCAGGTGAACCTACTTACCGCCTGCCTGATATGGCATACCACATCGATAAATTGTGCAGGGGATATGACCTCGTTCTTGACATTTTCGGCTCCGATCATTCGGATACTTATAAAGAAGTCCTCGCAGGAGTAAAAGCTCTCGGATATGATACCTCAAAGATCAAAGTAATCATCCACCAGATGGTTACGTTTATGCACGAAGGCAAGCCGGTGAAGATGAGCAAGAGAAGCGATAACGTCTATTACCTGGATGATCTTCTGGATGATGTGGGTGCGGATGTGGCACAGTTCTTCTTTGTGATGAGAAGCGCCAATACTCATCTCGATTTCGATGTTGACCTCGCCAAAGAACAGTCCGAAAAGAACCCGGTTTTCTATCTCCAGTATGCGCATGCACGGATATGCGGAATTTTAAGGAATGCCGATAGCATGGTGCCCGGTTTTCGGTCTGCTGTTGTGAATGATTTCTCAGGTCTGAAAGAACCGGAGGAAATAAAGCTCTGCAAGGCATTATCAATTTTCCCGGAAATAGTTGAGGATGCCGCGCTTACATTCGAACCGCACAAGATAATCACTTACCTTAATGAGATGGCGGAACACTTCCATAAGTTCTACCATAACCATCGTGTTTTGAATATCGGGGATGATAAATTGACCATGCAGCGGCTAAGATTGTGTGAAGCTTCGAAGATTGTTCTGCAGAACGGGTTGAATATTATAGGAGTCTCTGCACCGGAGAGAATGTGAAATAAATTATTGATATTTAGAAATTTATTTCTTCTTACAAAGGTCTATTATTCTTTCGAGGTCTTCTGAAGTATAGTACTCTATTATTATTTCCCCTGTAGTTTTTGACTTCGGCACCAACCTTACTTTAGTCCCGAAATGTTCACGGAACTTCGATTCGAGAAAATCTATGGCAGCTTTGTCCTGGTTCGTTGATAGAAATATTTTTTTCGTTTTAGGTTTTGTGAATTTTTTCGATATTTCTTCCGTACGCCTGACTGTTAAACTCTCGCCTACGATCCTTTTCCACAGATTCATCTGTTCGGCAGCATCATCGATAGCGAGTATAGCTCTGGCATGTCCTTCGGATATTTCATTTTTGCGTATGCTCTTTTTTATTTCTTCGGGGAGCTTTAATAGGCGGAGGTAGTTTGTGATCGCCGTCCTCGACTTGCTGACCCTCTCCGATACTTCTTCCTGAGTTAAACTGCATTCGGTTATCAGCCTGTATACACCATGTGCCACTTCAAGCGGGTTAAGGTCTTTTCTCTGTATGTTTTCGATCAGCGATATCTCGAGGAGGTCTTCTTTGGAACTTACATCCAGTACGTACGAAGGAATTTTTTGAAGTTTCGCCATCTTAGCGGCACGCAGGCGTCTCTCACCGGAGAGCAGTTCATAATTATTCTCGCTTATCTTCCTTACCGTTATAGCCTGTATTACGCCTTTTTGTTTTATCGATTCTGCCATCTCCTTTAAGCTGACCTCATCGAATTCCTCGCGCGGCTGGTAAGGATTGGTTTTTATCTTATCTATATCCAGGAACAGTATCGATTCACCTTTAACTGCTGTGACTTCATCTTTCGCTTCTTTTACGCTTACAGGTTCTTCTCTCGCTGAACCCGAGAACAGAACATCTAAGCCTTTACCCAGTACCTGTTTCCCTTTCGCCATGTTATTAAACTTTATTTGTTATTTAAACTTGTTCATTTTCTTTGATGTCACCTTTGTGCGGTTCAACGGCTTCTATACTGGGAGGAACATAGGTGAGTATGTTATCGTACTTCTGCTGTACCTCCCGCCCGTTCCTCTTCAGGAATTCGTTTGAAAGCTCGTTGTAGTTCCGTGAACCTATCGATGAAGGATCATATACAACCACCGGTTTTCCGAATGACGGCGACTCACTTATCCTCACGTTACGCATTATCTTTACGCTGTACACCTTATCACTGAAAAATTTCTGCATTTCATCGGCAACCTGGTTGGATAGCCGCAATCTTGTATCGAACATCGTCAGCAGGTAGCCTTCTATTTCAAGTGAGGGCTTCAGCTTGGTCTTCACCATCTTGATAGTATTAAGCAGGAGCGTTAATCCTTCCAGAGCGTAGTATTCACACTGAACCGGGATGAGCACGGAATCCCCGGCAGTTAACCCGTTCAGCGTGATCAAACTCAATGACGGGGGACAATCGATAAAAATAAAATCGTATTCATCCCTAATTTCGTCCAGGCTGTTCTTCAGAAGGAACTCCCTGTTATCCATCCCCACTATTTCTATTTCGATGCCAACAAGATTTATGTTCGATCTTATGGCGAATAGATTTTCTATATCAGTTCCGGTTACGCAGTCCCTGGCATTCTTCCTTCCTATAAGGAGTTCGTATATTGTGTTCTCAATGGAATCGGTTTTCAGTCCTAGCCCCGAAGTGGCATTTGACTGCGGGTCGATATCCACCATTAGCACTTTGCACCCGCTCATTGCAACCGATGCCGCAAGGTTGATGGCTGTAGTGGTCTTGCCGACTCCGCCTTTCTGGTTCGCTATTGTAATTATCTTTGACAAATGATTATATATGCCTCAACGAATCTAATATTATATTTCTATGGAACCGCCGATAGGAATGATCGTGCATTTTTTTCCTATCGATTCCACTTTCCTCTTGAACTCCTGCGGATCGACTTCAATCACTCCCCATGTATTGTAATGTATGGGAATTGCAAGCTTGGGATTAAGAAATTCTACTGCCTTCACCGCATCGTCTATACCCATGGTAAAGTTATCGCCGATGGGCACTATCGCCACATCAAGCGGATTTATCTCGCCTATCAATTTCATGTCCAGGAACAATCCCGTATCGCCTGCATGATAAATGTTCTTTCCGCCGATGGTAAGGACTACTCCAGCCGGCTCACCCATATACCTGCCGTCAGGTGAAGATGAACCGTGGTGTGCTATAGTAAACTTTACCCTGCCGAACGGAAAGTTAAATCCTCCGCCGATGTGCATATTATGCGCCTTCAATTTTTTCTCCGCCGCATAATTAGCAAGTTCGTTAACAGCTATGATGGTTGCATCGTTTTTCTTTGCTATTTCGAAAGCATCGCCCAAGTGATCGCCGTGAGCATGTGTAAGGATAATATAATCGGCTTTCACATCTTCCGGCTTGACGTTTGAATTTGGATTACCCGTGAAAAAAGGGTCAATATGGATTGTATGGCTGCCGGACCTCACCTCAAATGCAGAATGTCCGTGATAAATCAGCTTTATCATTGGAGTATTGATTTAATTGTGAAATATATTTTTAAGTTATCACAAAAAAGTTTATAATTCAATTTAGCAATATTTACCTTTTTATGGAGGAGGATAGTTCATGTTGTGTCAGTCCTCCTAAGGCGGATTACGGCCTGACACCGGTCAGGAGGTAACTCCTGACCAGACTCAGTGAAACAAATAAGAGATCATTAAATAAGATATTATGCTCAGTGTGTGAGATTATTTCTCAGTAAAATTATTAGGCTTAATATTTTCAACAATCGTTTTGTATATTGATTATTCTTCATTTGTAGTGCAAAGCAAAGAGTACCAAATAGATTCATTAATGCTAAAATTGCATAATCGAGAGCAATTCAACGGAAGTGTTCTCGTTGCTGAAAATGGAAAAGTAATTTACAAAAAGGGTTTTGGGAAAGCTAATATACAAGAGTCTTTAGATTTTACACCTGGCACTCTAACTTACCTTGCATCCTTGACAAAACAATTTACTGCGATGGCAATTATGATGCTTGCAGAAAACAAAAAGCTATCATACGATGATGAACTTTCGAAATACTTTTCTGAGTTTCCGCCTTATGCGGATAAGGTTACGATCAAAATTTTATTGAACCACACTTCTGGAATTCCTGACTATTTCAGTCTTGGAATAGTACATCAGGGTTTAGATAATGATGAGGTGTTTAATTCACTTAAGAAGATTGATGCCCTTCATTTTCAGCCCGGCGATAAATTTGAATACAGCAATTCAGGTTATGTTCTTCTTGCTATGATTATTGAAATGGTATCTGGTTTACCTTACAGTATTTTTTTGAAGAGAAATATTTTTGATCCTCTGAACATGAGGTGTACATTTGTTTATGATACTACTAAAGCGGATATTAAGCAAAAAGCACGTGGTTATGATATTTTCGGCAATGTTTATGACTATGATATCCTGACTACCGGTGATGGTGGAATTTATTCAACTGTCGAGGATCTTTTCAAATGGGACCAGGCACTATATACTGAGAAAATTGTTAAACATTCAACTCTTAACGAAGCTTTTGAGGCTGCAGTTCTGAATGACGGAAGCATTTCGAATTATGGCTTCGGTTGGGAAATCATAGAATATAACGGTAAGAAAATTGTAACTCACGCGGGTGAATTTAAGGGTTTCAATACTTTTATCGTCCGGCAGATTACAGATCATAACACGATAATATTACTGACAAATATTGGGGGTACAAAGAGAAAGGAAATAAAGGATGCTCTCCTTGATCTACTTGAAGGAAGAACGTATACACTGCCCAAACTCTCTATTGCTAGAGAAATGTATATCAAATTAAGGAGATCAGATATAGGTAATACGATACAATTCTTCGATTCGGTTAAAAATAGTAATGATACACTTTATGATATTAACGAAAATGAAATAAATCTGTTGGGGTATCAGCTGCTCCAGGAAAATAGAATTAATGAAGCGATCGAAGTATTTAAGAAGAATACAGAAACTTTTCCTTCATCATCAAATGCGTACAAGAGCCTTGGTGAGAGTTATATTAGGTACGGAAAACAAGAACTTGCAATTCTTAGCTTTAAAAAAGCTCTTGAAATTGATCCTAAAAACTCTGACCTAGCACAAATGATGAAACAACTCGTAAGATGAATTATTTCTGCTTTTTAAGCAGATATCAAATGAGGATATTTGAGACTGAACTATTTTATAATTAACAATTTTTTTGTATCAACGTATTTTTCTGTTTCAATTCTGTAAAAACAAACCCTGCCTTTCCATGTTGTGTCATTCCGCCTAAGACGGATTACGACCTGACACTGGTCAGGAGGTAACTCTCCGATGGAATCCTTTGGACCTGACCAAACTCGGAAATATACCTTTAACCATAAAGGCTGAGGCTACAACAACAAATTAAGTAGCCCATTCCGCCGCGGCGGATTTAGCTATGGGGTCAGGAATATTCTTCACGATTAACCGTTTTAACGGTTTCGAATTGTTCGTAAAAATATTGATGGGATATAAATCGTTGAAACGGTTTTGTGTGGAGTCATCGATTATACCCACGGTTAAAACCGTGGGCTACTTAGACCTCAACCCTATTTGAACAAGGGAGCTTGCTCCCTTGTCATGGTAAGAAGGGGATACACAAGGGGGCAAGCCCCCTTGTTCAATAGTAATATCCTGCTGTGAACAAGAGAGCAAGCTCCCTTGTCATTTTTGCGAAATTCTATTATCTTGAATAAGATTGAATATTAAGGTAATTTTGTTAATAATATGCTTTTGGAACTAAATTTTACAAACATTTATTACATTTCACGGCAGAAAATAACATGTACGGCGAGTTAACAGACAGAGAAAAAACGATACTAAGGTATATAATAGAGGATTTTATACAGACTGCAAATCCGGTAGGGTCACGCTATATTTCTAAGAAATCCAATGTAAATCTCTCACCTGCCACCATCAGGAATGTGATGAGTGACCTGGAGGACCTGAGCTTTATCACGCATCCGCACACATCGGGCGGACGGGTGCCTACAGATAAGGGTTACCGTATGTTTGTGAATGAACTGATGCAGGTCGAACAGATTGGAAAGAGCGAGAAGAAACGCCTCAAAAAACAAATAGATGATGCGGAACTGCTCGGCGAGGAGATATTTAAGGAAACTTCGAAGATCCTGGGTAAGCTGACTAAAGAGATAAGCATCGTCAGCCAGCCGTATTTTTCCAAGGGCATAATGGAAAAGCTGGAACTCATCAGCCTTTCATCCACAAAGATACTTGTCGTGGTTTCGATACAGTCGGGACTCGTACGCACCATACTTTTCGATATCGATTCGCACATCAGCCGCGATAAGCTCGATAAGATATCGCGGTTCCTGAATGAAAAGCTTAGTGGGCTAACACTTAAACAGATACGGAACACTTACAAAGACAGGATAGGCGAGCTGCAGAACGAAGATACGGGAATTGTTAAAGTGTTCATCGATTCTATTGACAAAATATTTCAGGATGAAAAAGAAGGGATGACACTTTATATCGGCGGGACAGTGGAAATACTTTCCCAGCCGGAATTCGGGAACCCCGAAGATTATAAATCACTGATCGAGCTGACAGAAAATAAAAGCATCGTCTTCCATGTTTTGAACAATCCGCCCGAAGCCGGTGAAATGGGAGTATCGATATCCATCGGCGGGGAGAATAAAGATGACAAGCTCAGGAACTACAGTATTGTTTCCACTTCCTATTCGGTAGGTGATGTCAACGGAAAGATAGCGGTTATCGGTCCCAAAAGAATGAACTATTCAAAAATGATTTCTCTATTGAATTATACATCAGAAATAATAAAGGAAAAAAGTAAGTAAGTAAAGAATGCTTAAATCAAAGAAAGATAAAATAGATAAAGAACTCGAAAAAGAGGGTAAGGATGAGCTTGAAGAAATTGTTACGGGCTCAAAGGACGAAACGGAAAATGATAGAACGGAAGATACTGACGAAATAAAAGCAGAGCCTTCCGTGCTTGAACAACCGTTAAATTATGAAGCAAAGATAAATGAGTTAAAGGATAAATTCTTGCGGAAGGCTGCAGAGTTTGAGAATTACAAAAGAAGGATGGACTCCGAGCTTTCATCGTTTTACAAATATGCGAATGAAAATCTTATAATAGAACTTCTGCCTGTGCTTGATGATTTTGACAGGGTCCTGAATTCATGGGATAAAGAACACGATGCGGAGAATTTCAAAAAAGGTGTTGACCTTATCTATGACAAATTCAAAAAAGTTCTGAGCAAACAGGGACTGAAAGAGATGGATTCGAAGGGCAAGAAGTTTGACGTGAACCTGCACGATGCATTGCTTCAGACTCCGAGCGATGATGCAGAGCCCGATACCGTAATCGATGAGATAGAAAAAGGTTACCTTCTGAAGGATAAGGTTATCCGGCATGCAAAAGTGATCGTGTCTTCGAAACCCGAAGGGAAAAAGAAATAAGATAATGACTAAACGAGATTTTTATGAAGTTCTGGGAGTGGGCAAAAGTGCTTCGGAAGATGAGATAAAATCATCCTACCGCAAGATGGCAATGAAATACCACCCTGACAGGAATCCCGGGAATAAGGATGCTGAAGAGAAGTTCAAAGAAGCGGCGGAAGCTTACGAGGTGCTGATGGATCCGAATAAGCGTGCAAGATATGACCAGTTTGGACACGAGGGAATGAGGGGGACGGATTTCCACGGTTTCGATAATGTCAACGATATCTTCTCGGCGTTCAGCGATATTTTCAGCGGATTCGGCGGAGGCAGTATCTTTGATGATATTTTCGGCGGAACCACGCGAAGCCAGCGTACTCGCAGATACAGGACTCAGGGAATTCAGGGAAGCGATCTTAAGGTTAGTTTAAAGCTGACTCTTGAAGAAATAGCCGAAGGCGTCGAGAAAACGCTTAAGATAAAGAAATTCGAAACCTGTACTCATTGCAGCGGGACCGGTGCAAAATCAGGCAGCGGGACCGTAACATGTCACACCTGCAACGGTACCGGCGAGATACGGCAGATGTCCCGTTCTATGTTCGGGCAGTTCATCAATGTCACGGTTTGTCCCACCTGCAGCGGTGAAGGCAGGATCATCAAGGATAAATGTCCCCATTGTGAAGGTGAAGGCAGGGTAAAGGGTGAAGCAACGGTAAAAGTTAATATCCCGGCAGGTGTTTCAAGCGGTAACTATATCCCCCTCCATGCACAGGGGAATGCAGGCATCCGGGGCGGACAGGCAGGAGACCTCATCGTTGTAATAGAGGAGCTGACGCATAAATATTTTACCAGGGAAGATGACGATGTAGTGCTCGAGCTGACAATAAGCATAACGGAAGCAGTGCTTGGTACCGAAGTTGAAATTCCTACGCTCAACGGCACGGCGAAACTTAAGATAGAACCGGGTACTCAGCCGGGCAAGGTCCTCAGGATGAAGGAGAAGGGCATCAGGCATCTTAACCATCATGGAAGGGGAGACCAGCTAAATTTTATCCGTCTATATATACCGGGAAAGCTGACAGCGAAAGAAAAAGAATTATTCAAAGAGCTTTCAGGTTCGGAAAATCTTAAGCCGAAGAGTAAATTAAAGGATTCGGGAACACAGCAGAAAAATTTTTTCAGTAAAGTAAAAGATTCATTCTCCTGATATTTTATTATTAACCTTATCCTTTGTATAGTTGAAAGAAATATTCAGAAAACTCGGATTCACAAATCTTGATCTGATGTTGATACTCTTTCTGCTTCTGACATTCGCTGTTGGTCTTGTGATCAAATATTCCGGATGGAATAATAAAAAAGATTTCGATTACTCGGTATCGGATAGAAACTTTGAACAATCCCTGACATCCTCTTTCTCAAAGCTGCAGTTATCATCTGAGAAACAGGAGCGTCTGAAGCTTCTAAACAGCATAAATGACAGTCTTTCGAAAGAGTCTGATGTATCGGATAACAAAACTGCAGGGCTTTCAACCGGGATTAAGATAGATATCAACCTTGCTTATCCTGCTGACCTGGAGCTTCTCCCGGGAATAGGAAAGATGACAGCTGAACGCATTTTAGAATACAGGGAACAGAATAACGGGTTTACAAGTATTGAGGAGATCATGAACGTAAAAGGTATCGGGCAGAAGAAATTTGACAGGATAAAGAATTTTATTACGGTCGGCTCAAAAACCGATAATGAAAATTAATAATATAAGTTAATTTGAATCAAACGCTGGAAAGATCGCTGGGGATAAGTTTCTCCTCCAATTGCATATTTTACACCGAGCTGGTGCACAATAACGGTATAACCGAGCTTGACCACGTGGATTCCGCTGAAGCAGATTTTGACTTTGAAGAAGACCTATCGAAGTTCAAAAGCAATCAAAAAGCTCTCACTAACATTTCGGATGTAGTACAGAAATATTTTGATAACCGCAATTTGAATTACAGGCACATTTCTCTTACCATAAGCTCTTCACATGCATTCCTGATGATGCTCCCGTTAGATCTTTCCGAAGGGAGACAGTCCTTCAATTCCAAGATATACTGGGAGCTTTCGAATTATTTTCCGGATACTTACGGCGATTATATAATAAATACTTACCGAATGAGTTCCGTTATGCCGGCAGGGGATACCGCTCAATTTCTTGTAATTGCCGTGCTTAAAAATACAATGGAGTTCGTGAAGAGGATATTCAAGATGTGCAACGTTGAGCTTTCTATTGTCGATATAGACCATTTTGCAGCAGAACAGAACCTGAGAAGAAATTACACAGAACTGCTTACAGATAAGAATGTGCTCCTGATCGGTTTAAAAAAAGGGAGGGTGGATTACGGGTTTATTGCGGATAAGAAATACAGTCATTACGCATATTCAAAATATATTTCCGAATCTGAAAATAATTTAACTCTTGTCAGGAAATTAAATTATTTGCGTGATACCCTGTTTAAGCTATCCGGCATCGATTCTATCTTCCTTTACGGGGATGATATTAAGGAGGATACGCTGGAAGCAGTAAAGAAGAGCGCCGGGGCGAAAGTATATATTTTAAATCCGTTTGAAAATATTAATTCTTCTAATGAATTCTTGAAGAACGAAAGTCTGAGGAAGACCTCATACAGGTTTGCACCGAGCTGCGGCGTTGCATTAAGAAGCTTAAACGGACAAAGTTGAGGATCATTTCGGGAAAATATAAAAGCAGGAAGATCTTTACTCCCGGTATTAAAGATCCGAAAAAAAACCTTATTAGACCAACAAGCGATAGGGCAAGGGAAATGATATTCGATGTACTGCAGAGCAGGTTAGATCTGGAAGGGGCATCATGTCTCGACCTTTTTTCGGGTACAGGCGCGATCGGGTTCGAATGTATCAGCAGAGGTGCTGGTTCGTGTAACTTTGTAGATATTTTGTGGAAATCGCATGATCTCATAATGAAGACAGCGGATGAGCTCGGATGCAGAGAGAACATTTCCTTTTTCAAGAAGGATGCCTTGTCATTTCTTAATGGGACCGGAGAAGAATATTTTGACCTTATATTTGCTGATCCTCCGTATGATTATCCGAATTTTAAGAAATTGTCAGATGAGGTGCTGAAGAGAAAGTTTGGAGTTTTTATACTTGAGTCCGGTCAGGATATCAGTTCGCCTTCAGCAGAAAAGGATTTTGAAGTGCTCAATAAGAAGGTCGGATATACACATTTTAAATTTTTTATTACAACCTGATAAAGAAAGATGAACATGAAGAAAATTTCAACCCGTGACAAAATAAGAAAAGCAATCTACCCCGGTACATTCGATCCGATAACATACGGCCACATTGATGTTCTTGAAAGGGCATGTCTTCTTTTCGACCATGTGATCATAGCTGTAGCAACAAACTCGGCTAAGAAAACAGCGTTTTCGGTTGATGAAAGAATTGAGATGATAAAAGCTTGCACGAAGGATTGCAAGAATATTTCCGTGAGCAGTTTCAAAGGCTTGCTTGTGGATTATGCCGTTTCGCAGAAAGCAGATGCGGTCGTAAGGGGATTGCGGGCTATATCCGATTTTGAATATGAGTTCCAGATGGCACTGACCAACAGGAAGATTGCGGAAAATGTAACAACGGTATTCCTTATGCCGAATGAAAAATATACCTACCTTAATTCTACTCTCGTGAGGGAAATAGCAGCGAACGGCGGTGACGTGAGCTCGTTCGTGCCGAAACCCGTCCTGAAAAAATTATTGCAGAAGTTCGGGAGATAGAACAGGCAAATAATTACAGGTTCTTTTTCAAAAATACAATCATTTTTTCCACAACCGTTTCGAATGATTTTGTTGTGCCATTGAACGGGTGTGAAATGCCGAATGTATGCCCTGTATTTGCCACCGGAAAAAATTCAGTTCGTTCCTTATTAGAATTATTATAAAGGTTTTCAGCTTCCTCGAATTTTACGGAAAGGTCTTCCTTTCCGTGAATGATCAAAACAGGAATCCTTAAATTCTTGATCGCAGAAATGATATCCAGACGGCTTTCATTTTTCTCAAGGTCATCCAGAAGAGTGGTGTTTATTCTCATCATCTGATTAGTGCGTGTATTGACCACTTCAAAATAACCTTTCTTACGCCAGCGTCTTTTATGGTCTTCGGAATACCTGCCGAAACCGGAAACAGCTGCGAGAGTTATCAAACATTTAACCCGCTTATCCTCATTCGCTTTGAGGATAGTGATTCCCCCGCCGCGTGAGTGTCCAGCCACAGCGATCTTATTTCTATCGATGTTGAATTTTTTGGCATTGTTACAAAAATGCTCTATTACCAGGCCAAGGTCTTCCAGTTCCTGTGAAAAAGTATTTTGCGCAAACAGGTCAAGACGGGTAAACTCCGTTGGATTTTGAACATCGACACCGTTCAATGAAAAATTAAAGCTCGCGGATGAAATACCTGATTTCGAAATACGTTCCATCATATATGGAAACCCGCCCCAATCCTTAAATCCTTTAAAGCCGTGGCAGAAAAGCATGAATGGAAAAAAATGATTTTCAATTTCAGGATGAGCCGGGAAAAAGTCGATATCGATCGAATAGCCCAATTTATTCACAAGATGGAAATTTATTTTTTCTAACATAGGTATTAAATATTAAAAAGTTAAATCAAAATAGCTGGCAAATACATATATTGAGAGTCCACGATCATTTTTATTTAAAATACTAAATTTTCTATATATTCTTTATATAGAAAGAGAATATCGGAAATCTGATCACAAGAATAAGGGATAATTTGGCAAGTTAAATGCGTAATAATCAAATAGTTAATACGGATTTACAAAGGAGAATTACACAATAATTTCGAGATTATATAAGTTTATTGGAACAAATATTTTAGTAACTTGTAATACGTAATATCTTGGACAATTACATTATAAGGTCTGATTCAGGAAATATTGCTCTTGATTCAGATGTAATAATAGTATATATTGGTAATAACAGTGGTAGTTCTATATTCAGGGGGAACCAAGATATCTGACCTATAATAAAAAACTCGTATCTTTACGAGTAATAGGGGGGAATCCCGCTGAACGGAAAATATGCTGTGTAAGTACCATGTTAAGCTGGGAATATGAGATGCCATAAAATTAAACTGTTTTACGTCATCATTATATTACACTTTATTGTGTACTTGACAATATAAACAAAAGTTTATATACTTATAAAATTATTTAACTAACCCTTATTTAAAAATTATCGGAGAAAAATATGAGTAGAGTGAAACTATTAACACTTTTCATCTCTCTTTTGCTTGTAGCAACGTTAGGATTCAATGTTTATGCACAGGATAGACCATCGCTCGGTATCTCGCCGAAATTATCCGAACAACAGACCGTAAAGGTCCCCTATAGTCCGGGAATACTTCCTGATCTTCTTGCTTCAACGGCGTATGCCCAGGATGGTTTAATGAATGTATTCGCAAGCGTACCAATACCGTCGGGTACACCATGGACAACCATCGGATCACTGGCAACCTTGTCATACGGAGGCGCTTTTGCCAATGGCAATTACTATATTACAACGGGCTCAGCCAATCAGCTGGGAACGGTAAATATAACTACCGGTGTAGAAACGATCATAGGAACAATCAGCGGTGTAGCGAGCGGTTACGTAAGCACAGGTCTGGCTTATAAACTGCCCTCCGGACCTATGTACCTCGGTGCAACCAATATTTCAGCATCAAACCTGTATACGGTTACACTCACATCACCGGTCACCGCTACCTTAATTGGTACCGTTACAAACGACCCCGGTTTGATCGCAATGTCAATAAACTGTGCAGGCGATCTGTATAGCGTCGATATCGTAAATGATGATCTTATAAAGATCAATACCACAACAGGTGCAGGGACGATCATCGGAGCACTCGGGTTCGATGCTAACTATGCACAGGGTGCTGCTTTTGAGCTGTCAACGGGTAATTACTACCTTGCAGCTTACAATAACACCTTAGGTACAGCCCAGCTTCGTCAAGCCAACCTGACTACAGGTACTACAACTTTATTAACCACGTGGACAGGACGTGAACCGGTAGCGTTTGGTATTCCGGGTACATGCACATCTTATTCATGTGATATATCAGCAGGACCTTTCGTCAGCTTACCTCCATCATTCGTGCACGGTACACAATACAACATGAAAGCAAAGATTACGAATATGGGATCTGCAACGCAGACCAGTATTCCTGTGAAGCTATTTGTTAACGGTACACAGGTTGGTTCGACACAGACAATAGCCACCCTTGCACCGAATGCGTTCGATACGAACACTGTATTCCCGTGGACGCCTGCTTCAGGTGGTAATGCAGTCATTAAGATAGCTGCATGCATAGGATGCGATTCTAACAGAGTCAATGATACGGTAACAACTACTGTAATGGTAGATTTGTATAACCAATTCTGTGATGCGTTCAACAGTCTATCAAACTGGACGATCACCAATAACGGCGGAACATGCGTCTGGATAAATGAAGCCCCGCGTTCAGGTATGACGATGCCGCCCACGTCAAGCGGCAACATTATGGCTGCAGACGTTGACCTCTGCGGTTCAGGAACAACTATTAATTCGACTGCTACATTAACAACTGCTCTGAACTGTACCAATTTGAATGCTGTGTATGTTGAAATGGACAATGACTTCTATGTCCTTGGTTCTGACCAGGCAAAGATGGATGTCAGCACTGACGGCGGAACCACATGGGTCAATAAATTCACTTGGACAGCATCCAATAGAGCATTCCATTCAGTAACTCAGGTACCGGAAGCAAATGGAAAACCGAGTGTAAAGTTTAGATTAACATGTATCGAGCCCTCTTGGGATTGGTGGTGGGCAGTCGATAACTTCTGCGTATGGGGTACAATCACTGCAGTAGGAAATACACAGAACAATATTCCAACTACATATGCCCTGAAGCAGAATTATCCTAACCCGTTCAACCCGACAACCATAATTACGTATCAGCTGCCGAAGGCAGGAAACGTGAAACTGGTTGTTTATGATCTGTTAGGACGTGAAGTAAAGACACTTGTAAATGAATTCAAGACCGCAGGTTCATTTGATGTGACCTTCGATGCTTCAACACTTGCAAGCGGTGTTTACTTCTACAGGTTAGAATCCGGTTCATTCACAGACACTAAGAAATTAACACTGATCAAGTAATCAGAAGAAGAGTTAATCTCTTACCAGCCCGGATCCCGAATTCTCGGGATTCGGGCTTTTTATTTTCATTGATATGTAACGAACTTGATAATAAATTAAGCTGCAATAAATTATTTTTATCCGGATTATTTTCAATTTAAGTTCATTTTCCATTTAATGAAAAAGACATTATATTTAATTTTATTCTTTATTATTGCACAATACCCTATTTTAAGCCAACCGAATAGTGCGCTGCCCAAAATTCCGATAAGATCAGCGGAACACTGGATGTTCAGGGGGATCCAGGATACAATTTATGGAAACTGGTTACATATTGCACCTTTACCGCAGGCACTCTACGGAGTTCTGGCATATTACTGGCAGGATAGTAATAAAATACTTGTATGCGGCGGTGCTGACAGCCTCGGGCATAATGTGAAGAACTGCTATTTTTATAATCTATCTACGAATACTTATGAACCTAAAGCTTCCTTGCCTTTAGGGAGAGCTTTCGGAAAATTGGTGAGAGTAAGAGACTCCCTGTACCTTGTTGGTTCGGTAGGTCCAGATTTCCATTCACCCGACGGTGCTCTGTATAAATATGATCCGGATAGAGATACAGGGTGGGTAGTGAAAGCATCAGCTCCTGCACCTGCTCTTCATGAAATGGCGGTGTGCGTATGGAGAGATTCACTGATTTTTACTATAGGCGGCTCAACAGACGGATTCACAGGTGTAATGAATACCATTATGTCTTATGACCCATTTCAGAATTTATGGGTTACTTATTCGAGTGTTTTTCCCAGTGCACTTACGACTGCAGATGCCGAATGTGTAGGAGATGATTTTCTGGTTGTTGGAGGGTTTGACGGGACAGTGCTTAACAGTATCTATCGGGGTTTTTTTCAGGATACATTGACATGGGTACCATTAGAAAATGATTCCATAGCTCCATTTCGCCAGGGTATATACAGAGTTGGGGGAAATGTGGTTAATAACATGATGCTGTTCGGGCCGGGCTTAAGAGATACTGCTTCGTACGGACAGATTTGGGGATTTTATCCTCAGTTCGGACCCTGGGTACAATTTTTGCCGAACACACTGGATACTGCCGGTGACATTCCAACAATTGCAGTCAGACCAGGAGCTGATTCGGTCTTCTTTTATTTGTTCGGAGGAATATTACCGGGGATAAACCCTGTCAGGGTCACAGCTAATTCCGAAAGATATTCACTATTGAATCCTTTTATTGGGATTCACGGATTGTCAAATACATTACCGGTAAAATTTAAGCTTTATCAAAACTATCCGAATCCATTTAATCCTTCTACTTTTATCAAATATGATCTGCCCGGAGCTTCCGAAGTAAAATTGACAATAGTCGATATACTCGGAAGGGAAGTAAAAATTTTAGTGAATGAATTCAAGCAAGCGGGCAGTTACAGAATAGAATTCAATGCAGGAGAGCTGGCAAGCGGTATATATTTCTGCAGGATGATCTCGGGTGGTTATACAGATACGAAAAAAATAGTATTGTTGAAATAAATAATACAATAAGGATTATTATAATTCCCAAAACTTCACAAAGCAAGCTTCGTCAAAAATTCTGACCTGAATTCAAATATTTCCAGGCAAGATATGCCATAAAACCTGCGCCGACAGGTAAGGCAGACTCATCTATAATGATCTTCGGAGTATGTATATCGGAAGTATTCCCTACTCCAATCCTGTAAAAAGTCCCGCGAGTCTGCTTTAAATAATAAGAAAAATCTTCAGCGGCCATAAATCGTTCAGCTTTAAAAACATTTTTTCTGCCTGTAAATTCGACTGCGGCTTTTTCGGCAAAACGGGTAATTTCTTCGTCATTGGTTAATTCTGGATAGCCGGGAGATATATCTAATTTATATCCGGCTCCTGCAGAAGATGTAATTCCTTTTACAGTTTTTTCAATTAATTTCAATACCCTCTTTCGGATCTTTTCGTTAAGGGTTCTTACGGTACCCGATAACTTTACTTCAGCAGGAATGATATTTGTTGTAGTCCCGCCTTCTATCTTACCGATGGTAACTACTACAGGTTCATAGGGATCTGTATTTCTTGACACAATCGATTGAAGAGAAAGAATCACCTGTGAAGCTATTATGATCGGGTCAATTGAATTCTGCGGTTTAGCTCCGTGAGCAGATCTTCCGATTATTGTGATGTATATCTCATCCTGTGAAGCCATCATGACACCGGGACAAAAGCCGAAGCTTCCCGCGGGTTTATTAACAATTACATGCTGTCCAAAGATCACGTTAACCTTCGGATTTGCCAGCACACCTGCCTTGGTAAGAGCAGAAGCTCCCCCCGGATTTTTTTCCTCTGCAGGCTGAAAAATGAATTTCACATATCCATTCATCTCATCTTTTATCTCATTTAATATAAGAGCTGCACCATATAACATCGATGCATGTCCGTCATGACCGCATGCATGCATGATCCCGGGTCTTTTAGAAGAATAGGGAAGTCCTGTTTCCTCAGTTATCGGCAAAGCGTCCAGATCAGCTCTTAATCCGACACATACTTTTGCCTTTTTCTGATTTCCCTCCAGCAATGCTACTACACCTGTAGATGTTACAATTCGTACCGAACGGAGTTTTAGGTCTTTTAGCTTGCGATAGATGAGTTTAGATGTATCGTATTCTTTATAAGATAGCTCAGGGTTTTCGTGAAGATTTCTCCTTAGAGCAATGATATCCTTCGCGTACTTTCCGGAAAGTTGCTTTATTCTATCTTTTATATCCACTTACTAAAGATGTTATCTCTTATTTAATAATCTACCCTAAAAGTTCCCCAGAATATACTATCACTTAGCTTTCTATTATTCTGGAAAATGTTGTCAACAGCTTCGTATTGATATTTTATCGATAGAAAATACTGACGGATAGGCTGCCAGGTTATCTCAGCTATAAAGATATTTCTATCTACTCTTAATCCGTTTAAAAATATATTTTTTATTACAAAATCATTTTCACCGTGCAGTATATTTGAGCCGTAGTTGATAAGAACATTTCCGATACTGTCGGTAAGGTTTTCACCTGAACGCTGGTGTTTAAATGTTAATGCAAGATTTAATCTGCTCCCGGCAAAATAAGATATTTTTACAGCGTGTTCATCGGAATTTGGAGGGAGACTATGCCCGATAGGTAAGCCCCAATTAGCGTAATAATTGCTATTCTCTCTATGAGTATAAACGAATGGATCGATCCTCGTATATTCATAGGTAAAGTTAAAATTACTTATCTTAAAAGCATCCTGCCACTCAAGACCCGCTTGATAAGCAAATTTATTATCATTGCTTGTAACATCGTTTTTGCCAAGTGTGTTAAAATTGATATCATCAATAAGAAAAGTGCCCTGAACAGTAAGATGTTTAACCGGGTAGAACTGAGCATCTAATGCAATAATTGAGTTATTTGTGTTTTTTTGAGGTGACTCGGTATTAAGGTCAGCGGATGTCAGGAAGCTGATAGGATTTATAAAAGCAAGATTTATCGGAACGCCGCTGTATAACAGCATCTCATTGAAAGAAAACTTCATGACCCCGTTAAACAAAGGACCAAACTCCAGGCGGTGGAATACCAAATACTTTGAAGAAAGCTGCTTACCTAAGGAATCGTTGCCTACCAGATTTGAATGGAAAAATGTATACCTGATCTTTTTATATGATAAGTCCAATTTAATGTAATCGTAGGGTGCTGAGTTATTATTTGAAATGATGAGCTGATCTATAAAACCTGTACCGAATTTTAAAGCTTCTCTTCCCACGGTCAACCCGAGCCAGTCGGAAGAAGTAGCATATCTGAGGTATCCTTCGAAGGAATCAAAGGTCTTACTGCCCTCACTAATGAATTTTCTGGTCGAAGCCAGAACAGGGTCAAAATGAGAAGCGGTAATAGCATCTTCCTGTGTCCCGCCAAGGCGTACCCCGTTAGAAAGTCGTAGATAAAAGCCAACCGAGTTGAATAAAGTGCCTCTTAGCCTGGTTCCAAGCAGACCGGTGGACAGGTGAGGTTTTCCCAGTGAGTCGCCTTTAGCGCCAAAATATTTCATCTCACCTATAGCATCCCAGAAAAATGAGACGTTGGAATCTGCTTTAGAGAACAGGTATTTTTGTTTTTTATCTCTGAATATATCTGAAAATTTAAAGTCTGAAAAAAATGATGAAGAATTTTTTAGGGTTCGTTGTATATCATATTCATATTCAACAAGGTAATCATCAAGGATCTTCTTATCAGTCCGGGATATTTTTCCTCTTTTAACGTTGATCGTTATCAAATATTTGGAAATTTCTCTTCTTGATATGGGGAGCATTGAAGAAGAGTAATTATCGATTATTTTATTGACAGACATCCTGTCTAGAAAATCGTAGATCTTATCTGACGGAGGCACCATTTCCACCTGTGAATAAAGCTGTGAAGAGGTAAAAATAATCGAAGTAAAAATTAAACAATGAAGAATAAATGGTAATTTAATTTTATTCATATCATGAAATTAAATAAAGATCATTATTAATATCGGAAAAGGGAAATTATTTATTTAGTCTTTCGCGTATTTCCAGTATTACATAATGAAAGATCACCGAGTGAATGCTTTCGGAGGTACACATATCATTCAGTGCTACGTTTACCGAGTAATTGGATAATTTCTTAAGCTTTCCTCCGTCGAAAGCGGTAATTCCGATAGTGGTTAGTTTGTTTGCATTAGCCCATTCTACAGCTTTAATTATATTGGGACTGTTGCCCGATCCGCTGATTGCGATTAGAAGATCACCCGGTTTTGCGAAAGTTCTAAGCTGCTGTTCAAATATACTTTCATAACCTTCATCGTTACCCTGTGCAGTTATAAAGGGGGAATTATCTGTTAAGCTCAGAGCTTTTAATCTGAGCGGCTGTTCTTTAGATGTACGTGTGCCTTTCGCGAGGTCCTGTGCGAAATGAGAAGCATTGGCTGCGCTCCCCCCGTTGCCGATGATGAAAATTAGTTTTTCCGTGTAATAAGCTCCGACTAAAAGCTCAATTAATTTATCTATTTCATCGCTATCAATTCCTGCAAGTGTATTAAAAACTGTTTTTTTATAAGTATTAAATTCCATATAAATTTATAATTTAAAAAATAACTTATAATAAAATTCGTATTATCACAATGTAAAAGAGGGGTCGAAACGATAATATTATTTGATGGGTTTTCTGATAACGTTCAGTTTTTTCATTGTATTTTCAGAATATTCAAGAATATCCTGAACATCGGTTTGCGACCTTAAATAATCTGCATATTCTTTCACGCTGTCCTGAGCCGTTCTATGGGGTGTCCAGCCTAAAGACTTAAGCTCGGAAATATCAGAGCATGCGTTCCTGGTGTCTCCAAATCTATATTCACCTGTGATTCTGGGCTTGATATGTTCTTTACTAAATTCTTTAGCAACGATATTGGCAAATTCTAACACACTATAAGCTTTTCCTCCCCCGACGCAGAATGTTCTGTAATTGGTGCGATCATCGAGCATGGTTAGTACATTGGCATCTACTACATCATGTATATTTACGAAATCCCTCATCATCATGCCGTCTTCAAAGATTACGGGAGGTTTATCGAAATAATAGCCCAGTGAAAATATTCTGCAGGCACCGCTGTACATATTGTAAAAAGATTGGCGGGGTCCTTGTACTATCGAGTATCTTAAAGCTACACTGGGGATATCATATCTTTCTCCCAGATTAAGAGCCATCAGTTCCTGGGAGTACTTAGATATCGCATACTGGTTAGGGGGTGACGCATAAGTTTCAGGTGTCCACAGCCATTTTAACGGCCTGCCGTTCTCATCAAGAAAATCCCATATACCTTTCTCAAGTTGAGAATTCGATCTTCTTTTAGGATAGAATAATCTTCCGTCTTCAGATTTATAAATACCTTCGCCATTTACAAATTGCGAGGAAGCTACTATTATTTTTTTAAGGTTTAATTTTTCTTCAACAGCAATTTCATAGATGAGAGCGGTACCTACAGAATTGACATGGAAAAAAGTAGAGAAATCCGGGAGATAATCCTGGTAAGCAGCAAAGTGAAATACGTAATCAACATTTTTTAAGGACTTCCGCATCATATCTTTATCCCTTACATCTCCTAGTATAAATTCTGCTTCCCCGGGAATATAGTCGGGCTTACCTTTCAAATGGACTGGTTTCTGAAGATTATCCAAAATCCTGACATCAAATCCAAGTTGCAATAATCTATCGACTGTATGCGAGCCTATAAATCCAGCCCCGCCTGTAACTAATACTAATGACATAAGAAAATATGTGGGATGAAAATATTTTTTGATTAATATTATTTAATATCGTACCGGGTCTGGTTGAAGATAATTCTGCTTCCGAATTTTTCAAGCAGAAAAGGGAGTTCCCGGTATTTCTTCATAGCTTTCCTTAATTTATCCTGAAGGTGTCTTTCGCAATAGACCAGGAGAAATCCGCCGCCGCCTGCACCAGATATCTTTGCCCCCAGTGCTCCTGAGTTCATTGCGATTTCATGCATTTTTTCAATGTCGGGATTGGTAACGTTTTCAGCAAGATGCTTTTTCATTTCCCAGTTTTCTTTCAAGTTAAATCCTACTTTATCAATATCCTTACTGAGTATCGCATCTCTCGTACTATATGCGAGTTCTCTGATTTTATTATGGAAAGCAAGTGTATTTTTGACATTTTTTGTTTGCTCTTCGAGGATAGACGATGCTGTTCGTGTTGAGTTAGTGAAAAAAAGCAGTAAATTCGCACCCAATTTTCTTTTATTTTCGGTATCCAGATCGATATCCTCAACTTCTACCGAATGATTTTTGCGAAACTTAAAGAATTTCAACCCTCCGTATGCAGCTATGTACTGGTCCTGCCTTCCAATTGGTCTTTTTAACACATCTATCTCGATGTGGCATGCTTCCTGTGCCAGTCTCTCTGAAGTGACAAGAATCCCTTGATATTGATAGAATGCATTCAGCAAGCCCACGGTCAGGCTGCTGGAAGAACCCAGTCCGGACCCTTCTGAAGGTATATCTGCAAGCATCATCACTTCAAATCCATTTTTCATATTTGTTAATTTTGCAGTTTCTCGTACCAGATCGTGCTGAATTTTATCTATGCTATCTATTATTTCTTTTTTCGAATAATCTACATATATCAGGTCATCAAACCTATCTTTAACCATTACATAGAGATATTTATCTACAGCTGTGCTTACTACCACACCTTCGTTTTCCAAATAATAACTTGGTATGTCGGTACCACCGCCTGCAAGACTGATTCGAAGCGGAGTTTGAGATATCAGCATATGAAATTAAATTTAAATTTCTATTACTTTACTTGTAGAATTTGCTTTGTCAATAATTATTTGATAGCGGTTGCCGCGGGAGTCAATGTTGATTGACTCAGAATCGAAGCTAATTTTTTCACCGGTTTTCGAAACCCAGTATTTAAAACGGGCAGGATTCCCGACAACCAGAGAAAAGTCCGGTACATCTTTTGTAACTACAGCCCCTGCACCGATCATGCAGTATTTCCCAAGTGTAATACCGCATAAAATAGTTGCATTAGCTCCAACGCTGGCTCCCTTTTTAATCATAGTTTTAATATTTTCAGGATGATAAACTTTGCTCCTCGGGTAAATGTCATTTGTTAAAACGCAATTAGGACCGAGAAAAACATCATCTTCTAATATAACCCCATTCCAGACAGATATTCCGTTTTTAATAGTGACCCTATTTCCGATCGTAACCCCGCTCTCAACAAATGAATAATCACAAATATTGCAATCTTCACCAATTTGAACATCTTTCATAATATGAACGAATGCCCAGATCCTTGTGTTTTTACCTATCGTGTCTGATTCGACTATCGCTGAGGGATGGACATAAAAATTTTTATCAGTCATTAACGGTCGGTTTACGTTTTTGATTTGAATGATTCGCTTGCGGTTTCTAACATCTTTACAACTTCGAGACCAATTTTACCGTCATTTACAAGAGGTGTGTTTTTTATGATTGCATTGATGAATTCTTCACACTCTAACCGCAGCGGTTCGTGCTGTTCCAGCTGCATGACTTGAATTTCGCCCATGTGATACCCGAGCTTTACTGCGTCCGTAGTTTTATTTTTTATCCTGTTATCAATGCCTTTACCGAAAAGTTTAACTTTTCCGTCCAGTGCGAGCATTTCATCATATACAATAGTTCCCTGAGTGCCAATTATCTGCATCAGTCTTGTTTTATTGGAAGAAAGCCAGCTCAAATGAACATGTGCTGTAATTCCGCTCTTAAAGCTTAGATCGATATGAGCATTGTTGATCAATCCCGAACCGGTTCTCTTTTTAGGAAATGCATGGGAGTCTGATCTGCTGAACAGGTAAGATTCTTTATTGCATAAGATCTTCCAGGGAATTTCTTCCAGCAGATGAAGGAGTATGGAAAAGTCATGCGGTCCCAGGTCCCAGATTACATCAACTTCTGATTCTGGAGGCCCTAAATTTATTCTTGAAGAAGTAATATGGAGGACATCCCCGATAGCATTTGATTTCAAAAGTGATTTAATTTTACGCACTGCCGGCGAGAATTGAAATACATGTCCGACGGCTATTTTCTTGTTTAGTTTTTTTGCAGTTACCACAAGTGACTCGGCATCTTCGGAGCTATAGGTCATAGGCTTTTCGATGAAAACATTTTTTCCGAAGAACAAGGATTCTTCAGCGATATCCTTATGACTTTTTACAGGAGTGGCAATAATCACTGCATGTATAGTCTTATCTTTAATGATATCCTTATAATTTTTTGTGGTATCAACAAACGGAAATTCTTTTTTGATATAATCCAACCTACCCGGTTTTAGATCACTTACCGTTTTTACTTTGCAATTAGCAAGACTTGAAAAATTCCTAACCAGATTGGGTCCCCAATAGCCGCAGCCTATTATTCCAACGTTAATCGGTTTATTGCTTTTTATCATTTTAAACGCCACCCTTTCCAAACATGAGTATGGGAACAGTCTTAAATAAGATTTTTAGATCAAGCCAGAGAGACTGGTTATCCGCATAGTATAAATCCAGCAGGACAGAATCATTGAAAGTAACATCTTTCCTGTTTCTGGCTGTGATTTGAGCTAATCCGGTCATTCCCGGTATTACTTTATATTTTAATTTATGCCAATCTTTGAATATCTCATATTCATACGGTAAACAAGGCCTGGGACCGACCAGGCTCATATCACCTTTGAATACATTAAAAAGCTGAGGGAGTTCATCCAGACTGAACTTCCTGAGAATTCTTCCCACCTTGGTGATCCTCAGATCATTTATTAATTTTTGATTTGCGTGGTTTTCTACGATCAGTCTTTTCAAGTGTTCTTTGTGGATGGTCGGGTCGTTATCTTCGTACATAGTTCTGAACTTAAACCAGAAAAACGGCTTTCCGTCTTTTCCTATGACAGCAGTTTTGTATAATATGGTACCCGAAGAGGTCAATTTAATTAGAACAGAAATAATCAAAGATGGAATGGATATTATTGCTATAAGTATAGAACTAATTAAAATATCAAAAATTCGCTTGAATTTTTCTGAATACAACGGAGAAGCTTTTGATGAGATAGATATGATCTTGAGGTCATGGAATTCATTAACATCCAGTTTCGCATTTATAATGTCGAAATGATTGGAAACGAGATTTATCTGGCATGTAGTAAGCTTACATTTTTCGATCAAGTCTAACAAAGCCTTATTATCTATCTTCTGGATCGTAACATATATTTCATCTATATCATATTCGGTCACCAGATTATTTAGATTATTTGTAGAACCCAGGATGGGGATACCTTTGATATTTTTACCCGATTTAGATATGTCATCATCAATGAAACCGACCAGGTCTATATGGTAGTGCTGTTTCATAGAAAGTGATTCTGAAAAGAACCTTCCCAATCCGCCAGCACCAATCGCCAGTGCCCGCCGTGTAAAAAATTTTGATAAGTTTTCACTGAGATTATCAGACCGCATCGCAGGACGGAAAATGAAAATCCTGTATAATGAAATCAATATGAAAGAAATAGAGAAGAACAATATTACTTGTAATCTGGAATCGTGAAGTGCTTCTTGAGTTTTAACTATAAATATGATTAGAATAATTATTACGCAGTCAATTAATAATCCTTTGAGAATTAAAAGAACCTGCTCTCCCGTTTTGAGGAAATATTTATGCTTGTACAGGTGGTAGTATCTGAAAATAGGAATAACTATCACAGCAGCCAGAAGAAAAATTAAAATTTTTTCGGCTAGTAATCCGACAAAGATTGAAGGCGCATGATCTCTATTAAATGTCAAAGCTATGCTTAAAGAAGCTGCTATTAATGCGCAGAGCAGATCACATGAAGCCAGTAATATCTTTTTTAAGCCATATTTCTTAATGAATCCGAAAAACATGTAAATGTTACTCTATAAATAAAAACTTTTTATTGAATCGCAGACATATATGATCTGCTCATCTGTTATTTCTGGGAATAATGGTAAAGATAAAATTTCACCGCAGCACTTTTCTGCCACAGGAAAGTCCCCGGTTCTGTATTGTAAGTAAGCGTAAGCTTTTTGCTGATGCAGAGGCAATGGATAATGGAGTGCCGTTGCAACGCCCTTTTCTGCCAGATGTTTACTTAACTCATCCCTTTTTTCCGATCTTATTACGTACAGGTGGTAAACAGGAGAAGAATATTCCGGATGATATGGGATTATAAACCCGTAAGAAGTTAATTTGGATAACTCTTCTGTGTATAGATCCGCGGCACGTCTTCTCTTCTCCGTCCATTGAGAAATATATTTAAGTTTAACGTTAAGAACAGCTGCCTGCATTTCTTCCATCCTGTAATTGTGGCCTTCGCTCTCATGAATATATTTTTCTGTTGAACCATGCTGCCGGAACCTTAGCATTTTCGAATACAATTCTGTATCATTTGTAACAACTGCCCCGGCTTCTCCATAAGCTCCCAGATTTTTACCCGGATAAAAACTGAAAGTACTGATGATACCAAAACCGCCTACTTTTTTCCCTCTGTATGTCGAAAAATGTGCCTGTGAACAATCTTCAATTACATAAAGATCATGTTTTCTAGCAACCTCAATTACTTTATCCATTTCAGCGGGTTGTCCGTATAGATGTACCGGTATTATCGCTTTTGTTTTCTTTGATATAGCCTTTTCTATTTTATTTACATCGATGTTATAAGTTCTTTCATCATGATCCACGAACACCGGTCTCCCCCCACATAAACTAACGGACTCTGATGTTGCAATGAATGTATTGACCGGAACTATCACTTCGTCACCTGATTTGATTCCGATAGCTGTTAAGGCAGTGTGCAGGGCGTCTGTTCCGGAGCTGAGTCCAATGCAATATTTCACATCGTGCTGGATGGCGAAATCATTTTCGAATTTTTTTACTTTTTTTCCGCAAACAAAAGCAGTATTCTCAAGGACTTCGTTTATTTCTGCTAATATTTCGCCTTTTATAATCAGGTATTGAGACTTTAGATCTACAAATGGTACGTTCATTGGTAGTATTTATAAAAAGTCGTAAAATCTGTAAAAATCATACATTGTATAAATTTAGTTATAAAAAAGCATTATTAAAATGCTAAAGTCTAGATTGAAAAACAATATTATTTTGTATAAAGGGATAAGCTTAACGAATTTCATGAGTAATTTTTCTTCTTTTAATAGCTATGGATAAAAGAACAGATAAAGCTAAAATTGTAAGTATTATTAAGAGAGATATAAAGGTTGGGATATGATACACCGGATTTATTAAGGGTAGTAACATTTTTATACCTACATATAATAATATCAAACCTACCCCTTTTCTAACGTACTCAAATTTATCCGAGATAACGGCAAGCAGAAAATATATCGACCTCAAGCCCAGTACAGCAAGTATGTTAGAAGAAAAAACAATCAAGATATCTGTTGTGATTGCGAAAATTGCGGGGATCGAATCTACCGCAAATATAATATCAGTTGATTCTATTACCAGAAGGCAGATGAATAAAGTTGTAGCGTAGGTTTTGCCTTCTTTCTTTACAAAGAACTTGTGCCCGTGAGGTTCACTGGTAGTTCTCATAATCTTTTTGACGAGCTTTAAGACTTTATTTTTCTCAGGATGAACCCCTTTTCCTTTTGTGAAGGTTATTTTATAACCGGAATATAGTAATATTACCCCAAATATGTACAGAACGAAATAAAAATGGTTTATCAGAGTTACTCCCAGCAGAATAAATAAACCCCGTAGAATGATCACCCCTGCTATACCATAATTGAGCACTCTTCTCTGATGTTGAGGCGGTATCTTAAAATAATTGAATAATATGAGAAATACGAAAAGGTTGTCTACGCTAAGGAATTCTTCTATTACATACCCGGTAAGAAATTCGATCGCTTTTTGTTCACCTAAGGCAAAATATACCCCTAAATTGAAAATGATGGCAATACTAATCCAAAATATTGTCCAATATAATGCTTTTCTGATAGGCACTAACTTGATTTATCCGGTTTCTATCTTTTTTTAACGGTGAAAGCGTAACATAAACAAATAATTTCTTTCGATAAAGTGCATTGTGATTATCACTGAGAAAACAATAACTGGTGCAGTTTTTCGTTGTTATTACAGACTAATTTTACTAATTTTAAGATTATTAAGAAAAATTATGGGTTTTTTCGAAAAATTAAAGCAGGGTTTAGTAAAAACACACAATAACATTTTTTCTAAGGTAAATAGGCTTATTGTGGCAAAGAGTACAATAGACGATGAGTTTCTGGAACAGTTCGAAGAAATACTTTTAAGTTCTGATGTAGGAGTAAGTACAACCGAAGATATTGTGAAGAATATTAAAAGCCGCGCAAAAATAGAAAAATACGCTGATTCCGGGGAGTTGAATTCTATGATAAAGGATGAAATTCAACGTGTATTTTCAAAAGAGAATGGTAATCCGGAAGACACTTTTAAAATATATGAAAAACCTCATATAATAATGGTAGTAGGTGTGAACGGAGTAGGTAAAACAACTTCGATAGGCAAGCTGGCATACAACTATAAAAAAGAAGGTAATAAAATACTGATAGCAGCTGCCGATACTTTCAGAGCAGCAGCAAATGAGCAGCTTGAATTGTGGGCTGACAGGTCAGGTGCAGAAATTATCGGGCTAAAACAGGGAAGTGATCCAAGCGCAGTAGTTTATAATGCGATAAATTCCGCAATATCAAATAAATACGATGTTGTTATAATAGATACAGCAGGCAGGCTTCACACTAAGACAAATCTAATGGAAGAATTAAAAAAAATAAAAAGAGTAGCGCAGAAGATAATTACGCAAGCCCCGCATGAAATACTCCTGGTATTAGATGCCACGACGGGACAAAATGGAATGAACCAGGCAAAACAATTTACAGATGCTATTGGTATTACGGGACTAATCCTCACGAAACTCGACGGAACTGCAAAAGGAGGTATTGTCCTTAAGATCAATAGCGAACTAAAAATACCTGTCAAGTATATAGGAGTCGGTGAGAAAATTGATGACCTGCAAATTTTTAATAGAAGTGATTTTGTAAAAGCTTTATTAGAAGACGGGTAAGAATACTATTTTGCAGCCATTAATTAAAATATTGCCTCAATTCGTAGCTAACAGGATAGCAGCAGGTGAAGTTGTCGGTAGACCGGAATCTGTTGTGAAAGAGCTGATAGAGAACTCACTGGATGCAGGGTCTCAGAAAATCCAGCTGCGGATCAAGGATTCCGGCAAGAACCTGATTCAGGTCTTCGATGACGGGAGCGGGATGGGTGAAGAAGATGCCGTAATGTGTTTTCAGAGACATTCAACCAGTAAAATATCTTCAGCCGAAGACCTTGAAAACATAAACACGCTTGGTTTCAGGGGAGAAGCACTTGCCTCGATAAGCGCTGTTGCCCAGGTGGAATTAGTTACCAGGACAGAAGGGTCTGAGCTGGAAACTGTGGTCAAGAACTATGGCGGAGAGATAGTTGATAAAACTTTCTCTACCGGAAGTTTGGGTCGAAAGGGGAGTTCCGTCTCAGTGAAAAATTTGTTCTATAACACTCCGGCACGCAGAAATTTCCTGAAATCCAACCAGACAGAGTTCAGGCACATTTATGATACCTTTGTGAGATTAGCGATTGCCCATCCTGCAGTAGCTTTCATTTTTATCAATGAAGATGAAGAGATTTTCGATTTACACTCCGCTAACCTGCGAAAGCGAATCGAGCAAATTTACGGGAATGATTTTGCAGAAACGTTAATCCCGATAGAACAGGAAAGCGGACTGATTTCACTTAACGGCTATATTTCAAGACCAAGCTTTACAAAAAAAACAAAGCAGGATCAGTTCCTGTTTCTAAATGATCGTTACATCGTAAATAAATCTATATCATATGCCGTTCATTTGGCATACGGGGACCTGATCGAGAAGGGGGATTACCCGAATTTTTTTCTATTTATTCATTTAGATCCTAATCACTTTGATGTTAACGTTCATCCGTCAAAATTGGAAGTCAAGTTCGATAATGAAAAAGCAATATTCGGATTTGTCAGGAAAAGCATAATAAGTACCTTAGAGCAGAATAACCTTATTGCCAAAATAGAGATCAACTCCCTGGAACGTCAAACAGATGAAGGGCAATTTAAGATATATCCTTCTTCCAATTTTACAGTAAGCGGATCCCGCAAAGAAAGAATTTTTGAATTTAAGAAACCGGCCGTTCCCGATATCCATGAAATACTGGGGGGTAGCGGAAACCGGTATTCGAAGCTAGAAGAGGAAGGGGAAAGCCGCGAAGGTAAGTCGACCACACGAGAGGTTCCGGATAGATCGCTTACTCACGAAGAACTGGAAAACATAAAAGGCAAAAGCTCGATATGGCAGTTCCAGAAAAAGTATATTATGTACCAGCTTGAAAATACCCTCATGATAATTGACCAGCATGCAGCACACGAGAGAATACTATATGAACAGGCACTGGAAAGGCTAAATTCAAATGCAAATTTATCACAACAGCTGTTAATTCCTCTTAATGTAGACCTCAACATTGTTGATTACGAAGTAGCAAGAAGTATCGAAAAAGAACTGGGTAGCCTTGGATTTGATATTGACCTGCTTTCCAGGGGAAAAGTGAGGATAAACGGAATCCCTTCCGATGTAAGGCTAGGCGATGAAACTAAAATACTTCAGGAAATTATCGATGAATTCAAAGAGAACGATGTGAAGCTTAATCTTGAAAAGAGAGATAATCTTGCTAAGTCATTTGCGTGTAAACACGCTATCAGGACCGGGGATAAACTGAACGAAGATGAAATGCTGAACCTTATTGATAAATTATTTGCCGTTAAAATGCCTTATGTATGTCCGCATGGAAGACCCACCATCGTGAAAATCTCTATGGATGAGCTCGATAAAAAATTTGCGAGAACCGGGTTCTGACTTTTCTAATAAAGAAATATCTTTCAGCTTCTGTCTAAAATGAAACGATTATATATAAATTATTTCATATTTTCTGCTCGATTGCAAAGGTGAATATATGCATTAAAGAATATTATAATTTGTTTTATTTTAAATAATAAACTTTAATTCATTTGAAACTTTTCCGCAAAACATGAAAAAATATATACTGTTATTTTTGCTTCTCTTATCGGGTAATTTTTTTGCACAGTACTCTACACCCGGAACAGGCAGAAGCTGGAATCTGGACAGCCTTGTGGCTTATTCTTCCGGATATGTGACCTATTCCGGCGGAATATATTACATGAACGATACCATTATCATATCTGTATCAGATACAATTAAGATCTATAATAACGCCACTATCAAACTTGCACCTCAATTTTTAATTTATATAAAAGGTACGCTTAAGATCAATCCGCCTGATTCAGTCAAAATAACAGCACAGGATACAACACAAAAATTTCTCGGAATAAGCTTCGATTCGCTGAGCAGCGCCTCAGTCCTGAAGAAAATGATATTTGAATACGGGAATGCTATTAAATTGATAAATTCAAATATTTTGATAGATAGCTGTGTACTAAGATATAATACATTAGTGAGCAATTTTTCCAGTGGTACAATAAACCTATTCAGATCAAACCCCATAATTTCCAACAATAAAATTTACGGCAATCGGCGATCAGCAATCATATCAGGTGCAAACATACCATCTTCACCTCAAATAATCGGAAATTATATATATGAAAATAATGTGTACGGTGAAAACTATCCTCAAATAAACCTGGGCGCAGCAAATCCAGATACTCTGGTTATTAAGGATAATATTATAAGGGGTCTTTACAGCCCTGCTGGCGGAATTGCTTTGTTCCCGATAGGTTCAATTCAAAACTGTATAATAGAAAATAATATTATCACGAAGAACAGCTATGGTATTGCTTTTCTAAATACACACATAAACGCTATCGTTAAAAACAATACCATAGACAGCAATAATATAAATCCTAATCCTCTTTCAGGCGGCAGCGGGATAAATTTAAACGGTGATTCAACAATTAAAGTTATTATCAGCGGTAATAAAATAAGATGGAATTTATGGGGCGTCACGGTTCAAAACAGAGCCAGACCGAATCTCGGAGATCTTAATAACCCTGATACTTCTGTTCACGGATGGAACTACATTTACGGGAACTACCATAATGATACAATAGTGGATCTTTACAACAATACACCCGATTCCATGAAGGCGGAAAATAATTTTTGGGGTACGAACAACCTCGATTCCATCGAAGCGCATATATTCCATAAACCGGATAACCCGGCTTTGGGCTTCGTTGATTATATACCTATAATGCCTCCCATCTCAGTTAAGAACGAAAACGGAATAATTCCAAAATTCTTCAAGTTATATGATGCTTATCCAAACCCGTTTAACCCTCAAACAAAAATAAGTTTCGATGTATCGTTCTCCGGCAAAGAGATGAAACCGCTTATCCGGCTTGTGATCTATGATATTCTAGGAAAGCGGATTTCTACATTGGTTAGTGGCTATTTAATACCCGGAATATACGACGTCGAATGGGATGCATCGAACTTCCCCAGCGGAGTTTATTTTTATAAATTATCGGTGGGTTCATTTTCACAAACGAAAAAATTAATTCTGCTTAAATAAATAGTAATACTATTTTCCTTTTTCGGAAAGGGAATAATTATGAACACAGAATATTCCGAAAGGAGAAATGTAGTCGGGATAGTAATAGTTGCAGCACTCGGCTATTTTGTTGATATTTACGATCTGATATTATTCAGCATAGTCAGGATATCATCGTTGAAATCTTTAGGCATTACCGGCGATTCGTTGTTGTCAAATGGGGTTCTTCTTCTCAACATGCAGATGGCGGGTATGCTTCTCGGGGGGATATTATGGGGAATCATGGGGGATAAACGAGGTAGGATCTCGGTCTTATTCGGTTCGATTATTGTATACTCCATAGCCAATATTGCAAACGGATTTGTACAGAACATGGAACAGTACGCAGTACTAAGATTGATCGCAGGTGTAGGGTTAGCAGGGGAACTGGGTGCTGGAATTACCCTTGTGAGTGAAGTAATGTCAAAAGAATCCCGGGGGTACGGAACGATGTTAGTAGCTACAATCGGGATACTCGGAGCGGTCGCGGCTGCTTTAGTAGGGGACTTCTTTGAATGGAGGATCGCATTTTTTGTGGGCGGAGGACTTGGTATGGCTCTGCTAATCCTGAGGATCGGAGTTTATGAGTCGGGGATGTTCTCTATGATCCTTAAAGGAAACGTTAAGAGAGGCCTGTTCCAGGAATTATTTACAAGCTGGGACAGATTTATTAAATACATTAAATGCATAGCTATTGGAATACCAATATGGTTCATAGTAGGTGTACTGATAACGTTCTCGCCGGAATTTGCTAAACAGTTGGGAGTTAAAGAAGCGATCAGTGCCGGCAGTGCCGTAATGTACTGCTATATAGGTCTGGCTCTCGGCGATTTTACCAGCGGCTCTCTTAGCCAATTAATAAGATCAAGGAAAAAAGTTGTTTTAATATATCTGCTTATCATGACTTTATTCATCGGTGTATATCTTTTTTATAATCATTTTACATCTTTCTATTTCTATACTTTATGCATCCTCCTGGGATTTGGCGGCGGTTACTGGGCGATTTTTGTCACTATTGCTTCGGAACAATTCGGTACAAACTTGAGAGCAACTGTGACAACCACTGTTCCGAATTTTGTCAGGGGAGGTGTAGTGCCAATGACCCTTGCTTTCGAATTCGTAAGCGGGCACATAGGGATCGTATATGGAGGACTTACAATCAGTCTGATAGCATTGTTAATTGCATATATTTCAGCAATAAATCTTGAAGAAACTTATGGGAAAGACCTGAATTATGTTGAAATTTTATAGAGAAAAGTACATTAATATTAATTGCGGCCGGTACACGAAAAATCGTTTATATCGAATTCTGGTGACTATTTATGTCGATTTTGAGTGTACAATTATCAATGAGCTGTAATTTGTCAATTTAATCTATAATATTAAGATTGATTTCAATTACAGAATTATTTAATTTTGTTAATGCGGAGATAATTTTAATTTGCAATTAGCCCCTTATACTTATTAAAATCTGAAACATCCAATAATAAGAAAGACATGCGGTCAAAATTCTTACATAGTATGATATCTCGTTCAATAGTTTTTCTGGTTGTGGTTTTTTCTTTCATTTACATAGTCTCCAACGGATATTATTTGAAAGAAAATTCCAATTCTCAGTCGAATGGTGCACAGCATAAATACTCGAAAGTGAGGATATTTGCTGCTTCGAAACAGGATTTTAAGAGAATTGATCAAGCGGGCTTATATCTGGATGGAGGTATTTTTAAGCAGGGAATTTATTTTGATACCTGGCTATCAGAACAAGAGATAAAAAAGTTAAGCTATTCCGGAATTCAATATCAGGTTTTGGTAGATGATTGGTATACGTACTATAATAATCTTCCCAAAATGTCGGAAATGGATGTTCAAAGATCCTTAGTGGAGTCGAAGACAAATTTTAATGTAGGGCATTCTATTTATGGCTCGATGGGTGGATTTTTGACCTGGTCAGAAGTGGTAAAAGTTCTCGATTCGCTGAGATTGGAATATCCCAATTTTATATCCAAGAAGTGGTCAATAGGAAATACATATGAAGGCAGGCCGATGTGGTGTATACGGATTACAAAGGACCCTGACAATATTTTCGGCACACCCAGACCTGAAATTATGCTGCATGCCCTCATACATGCACGTGAACCGGAAGGTATGGAACAGCAGTTGTATTTCATCTACTGGCTTCTTGAAAATTATGGGGCAGATCCTGTTGCAACATATATCCTTACATATCGTGATATTTACTGGATACCTGTTTATAATGTAGACGGATATGTTTACAACGAAACAACCGTTCCGAATGGAGGTGGTATGTGGAGAATGAACAGACAGCCCTGTTCCGGTGATACAGGCACAGACCTTAACAGAAATTACGGTACTTACCAGTTCTGGAATTCGACCAATGGAGGTTCAAGTGATATGTGCGGCGATGAGACCTACAGAGGATCTTCTCCATTCTCTGCGCCTGAAGTTCTGAACATGGCAAATTTTGTTAATTCGATGCATTTTAAGACTGCTCTTACGGCACATACGTTCGGGAATTATTTGATAAGACCCTGGTGCTGGAGTGATAGCCCTACGATAGATGATACTATTTTTCAGGAGTATTCTATCGATATGACGCAATACAATCACTACACATACGGCAGGCCTTCACAGACCGTAGGTTACCAAACAAGGGGGAGCTCTGATGACTGGAACTATAACGACAGCGGACATACCAAAATAATTGAGATGACACCTGAAACGGGTTTAACCGGTTTTTGGCCTACACAATCAGAGATCATTCCTCTTGCTGAAGGAATGCTCTGGATGAATCAGTATATTTGTCTCGTTGCAGGACCGTACGTGTTACCTATTTCCAAAGTGTTTGATCAGCCTTACTATCAGCCGGGACAATCCGGTAACCTGAAGGTGATATTCAGGAATAAAGGATTGACCGCTGCAGCAAACCTTACGGTGAGCCTGGTTCCTGGTAACTCGAGGATAAATATTCCGGTGCAGCAATATACATATGCCAGTCTTGCTCCATTCACGGCGGATAGCTCAATTTTCAATTTTACTATTGAACCGGATGCACCGAATAATTGCGCAATACCGGCAACTCTGAGTATCAAGCTTGATACGAGCACCATATATACAGCTAATTTATATGTGTATGTAGGAAGCGGCGTTCTGACTCTCGTTGATGATGCCGAGAATGGTATCACGAACTGGACAGCTGAAGGCGGGTGGATGATCAAAAGTGATCAATCGCATTCACCTTCTCATTCATTCGGTTACAGTCCCTATCCGGCAAACGCAAACTATTCCTTAATACTTGCGCAACCTATCAACATACTATTCATGCCGGTATGTTATTTAACTTTCTGGCAAAGATATGACCTTGAGCATAATTACGATTTTGGATATGTTGAGGTATCAAGCAATAACGGTTCCGACTGGCAGACAATAGCATCATTTACAGGCACCGATACTGTATGGACTCAACAGACGTACGATATCACGTCTTTTGCAAATTATACTACAGTGTTAAAGATCAGGTTCAGGCTGAACAGCGATTCATATATTCAAAATACAGGATGGTGGGTAGATGATATTAAACTTACGAATTACTGTATACCTCCGGAAGCGATTCCAGGAAAGAACAAAGGAATGCCGGACAAATTTGCCCTGGGACAAAATTACCCGAACCCATTCAACCCTGCTACAAATATTAAGTTCCAGCTGCCAAGATCGGAATTTGTTACCATCACAATATATGATGTGCTTGGTAAAAAGGTGGCTACCCTGTTGAACGAGAGAAAGAATCCGGGTTATTATGATGTGTCATTTGATGGTACAAATTATGCTTCGGGTATGTATTTCTACAAGATAGAAGCAGGAAACTTTATTGATACTAAAAAAATGATTTTAATAAAATAATAAAAATTGTGAATTTATAAACAATATTAAAAAACATGAATAATCTTAAAATTACTAAAACAATTGTACATTCAGGCGTACTAATTCTAATGCTTTCAGTTATTGTATATTTCTCACTGAACGGTTTTAGTTTTAATCAACCGAATAATCCGCCGGTTAATAACGGACCAAAAGTTTCACAAGTCAGAATATTTGCCAAGAGCGATGCTGATTTTTTAAAGATCGAACAAGCTGGTTTATATTTTGATGGCGGTCTATCGAAACGGGGCAAGTATTTCGAAACTTCGCTTGATGAAAATGAGATGCATATGCTGAACAGGTCCGGGGTCTCCTATCAGATAATCATTGATGACATCGATGCATATCAGAAGACGATGCCTAAGATGAGCGATATTGAAATACAGAAGGCGATGGAGCAGTCAAAGGAGTTGTATAACGTAACGCACTCTATCTATGGGACGATGAGAAACCTGGGATATCTAAAATATGCAGAATTGGTCAGCAAACTCGATTCGATGAGGATAGAGTATCCGAACTTAGTATCGGTTAAATGGTCGATCGGGAATACGATAGAGAGCAGGCAAATGTGGGTGGTCAGGATAACCAAAAATCCGGATGCTCCCACAGGCAGGCCGGAAGTTCTGCTGCATGCGCTCATACATGCCCGTGAACCCATGGGTATGGAACAACAGCTATATTTTGTCTACTGGCTGCTGGAAAATTACAATATCGATCCAATTGCTACTTATATCTTGAATAACAGGGAAATTTATTGGATGCCGTTCTTCAATCCCGACGGCTATGTGTACAATGAAACATACTCCGGCGGGAACTGGAGATGCAACAGGCACATTACTACAGGGAATTGCGGACCTGTTGACTTGAACCGGAATTTCGGTATATATCAGTTCTGGAATTCAACAAATGGCGGTTCCAGCACCGATCCATGCAGCGGGGGTTCCGGTACTTACCGCGGGACTTTACCATTTTCCGAAATAGAATCTCAGAATGTGGTGAAT
>JBEKSX010000005.1:0-55578 GCA_049516635.1 Ignavibacteria bacterium | reverse complement strand
ACCTCGATCTCCTCGCCGGAACGGAAACGGTTCTCTATCATTTTACCGTTTTTTAAGTTTTTCATCTTAACCTGGTAAAAAGCCCGCAGGTTACCGGGTGTTCTATGCTCGGATTTTACTATTACGTGCAGTTCGTTGTTATACTTTATTACTAAACCGCTTCTTAGATCAGAAGTAGTGCCCATAAAAAGAATATCGCTCCTTTTGAGTGTTTTTGATCAAAAACCGATGGTTTTCAGTGAGTTTTGAACTATTTTTGAATGATTTTTATTAATATTCCTCTAATATACATACTCGGTTATTCAAAAACAAGATTGTAAATTACCTTAACATCTGTTTAACCCATTTTTCAAGTGAAAAAAATTGAAATGAGTAGATTTTTAATGTAATTTTGAATAGATTTACTGAATTTTAGATAAATTCTTATCAAAATAAGAATAAAAGTATCAAAAGTCACTCAATTTAGGATTTATTTATTATACATAATTGTTAAATTATACACAAGTTAGTTAAATGAATATATTGTGGAGTTAAGTCATATTTATTTGGGGAAAATGAGGACCATTTCAAAAAAAATTCAAAAATCCGTTATTTTATCCAACTTATTTTGGCATAAGTATTGAGCTAAAATCTATGTATTTTGATATATTTATTTCAAAGGGAAAATAATATAATATATGTTTAATAGTAAAAATAATTACCTGCTACCTTTTATACTCATGATCTCAGCCTTTATTATTAGTTCTTGTACAAAGGAAGTTCCTAAAGAAATGCAGAATACCAATAAACAGGCTCCCCTCTCAAATCAAAATATGCCTAACGACTCCATCCACAGGAACCTTCAGAAAGGCACAGATCAGGGGAACCCGTCGGGCGATGTCAGCCAAAAAAATGAAGATCCTAAAGCCGATCAGCTCACTAAAGATGCCGATGATGCCGATGCTAAATACCAGAAAACTAAATCCGAAGCCGATAAAAAGATCGCCGTTGAGAAACAGATGGCTGCTGCCAATTACCTTATGTTTGACGCAGACCTGACGCCGAAGAAGAAATACAGACCTGCACTCAAGAGATACAGAAGGGTACTGGAGCTTGACCCGTCAAACCGTGAAGCGGCGGCGAATAAAAAACAAATCGAGGATATATACCAGCAGATGGGTATGCCCATACCGGAATAACCGTTCCGAGTGTATGAGAATTTATGGATAACTTTTATAATTTCTTAAATAAGAATTCATATTACGTAGTACTGATAATCATTCTGCTGATATGGATCGGGATATACTTATATCTCCGGAGCATGAGCAGGAAAGTATCTAAACTTGAAAAGTAGAAAAAATAATCATAATATATTCTAATATATGAACAAGCGAAATCTAATAGGCGGATTAATAATAATCATCTTTCTTGTAGTGGGATTCTTTGCGTTCAAAGACAGCAAGATCGAGTATTCTAATTTTCAAAATGCGAATATTAATCACAAGACGTGCCAGGTAAAGGGCTCCTGGGTGAAAGATAAGGAATCGGGATTTGACCCGGGCACCAACCAGTTCAGTTTTTATATGAAGGACGATAATAATACGGTTATGAAGGTTGTGCTCGACGGCTCGAAGCCGAACAATTTTGAGATGGCGGAGAATGTGGTTGCTAAAGGCAAGGTAAAAGACGGATGCTTCTACGCCAAGGAAGTTCTGACCAAATGCCCTTCCAAATATGAAGGCAAAGGACAGGATGTCATTAAATCCGGCTCGTAATTCTGAAATTCACTGTTAACCAATTATATGGATATAGGACAAATTTTAATATATGTAGCTTTTGTATCGGCACTTCTTTCTTCGTTGTGCTTCTTCCTGACTCGTTCGGGTAAAATAAAGAACATACACTCTCTTGCAAGATTTTTCTTTCACGCAGCTTCTGTCATAACAATTTCATCTGCTGCATATTTGCTGTACCTAATCCTTACACACCAGTTCCAGTATACGTATGTGTGGGATTACAGTTCAAGGGACCTTCCCCTTAACCTGCTGATATCAACTTTCTATGCGGGACAGGAAGGAAGCTTCCACCTGTGGGCATTCTTAATGGCGGTTATGGGAATATTTCTTCTGGCATATCTCACTAACAGGGATAAAGACAGCAAGGATAAATATGAAGCTGACGTGATGTCGATATTCACTTTGATACAAACCTTCCTGCTGTTCATACTCATTATCAAATCGCCTTATAAATTAGTTTGGGAATCATTTCCCAAAGATGTGCAGATAGGATTTGTTCCTCCCGACGGAAGGGGATTGAACCCGCTCCTGCAGAATTTCTGGATGTCCATTCATCCGCCTATACTGTTTACAGGTTTTTCATCGCTTGCGATACCTTTCTGTTTTGCAGCTGCTGCATTAATAAAAAATAAGTATGACAGGTGGCTAAAACTTGCTCTCCCGTGGACACTGTTCTCCGGCATGGTCCTTGGAACGGGAATTATGCTCGGCGGTTTCTGGGCTTACGGCGTTCTGGGATGGGGCGGATACTGGGGCTGGGACCCGGTAGAAAATTCTTCCTTTGTACCGTGGATCGTCATTGTTGCGGGTATTCACACTATGATTACCGAACAGAAAACGGGGAAGTTCAAAAAGACGAGCCTGCTGTTATGTGTTATGGCTTATATAATGGTATTGTATTCCACTTTTCTTACGAGAAGCGGCGTGCTTGGAGATGCTTCAGTCCACTCATTCGTGGACCCGGGTCAGGAAGTTTATTTGTTTTTGATCGTATTCCTCTCGCTTTTCGGAGCGGGTGGGCTTGGATTGATATTATTCAGGCTGAAAAGCTTGAAGACCGATAGAACCGATACAGCAAATATTCTTTCACGCGAATCGGCTCTTTTCGTAGGTGCAATTACGCTGTGTGCAACGGCACTGGTAATAGCCATCGGAACTAGCTGGCCGATAATGGCTAAAGGCACTGTTGACCCCGATTTTTACAACCGCATGAACCTGCCGCTCGCTATACTGATAGCAGCCATCAACGGGTTCAGCATACTCCTAAAATGGAAACATTCGGAAGAAAAGGCATTTCTTAAGAGCTTATATGTTCCGCTGGTTCTGACCGCACTTGTGACGATCTTTTTTGTGATCATCGGCATCACGGATATATTAATGGCGGTATTTGCCGCGGCGGCTATGTTCGCATTCTTTATTAATGCGGAGATTGCTTATACCGTGTTCATGAAGAACAGGTTCAAAGCGGGACCATATATAGCACACCTCGGTATTATGCTGTTGTTCCTCGGCATCATCGGTTCTTCAAGGTATTCGAAAGAACAGAACATATCGCTTCCTATCAATGAAACCCGTGAAGCACTTGGGTATAAGATGACATATAAAGGTGCCACACCTATCCCGGGTGACGAACAAAAATACCATTTCAATGTTGTGGTCGAAAAGGACGGAAGGGGATTCCTGCTCCAGCCAATAATGTATTACAGCGATTACTCGCAGGGTGTAATGAAGAACCCCGATATAGCGAACCTTGTTACTAAAGACCTTTATCTATCACCGATGTCACTGGAAGTTCCGGAGGATTATTCCAAAGAAGACGTTGTGAGCTTCTATAAAGGTGATGAAAAGGAAGTGAAGGGGCTGAAGGTTAAGTTCGTCGATTATGACCGTTCGAAGTTCAACCGAAATGCTATGCAGGAGGGGAAGGATAATGTGATAGGCGCAACCCTTGAAATAACTAACGGAAAGAAAAAGGAAACCCTTACTGCTGAAGAAAAAATTTCTCAGGGTTCGCAGGAACCTATTCCGGTGCAGATGGAGAGCACTGACAAATATACATTTTATCTGACAAAAGTAAGTATCAGCGGCGATGAAACCGTTGATATTGCAGTTGTGGATAACACACAGCCGAAGGCAAACACTAGTCCCGAAACACTTGTACTAACCGCAAGCATAAAACCATTCATCAATCTTGTATGGGGCGGAACTATTATTATGGTCATCGGATTTTTCTTCGCTCTCGTACACAGGTACAGAAAGCTAAAACCGGAAGAAAACCCAACCGAGGTACTTTCTAAGAACGGTGTGAGCAAAAAGAAAGAGACTGCATCCGGTACGAACGGAAACGGACACAGGAGCAAACAAAAAGTAAGTACATAATAATACTCGTTAGACCACTCTCAGTGGTCTGACGAGTAAAAACAGGTTAAGGGCGTTCATTTGAACGCCCTTTTTATTATATCCTGGTACTACGATAATTCAGTGTCGGGTTCGAAGGACTCGTTGGAGAGTTACACACCTGGCATGGCTCATAATCTCATTTCAAATATTATTTTCTAATAAATTATTTATATGATTATTTATCGTGATATTATAATAATTTCGTATTTATTAAATTTTTATAATTGTAAAAAATATATAATTAAATGTTATTGTAAGTTATTGATATATAGGTACATATGAGTAGCCTTGATAAATTTATTTTATTAGTTATTGACATCGGAGATTTATAATATTATATTTATGTACTACAGAGTGGAGCTTAAATGGTAGTCTGATTCCCGACATGATAAGGGGCAAGGAAGATGGGCTATTATTTGGATTCTTTCCTTGGGGGAAGATCCAAAATTGATATAATATTCTTTAATTAATCTTTGTATAAAGATAAAATGAATATTTATTTGAAATTTAAGCTCTTAATTCTGGCTATCATAAACATTACCCGCAGATATCTATTATATCCCGCATTTATATTTTTAATAATTTATTTCCTGCCCATACGCTGTTTATCCCAGGTAACACAGGAATGGGTAAGGAGATACCCGGATTCTAATACTTTCATTGCAGGAGCCCTTGCATTAGCTTTGGATGATTCGAGTAATGTTTATATTACAGGAAATACACATACCACATATTGGAGTGCCTACTGCACAATTAAATATAAACCCGATGGCACACAGCAGTGGATAGCAAATTATTACGGGGATAATTCCGGAGGAAGGTATGCTTACGCAATCGCTTTAGATCGTTCTTCAAATGTTTTTGTGACTGGGTACAGTTACCGCTCAGGCAGCTATTTTGATTATTGTACAATAAAGTATAATTCTAATGGGGATCAGCAATGGGTGCAGTATTATGACGGTCCTGCACATGATATCGATCAGGCGCAGAAAATAGCGGTAGATAATACAGGGAATGTGTATGTAACAGGGTTTAGCGCAATGCTTAGCAACGGTTTCCAGTGTACGACCATCAAGTATTCAACGGACGGGAGGGAGCTGTGGGTTCAGAGATACGGGAATGTTGACATCAATTCAAAAGTGAACGGTATCGTGATAGATGACAGCTGTAATGTATATATAACCGGAGGTAATTATTACAGCGCAGCAACAATAAAATATGACTCATCAGGCAGGCAAATGTGGGCGCAGTTATACAGCGGACCGATAGGAGAAGGAACAGTAGCAAATGATATTGCTATGGATAGGGATAGGAATGTATTTATAACAGGTACGAGTTATTGTGCAAATGAAAGGTATGCGGATATGTTCACAATTAAATATTCAAATTCAGGAGTTCAGCAATGGTTAAGGCGATATTATTTCCAGGATACTGTATATGACAATAACGTAGCAACATCTATCGGGATAGATAGTACAGGGAATATCTATTCAGGAGGGTACACGGGTGTGAGCCAGGGAGGTTATTATCAATTGTGTGCAATAAAATACTCAAATAATGGTGATTTAATCTGGGCAAAAAAGGATACATCAAAATTAGGAGCAATGACAGCAACTATGTGTATTGATTCGAGAGGTAGTGTTTATACAACAGGTTCCTGGGGGAATCTTCCTAATTATAACTCCTACATTACAATCAAATATGACAGTGCAGGTTCGGAGCAATGGAAACAAATATATAACTTTGAATATGGCGATTCTTATCCTTATGATATCATCATAGATAAGAATTTTGACATTTTAATAACGGGAATGGGAACAAACAGTAATTATTATGGTCACTATGACATGATTACGATTAAATACTCTCAGCCGATAGGTATAAAGAGGAATTTTTCCAATGCTCCCGAAAGCATTAAATTATACCAGAATTATCCTAACCCGTTTAATCCAATTACAAAAATAAAATTCGATGTTCCAATTGTAGGCAATGAACGCCAGCCATTTATCCACTTAGCAATATATGATATACTTGGACATGAAATTTCGATTCTTGTCAATAGGCAATTGAAACCGGGAAGTTATGAGGTGGATTGGGATGGGTCAAACTACTCAAGTGGGATATATTTTTATAAAATCAATATAGGAAATTTTTCAGATACAAAAAAAATGATATTACTGAAATAATTAGTTAATAGTGATTAAGCAATTTGATTGTAAAAAAAGTAGCCATAGCTTCAGCTATGGGTATTAAGAAACAATAAATAAATAACCGTTTTAACGGTTTTAAAAAATAACAAATTTTACAGCATGCATTAACACATTATGGATCTAATCCATAAACCGTTGAAACGGTTTCGGTATACCTTCCATTTTTAACCCATAGCTAAAGCTATGGGCTGCTTATACCCCTGCTTTTCACAGTGTACATAAATTTTTGCCTTGAATTTTGCAGTTTATTATAGTATATTTGAGAAAAGAGAAAAATTAGTGTTTTCTGACGAATATTCAGATTGTCTCCCCTTAGCGAAATGGAACATCCGCCGTAGGAGGAGGGGAGAGCCGTCACGACTTGTCGGGACGGGAGGGGTTCTTAACCGTTCTTTTAACAATTCCGTAATATTCTAGGTCTCTGTCGCAATATCATGAATTTTAGGTATGGTTCAAGTAGTCATTGCTTAAGTAGTCAAAAAATGGCGATTCTGAGCTGGCGATTCTGAGCTTCCTGATTACTTGGGATTACTTAAGTAATGGGGGGGTACCCGGTTTTTATGTCATGTAATAACAGTAATTTACAAATTGATTGATTTTTATATGTTGTCTCTGCTTAATTATTATTTTTGCCTGGATAAGCAGCCAAATTTATTTTGTAGTTCTCCAAAAGAGTCACGCGGAATGAATTTTTTGACATAAAAAAACCTGGCAGATTTTCACCTGTCAGGTAATAATTGTTTCTGAAAATTATTTTTTCTTATCTCCCCAGACTTCGACGGTCCCATCAATATGCAATGAAGGTGCAATGATCGTCCCTGTGGAGTCAATTACCTGATAATGGCATTGCCAGCAGTCAGTTATTGAAAAGTGGTGTCTATTGGGGTCATTTAATGGGTTCGGGTTACCTGTAACTGGATCTCCATGGCATGAACCGCATGTAACGCTCTCCGGATCATTGAATACAGGCTGGAAATTCAAGTTACCGTGTATGAAATATCCATGACAGTAAACCTGTGAACAGGAATTGCTTGTGCTGTCATAAGAAGGATGTGGCACAATATTTCCAAATGGGAGTACGTTATGTGCCAGAGCCCCGAATATTATCTGTGCTTTGCCGTGCCTGTTTGGATTAATGTGGCTGGTATCATTGAAATGGTTAACCAGTAAATGGCATTCGGTGCACTCTACTCTGCGGGAGTATCTTTCCGTAGAGTCCGTAGCAAGGTGATGGTAATGCGCGCCTACTCCTCTGTCCGTTTCAAGAGTGTCACCGTTCAATGCACGTGGAGGATAGTAATGATCCTTGTTACCGTGGCAGTTGTTGCACGATTCGGGTCCGTTCAGCTGGTAGACAAATGCATTATGGCAATTGTAACAGCTCGCGCCCGATGTTCCTCCGGAATAATCTCCTCCGTGGCACGTTTTGCAGAGGTTCAGGCTCCAGTTCAGTGTCGACGAGATATACTTCCCGTGGAAATCGGAAGATATGGGATTCACCCAGCCCGATGGATGCGGGCCTAAATTCAGCTGTGGTGCCGTTACCGGATTGCTCTGTTCCTGTGCACATCCCTGGTACATGACAAGTATTGCCAGAGTTAGTATATATGAGATATAATAGACTGTTAACTTTTTCATTAGAGTGAATTTAAGTTATAAAAATTTTTCACGTGCCTTAATTATGACAATAGCCGCAGAATCCGAGGCCTCTTTTTCCGTCCGGTCTTGCGTTAGGATCTGTATGACACATATAACAAACAGCTCCTTTGGTATTATGCCATATTCCGTGTTCATCGTGCATGAATCCTGCTTCGTGCGTTTTCGGATGTGTACCTTTAACACCATCATTATCTAAATGGCATCTTATGCAGATCGGGTCAGATCCTTCGGCATCGTGGCAAGACTGGCATTGTTCGATATCTTTCTTTGCAAGAGTGGCATGTAATCCGCCGCCGGTATTTACTCCGATAGTTGTAAAGTTCGGCTGGAGGTGGCTCTTTGGCAGAATACCCGTTATAACTTCGCCATTGCCGTTCTGATGGCAGGAACCGCAGAACGTTGCCTGGTCGTGGCACGTCTTGCACTCAAAGGTTCTCTGGTTTGCATCGAGTCCGTGCGTGAACCTGTAATTAAGCTCGTGGACGGTGGTCAGGTTCTGGAGAGCTTCCCTGTCAATCCTGACAGCACCTTCTTTGGTGTAATAAGGGGTAAAGAAATTGTTCTTTGCATTTTCGCCCATATATTTTACGGGACTATGGCACACCTGGCAAAAATTATCGCTGTGGCACATCATGCAGTTGTCTCTTACGTCAAGGTTTGAAACCACCTTGTGCTCGTTCAAAAAATTGATCTGCAGATGGTTCTTCGGCGTGAGCACTGTCAGGTTTGTATGGCACGCTTCGCAGTTTTTTGTAGCGGTCTGTTTATTATGGCATGAATAGCATGTCTCCATCACCGGGAAAGCAGTGGGTGTTTCGCTTGCGTATTTGACCTGGTCAAGACCCGTGTGGCAGTCTGTGCATAGTTTTTTCTGCGTTCCTATATGATACTTATGCGAGAAGTTCAGTTCGTTTGATGTCGGCTCCAGTTTTTTATATTGGTTGTCAAAATGGCAGTATGTACAGTTCTTTTCATCTTTCACGTCATGGCATCCTGCGCAGTCCTTCTGAAGCGGGTTCAGGTTATCCTTCAATGATTCAGATGTAGTGACTGCGGTGTGGCAATCTTCGCACTTCACCCCGACGTCTTTGATGTGAAGTTTATGATTGAACTTGATCACCTTGCTGTGATCCTGCTGAACAATTTTAACCGGGAACACTTTTCCTGTCTTGACCTTCATGTTCTTCTCTTTTACAAGATAGGCAGTGGATGAAAGGAAGATCAGAACAGCCGCCAGGAATAGAATATAAAATTTTCTTGTTTTCATAGACTTCTTCGTTTATGCCTTTTTAAAATTTTTGAACAACCAGTACGTGAGACCGATCAAGAATCTTGTATCAGCCTTGTATATCCTGTTCTGGATGAATTGTCCCTGTGCATCTACGGAGAGCTGGGGCATCGGTCTGTAAGTGATGCCGAGCATACCGCTCAATGAATTGACCCTGTCGATCGAGGTTCCGTCCGCAGTGGTTGTGTATTCTTCGAGCCTGTAGCGTGAATAATTGAGAGAAGCGGTTGCGGACAATATAGATTTCACTATCTCGCGGTAAAAATATCCGCTTGCTCCGTCTGATTCGCCGGTATATCCGGTATACTTCACGTATGATAGCCCGTATGAGGGATTATTGAATCCGAGCTGAAGCCGGAGTGAATTGTTCTTTCCGTCAGAGCTTCCTGAATATATGACATCGGAAACCTTTCCGAAGAGGTTAATTCCGTTCTTTAAAGTATAATCGGCACCGCCTTCGATCTCCTGGTATTTATTGTGTTCGAAAACCCAAAAGATTGAATTGTAGCTTATCTGCGGCTGTCTGTAAAGATAACCGGCTGAGAGATTAAGATTCTCGATAACACGGACCCTGGCGTTGAGTTCACCGCGGTAAAACATTCTCTGGTTTATATCATAGTACAGTTTTCCGTAAACGTAATGTTTTGACTTATATGAATAGTCGAAATCCAGCCCGGCAAACTGTTCTGTGGGTGAATCAAGGTCAATAAGTACTTCGTGTGTGTTCATCAAACTGTCTATCCTGAAAGCATAGTATGGCAGGGGCTTATGGTGCATGTTGGAGTAGCTAGCTGATGCTACAAGATCTTTTACGCCGTAATAGGAAAATTGTCCGCCGATCGAATAATTATCTTTCAGCGAAAGGTACTTGTCGAATGCGTAATCTGTATTTGTTGCATAACCGCCGAATCCGGACAGCTGGTATTCCTTGTCTTTGCCCGCTTTTATTTTGAGGTAAAGACCGTCAACAGGACCTTTACCGACACCGGCATATACGTACTGTCTGCCAAGCTTGAGATCGAGGTGATTGAACAGGTTCGTTCCTTTGACATAAATATTGTAAAACCTGTAGTGGAAGCCTTTATCGATCCTGTTCATCACGTCCTCATCAGTTTGTATCATAGTGTTGAAGGACCACTTGTCTTTGTTCACATCCAGAAACAGGTCCTGGTATCCTTGAATGTGCGTGGTCTTATTGGATGAAGGATCGTTTATACTGTCCAATCTCTGCCAGCTGTAAAAATAAGTGCTGAAACGCAGGTTTAAGGTCTGAGAATTTAGAATACCGGCTGAAAAAATTAAAATAAGAGCAGTAAGTATTTTTTGTTTCATGTGATTACATTTAAACCTTATAAAATTTTCGTGGAAGGGTCTATTGCAAAAATAGAATTTATTGTCATTCCTGCGTAAAGCAGGAATGACAATGGTAGTTCTGCTATTTTGAGACAGCCCCTTTCACCAGACCTAAAATTACTTTGTTATGTTAGGATCAGTATGCTTTATCTGAGCCCAATAAGTATCATAGTTGAAATCTTTGTAGTTCGGACTGTCAGGATTATGGCATGTTTTACAGAAAGCTTCGCCGTCAGTGTGAATGATCAGTCCGGCATCTAAAGATTTCTGCTTGTCCTTCATGATGGTCAGGCTTTTATAATCCGAACCGGGACCATGGCAGGTCTCACATTGCACACCCTGAGTTTTATCGAACGTTTCGTCAAGTTCTGCAGGATCTATGTCTTTCCCCAGTACATGACATTTTACACACTGCGGTGTTTCGGCGGCAGGGGTAGAATATCCCTTATCCTGCGCTATCTTGTCGGCAGCCGGAGTCTGCAGGTTCACGAATGCCTTGGAGTGTTTGGAATCCTGCCATATCTCAAACTGTTTTCCTTTTGCATCTCCCTTGTGGCAAATTGCGCATTTACCTGCACCCTCGTATTTGTGTCCGTCGGAAATATCGGTGGGAGCATTTGTATATGCGGTAAATAATACAAAGCTTATAAAAAAGATAAACAGTGCGGGAATATAAAGTTTTTTGTTCATCGTATTATGGTTTTGTTTAAAGTTTAAGGTTAATTAAATATAATAAAATTTTATCAAACTTTTATACTGTAAAAATATTTTATTGTTTTTTTTCTGTCTTCCTGAGCTTGAAATAAAGCGCCAGGATAAGGATAGTGATCAATATTGTAGAAACGCCGAGCCCGTAACGCCTGAAATAATAATCTTTGACCGCTTCCTCACCGGTGATCTTTGCTTTATTGGTTATCTTGAATCCTTCGTTTATGGATTCTTTGAACTTGTTCAGATCGGAGTAATGGACTATATTCCGGGTCGTTATCAGGACTTTCTTAATATCATTATAACTGAATTTTGCGTCACTCACATCCATGCCTTTTTGTTCTGCATTCTGGATCGCGTTTCCGGCAATGTCTACATCCCTGTTGAGGCTGTCAATCATGGATTCCATCACGGATGCAGTCTGGTATCCCCTGTCCTGGGGCTGTGTGTGGCATTTTATGCAAACGGATCTTTTTCCGGTTCCCAGCATATCATCGGTCGGATGTACAATTCCGTGGTTGCTGTGGCAAACAGTACACTCTCCCAGATTTTTTTGTTCGAAAGCATCTTTATGCGGACTATCGGAGAACATCTGTGCATTTAGAGCGTGGCACACCCCGCAAACTTTCGTCACAGAATTAACATCGGGAGGCGAGGCACCGTGGTCACCATGGCATCTGTTGCATGAAGGAGCGCTGTTATCGCCTTTTTCGAGAAGCGCTATACCGTGAACGCTTGTTTTGTATTTTTCATACTGATCGGTCGGGATATTGTATTCCTTCATATAATTGGCATCGCCGTGGCATTTATTGCATGTCTGGGGAATATTTGTCGGGTAAACTCTCGATTTCGGATCTTTCACATGCTTGATATCATGATTTCCATGACAGGATGCGCAGTTAGCGACTTTGCTGTCACCCTTGAATATCCTTTGCCCGTGAATAGAGGTCTTATATTTATCTAACTGGTCAATCGCCAGGCCGGGGTCGTAAGATTTCATATAAGCCGCGTTGCTGTGACAGCTGCCGCATGTGTTGACAATATTTGCACCGTTCACTTTAGAGGACGGGCTTTTAACCGGTACTATATTATGAATTCCGTGGCAGACGATGCAGCTGCTAATGATGATTCCCTTGCCTGTGGAAGATTCGCCGTGAGCACTGCTTAACAGTGTATTGTATTCATTGCTGTGGCATTTGGAACAGATCTTCAATATCTGTGAGCCTTTGGGAATACCAATGAACCCTTTTTCTTTGTTCATTGATTTATCCATATCATCGCTCGAAGCATCGCCTCCGTGGCACGCAGAACAAAATATTCCTTTATGGAAATGCACATCTACCTTGAACATGTCCGCTAGTGCTTTGAATTTTCCGTCGAGTTGAAGATGGCAATTATAGCACTGGTCTTTCGATTGCGGAGTCTCCTGTGATATGAGTGAATTCAGAGTCAGGACCTTGATCAATAGAACTATCCCTAATATGATGACAATCTTATTTATAGAATTATTCAATATTATTTTATTACAGTTCACCTCAACCTCCCCACCAGTTTGCGATTATCGACATAACTACTATGAATATAATAACAAAGACGCCGAAATATGTAAGCCAGAACCTTTTAACACCTTCGGGTTTTTTTCTATCCCAGAATGGCACGAGGAACCAGAATAGACCGGCTAACGTGAAAAGCATTATTCCTATCACGTCACCGTCTATGCTCAATATCTTTGCGGGAATGTACTTCAATGTCTGGAACATAAACAGGAAATACCATTCGGGTTTAATACCGGCAGGTGCGGGTGCAAGCTCATCGGCTTTCTTGCCAAGCTCCCACGGGAAAAATACCGCAAGTATTGCCAGAACATTGATGATTATAAGCCATATCAAAAGGTCGCGCATTAAAAAATTCGGGAAGAACGGTATGTGCTTTTTTGTTCCTTCAGGGATCTCATCCCAGTTCTCGGGAACAGCCATTCCCTGTCTCTGGATGAATATCAAATGCATCGAAAGAAATATAATAAATATACCCGGCAGTACTGCAACATGGAATCCGAAGAACCTTGAAAGAGTTGCACCTGTGACGTTCTCACCTCCACGGAGGAATGTCATTACGAATGTACCCACGAGTGGAAAGGTCTTTGCTATATCGGTACCTACCTTTGTAGCGAAAAGCGAGAGTTCATTCCAGGGGAGCAAATATCCGGTGAACCCGAATGCCATACCAAGTGCAAGCAGAATGAAACCCGAATACCAAGTTAGCTCCCTTGGCCTACGGTAAGCCTTTGTGAAAAAAACGCTGAACATGTGTATGAATGCCGAAAGTATCATGAGATTAGCTGACCAAGAATGGATCGACCTGATCAGCCATCCGAACTTGACCTTAGCGGATATAAACTGTACGCTCTCAAATGCGAGCTCTGCACTGGCTTTATAATAGAGCAAGAGAAGAATACCCGTCACAACCTGAATAACGAATAACAGAAGTGTAATACCTCCGAAGAAATACCAGATGGTTCCCCTGTAAAGCGGAACGTCTTTTTTCTTCATGAAGGAGATAAGGCTGTCGAGCTGGAATCTTCCGTTCAGCCATTCATAAGTGTTTTTAAGTATAGATCTTTTTTTCATTCAGCCTTTTTAATTAGGTTGAAATAAATATTTCACCTGCCTGAACTATGACCTTGTAAGGTGTCAACGGTGCGGGCGGCGGTCCGCTGATGTTCTTTCCATTTAAGTCATATCTGCCGTTATGGCATGCGCACCAAATTAGCTTTTCATCGTTCTTGTATTGCACCGTGCATTCCAGATGGGTACACGTAGCATTATACGCTTTTAATTCTCCGCTCTCGGTTTTTATCAGGATACCGGGTGTGTTTCCCACTTTGAACATTTTGCTGGAGTTTTTGGGAATATCATCATCCTTGCCAAGGTCGAGATTCTTAACATCTACTTCCGGGGCTTTAGGAGGTTCTAAATAATCGAATATAGGATACAATACAGCCCCTGCTAACCCGGCGAATCCGATACCCAGGATATAGTTAAGAAAATCACGCCTGCTTTGCTTTTCCGGAAATAATATGCTTTCAGCCACTGTTTCTTGTTTTGTAAAAAATAAAAATATAAATTTATTTTATTTCTTGCTCTGCAAAAAGTATGTTAAAGAAAAAAATTCCTGCCGCTTGATTATATATCTATTATAACCTTTGACCCGTAACCGGTCATGAATATTTATATGACCTGCCCCGGATCACTACTATTTCACTGTTATTCCGAACAGCAGTAAAATATCTTATTTTATCTTTTTCAGTTGTTTCAGTTTATCCGATAATAATGAGCTCAGCATATCATAGTTATGAACATATATGCTTGGATGTGATGAAATATCGTTAACGATCTTGCGGATTTCAGCCACAAGTTCCTGTCCGTCACTATCGAGTTGAACGTTTTTCATTTCCCTGAGCTGGGCATCTGCCTGGCCCAGGAGTTTGTTAATATCATTCTTCCAGTCCGCTGCAGTTTGTTTATATGAATCATCATGGCATTTCAGGCATATCTGGTTATCGGGTTTAATTACCTTGTCCCCGTCTGCGTGGCAATCTATGCATTTTACGCTCCCTTCTTTCATATAGTCCGGCTGGTTCTTATTCATATAACCGCCGTTATACACGAGGTTTTGCAAATTGTGGCACGCCGCACAGGATTCGTTTGTCTTCCCCTGTGAATGATGACAGCTGTTGCAGCTCTCTTTTGATACTACAAGTTCTCCGTGCTTTTGAGCGTTGGAGTGGCACTTATCGCATGTTAGGCGCTGCTTAACTATGTGCTGGTTATGCGAGAAATTCATGTCGAATATCTTCAAGGATATTTCCTGGATACCCGAATGACAGTTATAACATTCATTGGGAATAAATTCGGCGCTCGATGTGAACTCCGGGAGGTTGGAAGCAGAACCGATTATAGATAGCGCTTTTTTCATCAGACCATAGCTTGCTATTAACAGCTTGTCCGCAAACTGAACATTATGTACTGCTTTCCCCACCTCCACAATTCTTATATTGTGATAGGCATCGTCGAGAGTTGTAAGTGCTTCCTGTTTCTTATCGCTCTTTGTATTATTGACCTGGAAGCTTACGGTCTTATAAATAGAATTTATCGTGTTCAATCTTACAACTGCTGCATCCTGCCACTGTTTCAGAAGCTTATCGTATCCCTTACCGTGGCAGGTCTCACACGAGGTCGGTCTTGCTTTTGATGTATTAATATCTTTTTTATCAACCTCATGGTAAACGTGGCATCCTTTGCAATTGATGCCGTTCATGTACATAACGCTCGGCATCTTATCGACATCATTCCCGCCCTGTCCCGTGAATAAGCTCACCTGGTAGCTGTGCGCGTTCTGGTGGCAGCTCATGCAATCTGGAGGACTTTTGGGATCCAGCTGCTGTATCTTGTGCTGAATAGGTATGTGGCAGTTGAAACATTTTATGCTGTGTTTCGTGATGTGTGTGGTATGAATAAATTTCGTGTCATCGTATTTATCCAATCGTTCCGTTTCGAAATGACACTGGAAGCATCTCTCTTTGCCTACCTCACCGTTGCCGACAACGGTATTCGAATGGCAGGCCAGACAGGAGATATCATTTTTTACAACCTGGCTGTGGTCATAGCGGTAGTTTGCCATTTGTTCTTTAGTCTTCGACTTCCAGTCGTGGCATGTTTTGCAGTCACTTAACTTTTCATATTTATGTTCGGGGTCATCCGATTTCTTAAAGTGGCAGTTAAAACATGTAGATTCGGTGACCTCGATGTGCGAACCCTGTACGATCTGCGAGTGGCAGCTTGTACACTTGAGGGTTTTACCTCTTCTTAATTCCTGCAGGTGATGTTTATGATTGAACTGTATGCCCTTGAAATTGTAGGTCGTATCCTGCAGAGCCTGTCTTTCATGACATCCGGAGCGGGCACATGTGTTATCCGGGATCTCAGCCCACGGTTTTCTTTTCTTATATGACAGCGAAATATAATTTACGATCTGAACGAGCCCGTTCAGTTTGCCGCGAATAGTCCCTGATATGCCCGGCTCGAAATGGCATTCTACACAATCCACTTTATTGTGCGCCGAAATACGCCAGCTCTGGTAGAAAGTTTCCATATAGTGGCAGGTGGGGCAAAAGCTGGGTCTTGATGTATATTCTGCGGCACCGGCAACGAGTATGAGGAACAGTACAATATAGATGCCGGTGAATAACAGGAATCTTTTTAATCCTCTTACTTTCTTAAAAAATCTTTTCTCTTTTTTCCCGGTGTTATCTTGGTTATCCACGTTATAAAAATATAAAGTTTAATTTTTTTTGTTTTCTTTTTCGCTATTCACCGTATTATCTCCGTTTTGTCTTAATATATCATCTCTTTCAGAATCTTTGACATCTGTTTTCACCTCATTCGGGAAATCAGGCTGAGGAAGCGTTTTATCGGTCTTGTTCTCAGAAGGATTTTCCGGCACCGGAGGTTGAGTCTCAATTTCTTTTGGATTCGGAAATTCGGTTACCTCTTTCTCATCCGCTATTTCAGGCTGTTCATCCTGCGATTCTGTTTCTTCCAGCTCGAGCGGGTGCTCCAGTTCCATCTCTTCGCGTGTGAGGTAGCCGGTATACCACGCTTTATTCATCGGGTATACATCCGGGTTATAAATTACGAAATAGAAATGCCAGACAACTATTGCTAGGGAAGCGAGTATCGCTTCATAATAATGTATTGCCGTAGCAATATCCATACCCGAGTTCGAAAGAACGGGCAGGAAAGTATTTTCAAACCAGAGCATTGTCCCCGTGCCTCCCATCACGATTGTACCCCAGACTACAGCCCAGTATTCTGCTTTTTCAATGTAGCTGAACCGGCTGAATTTCGGTCTTGTGCTTGATCTGCCGACATAGTAACTAAAAGTATGAAATAGATCCATCACGTCCGTTTTTTTGAACCAGAGATCTGTTATCAGTTGTCTTCCCCTTTCGGTAAAAATAACATACAGCAGGTGATAAACCGAAACACTGACCATGATCACCGCGGCAATTCTATGAACGGTTCCCCTTAGCTCGAAGAAATTTTCGCCAAAGACAGCCCTTATCCATGTTACCCACAATGCTTCGGGAAATTTGAGCGCAAATCCCGTGATAACAAGAGTGATGAAACTTGTCAGCAGGCAGAAATGCTGCACCCTTTCGTTGAATGTCATTCGTAAATATTTCTTCTCTTTGGTATCGCTCATGCTTTCTCCCCGCTAGCAGGAACACTTTTCTTTTTCAACTTTTTCGTAAAGTCAACGGCGTTATGCAGAACCATTCCACCGATAATAATAAGTATTAAGTATATGTAGAACCTGGTTATCCAGTACAGCAGAGGTGACTGCGATTGCTGGTTGGTCACGTGTATAGGAGTATTGAACAGGGTTTCGGCTGCACCGGGGTGGCACTTGCCGCACGTTTCAGGCAGGTTCTTTTTATTAATGGTCGATAGCGGGTCGTTTGAAGGCCTGATGTTGTGGTTGCCGTGGCAGCTTTCACAGTTAGCCGCCAATTTTGAACCGCCTCTTACAGCTAGACCGTGGAAGCTTCCCAGATACGTATCTGCTCTTCCTGTAGGCAGATTATATTTTCTTACCAGCTCTACCGAAGCGTGGCAGCTCGAACATAACTGCACCAGACCTTTCGAGTTCGATATCAGGTTCGTTTGTTCATCTTTTTTAAGTATCTGATGGTTGCCGTGGCAGTTTGTGCACGTCGGTGCATCGGAATTAGTTTTAGTGCTTATCGACACTTCGTGGACGCTTCCGGTATATTCATTCAATTGTTTCGTGTGGCAGTTTGTCTGACCGCAGGTCTGTGCAATATTTTTCTTGTAAATTCTTGAGGTAGGGTCATCAAATTTTTTCATTTCGTGGCTGCCGTGGCAGTCGGAACATGTGGCTGCATTAAGCTTACCTTCCTGTAAAGCTTTATAGTGATAACTGCTTTTATAATCGCTTATCAGGACCTCTTCGCCTTTATAATTCTTATGTGGCAGTTTACCTTCCTGGTGGCACTTGAGGCAGAGGTCAACCTGGTTTATCTTGGAAAACTCATCCGATGAGCGTACGGACTTGATGGAGTGTTCGCTGTGGCAGTCGACACAAGTTGGTGCGGCTACCGATCTATTTAAAAGTGCCTTGCCGTGAGCTGAGTTTAGAAATTTATCAACAATATCTTTATGACATTTTCCGCAGGTCTCCGGCAGGCGTGTACGGGTAGTTGACGCTTCTGGATCCCCCGGGTTCTGTATCATGTGGTTCCCGTGGCAGTCACTGCAGCCGGCGGCTTCCTTACCGTTCTTCTGGATCGAAGCATGAATGCTTGTCTTATAATCGGCTACAAACTTAGCCGACCCCTTCCCTTCACCGGGGAACAATTTGGAATTTAGATGGCACCTAAGACAGCTTTCGGATTCTATGGACATTTTGCTTGTCAGAATTCGGTGAGAACCGTGACAGTCCGTGCAGGTCGGTGCATTATTGTTCCCGCCTTTAAGGACAGTTTCGTGAATGCTGTTATTGAAGCTCTTTTCATGCTGCCCATGGCACTTTCCGCATGTTTCAGCTACTTCATTCTTGGGAATCGATTTTGCATTATGTCCTCCAGTATGGCAGCTTTCGCATCCCTCTTTTTTCTGAGAGTGTATGCTTGTCCTGTATGCCTGAACGTTCCTGCTCGTGTGGCATTTAAGACAGGCATCGGTCTGTTCTTTAGAAAATTCTTTTGCAGGTTTTATTTCGTGCTTTGAATGGCAGTCGGAGCAATTGATCTTACTATGAAGCCCGGTTTCCAATACTTTGATCTTCGCGTCATCGTGGCAGTCTTTGCAATTGACAGGAGCTTTTGTTTTTGTGTGGGGAAGGTCATCGGGGTTATAGTTCAGGTGGCAGTCGGTGCAGTCATTTCCGCCGTGAACGGATTTCTTGTAGTTAGAGGAATTTACAAATAATGAGATCTTCCTGCCGTCGTGTTCCATCGTGAGATCGGGATCCTCATGGCACGCAAAACAAACATCGTTGCCTTTGGCGGGGAAGATTTTATATCCCTTAGCGGCAACAGATATTAATACTATAATGACGGCTGCTAGAGAGCCAATATACGTATTTCTTAATAATCCCTTTTTCAATTACTCTCAATATCGAATATCTCGTCCAGTGTTTTGACCAGTTCGCTTAACTTCAGCGGTTCGGATATATATTTTACACGGTTATCAACGAGGTTTTCCGAATCGAGCGAAGGCAGACAGATTATAGGTATCCCGTTGAATTTTCTTTTTAATTTATCTTTTGTATTGTTTTCAATATCCTTATCAATGATAATACAATCTACATTGGAATCGAATTCTTCAAAAAAGTTATCGGTCAGGTCAGTTGCGTTAGTGCACGATACAGCATAGTTTGAAGAACCGATAGATTTTTTTATCAGTCCACAGATACCGGGTTTTAACGAAAAAATGTGAACTTTTATTTCTCTTAACATAAAGGTTTATTAATAAGCTTCAGAACATACTGAATCTCACAATTAATATGCCAATAAAAGAGCAAAAAACTTCATTTTTTAGCGGATTTCCAGCATTTTTCAGGAAATAATCCGGGCTTTTGGGGAGATAATCTACAAAATAGTGGAGATATTTAGACTAATAATTATTTGAATTTTTATGATTTAATTTGAATTCGAATTTTATCTTCCGCTATAAAATTAATTTTATTAAAAATATATATCCAGACATACAGGGCTACATTTCATAGTGTAAATGCTCTATCACTTAATACCTTTATTCCCGTAAATGTTGTGATGTGTAAAGTCTTCTATATCACGGCGAACACGAAGATATTTACCGGGTACGGTTTTGGGGTAGCCCAGACGGCAGGAAAATGCTATCTTCAGTTCTTCGGGAATTTTGAGAATTTTTTTCACCTCGATCTCAACCCCTTCTGAGCTTAGTGTACTCAATATATGCAAGCCGATTCCCAATGAATTAGCCATAAGCCAGATATTTTCCATTAGACAACCAAGGCTCAGGATACCGAGAAAATCACCTTCCGAGGCGGGTGCTCTTTTACCCGGATCGTATAACACGATAAGAAGAGCGGTACTGGTTCTCACAAGTTCTTTCATGAACGGATTTTCTATTTCCTTTGCATCTTCAATTTTAAAATCCGGGTTTCTCATGAACGGAGGAAACATAGTTCCCAGGACACCCACTTTTTTTCTCATAAGCTCTTCTTCAGAAAATGACATTTGTTGATAGTTTTCTTTGATGAAAGTTTCTGATACGGGGAATTTTATATCTCCTATATCTTTAAGAAGCTTTTTATCGTTTACGACTACTATCTCATAGTTCTGCATATTATGAGCTGTCGGTGTCCAGCGGGCGGCTTCAAGTATCTGCTTCAAATCCTCATTGGTTATAGTGCGTTCAGGATCATAAGCAATTCTTGATGACTTTCGTTCCTGTATGAGCTTTAAAAGTTCCTGCATAATATTACTGTTTTTAAAGTTTATAATTTATTTTTATAGATGCAACTCATCATCGTTTGTAACAATTATATTATTTCATCAAGATCATTTTTTTTATTTCACTAAATTTATTGGAGATTAACTTATAAAAATACACCCCACTGCTAATATTGCTTCCTTCAAAATCAACTTTATATGTACCGGCTTTTAATTCTTCATTAAATAAAACCATTACTTCTCTGCCCATGACATCGTATATCATCAACTTTGTATATGAAGGTTTCGGAATTTCGAACTGTATAGTTGTACTTGGATTAAAGGGATTAGGATAGTTCTGGAATAATTTGTATTCGTGAGGTAATTTATTATTCTGATTCGTAACACCAACTAAAGAATCATTCGTATAAACGCCGCCTGTATTTTCAAAACCGCTGCCGTATCCGCCCCAGACAATTATACTGCTTCCTGTCCACACCATTGTATGATATCGCCTGCCATCCGGTGCATTTGTTGTAGAAGTTACTGACCAGCTATCTCTAACAGGGTCATAAATTCCTCCCGTATTTTCATAAACACCGCTGTATCCGCCCCAAATGATCATCTTGCTGCATGTCCCAACTGCTGCAAGTTCATACCTTCCCGACGGCGCATTTATTGTGGAAGTTGCTGTCCAGCTGTTTGTAACCGGGTCATAAACACCTCCTGTATTTATGTAACCATTACTAAATCCGCCCCAGATAATCATTTTGTTCCCTGTCCAGACAGCTATATGAGAGTATCGGGCAGCCGGAGCATTTACGGTGGAAGTTGCAGTCCAGCTGTTTGCAACCGGGTCATAAACACCACCTGTGTTTTCATAACTGCTGATACCCAGTCCGCCCCAAACGATCATTTTGGTTCCTGTCCAGATAGCTGTATGAGAATCACGGGCATCCGGTGCATTTATTGTGGAAGTTGGAGTCCAGCTATCCATTACAGGGTCATAAATACCACCTGTATTTTCATCCTGCACGTTGCTGGAGAATCCACCCCAAACTATCATCTTACTACCGGTCCACACAGCTGTATGCTCCCAGCGGCCTGACGGTGCATTTGTTATGGAAGTTGCTGTCCAGCTATCCGTTACAGGGTCATAAATTCCTCCCGTTCTTTCTAATCCAAAAGTGCTGTTCATACCGCCCCAAACGATCATCTTAGTTCCCGTCCAGATGGCTGTGTGCAGTAAACGGGCAACGGGTGCATTGGTTGTGGATGTTGCCGTCCAGCTGTTTGCTATCGGGTCATAAATTCCTCCCGTATTTACATAACTGGTGCCCATTCCGCCCCAAACTATCATTTTACTACCTGTATATACAGCAGTATGCTCTTCACGCGGGGAGGGTGCATTGGTTAAGGATGTCGGTGTCCAGGATTCCTGTGAATGACAAGTTATTGTAGCACTAAGAAATATTAATGTTATAGAACAGCAGGTTTTCAGTTTTATCATTTTCACACTAATCAATAATTAGTGAAACTATCTTGTGATTTAATAATGAGTATAAGTACTTATTCGAAATTAAATTCCTTAATTTTCTTATATAGCGTTTTGCGGTCAATTCCGAGTATCTGAGCTGCTTTAAGTTTATTCCAGTTGTTTTCTTCGAGTACCTTCTTTATGTAAAGACGTTCTATTTCCTTAAGCCCGAGATTATCGATGCTGCTGAACGGGTTTTCAGATGTGTCTGAACTCTGAATAAATTTAAAAGCGTTCACACCGAGCCTGTCATCATCTGAGGATATTGCAGCTCTTTCGAGTATGCTCTCCAGTTCCCTAACGTTGCCTTTCCAATCATTTTTCATCAGAACGTTCAAAGCTTCCGGAGATAATACAAGCTTCCTGTTAAGTTCAGACGAAAGTTTTTTCAGAAAATGATTTGCAAGCAGGGGAATATCATCCCTGCGTTCATTCAGCGGGGGGAGCACCATAGAGACGGTCGAGATCCTGTAGTACAGGTCTTCACGGAATTTTTTTTGCTTGATGTATTCCTTAAGATTCTGGTTCGTAGCGGAAATGAGCCTGACGTCTACTTTTTTTACTTTGTCACTGCCCAGAGGCTTTATTTCCCAGTACTCTATAACGCGGAGCAACTTGGATTGCAGGGTATATGGCATCTCGGCTATCTCATCCAGAAGGAGGGTTCCGCCGTTCGCCTGTTCGAACACACCCTTCTGAGTTTCCACTGCACCCGTGAATGCACCCCTGATATGTCCGAACAGCTCGCTTTCAAGCAGGTTCTCCGGGATAGCGCTGCAATTGATGGCTATGAACGGCCCGTTGCTTCTCGAGCTGTTTTGATGGATCGCTCTTGATACGAGCTCTTTGCCCGTCCCGCTCTGCCCTTCGATAAGAACGTTGACCTTAGATCTCGATAGATTTCGAATGAACTCAAATACATTCTGCATCTTCTTGCTGCGTCCAATGATATTGTTGAAGGCAAAATTTTCTTCGACCTGCGTCCTTAAATTCCTGAGCTGGTTCGTGAGCGAGATCTTTTCGGCTGCCTTATCCACCTTGAGCTGAAATTCTTCCAGATTGAAGGGCTTGTTTATATAATCGTAAGCCCCGAGTTTCATCGATTCTACGGCTGTAGTGATTGAACCGTAGCCTGTTATCATGATAAAGATGCTGTTATCCGGCCTGGCTTTTAACAGGTCCAATCCCGTGACATCGGGCATCTGCAGATCTGATATGATAATGTCGTAATTTCCTTCGTCCATCATCTTCAGAGCTGACGTGCCGTCATTTGCCTCATCGACGTAGTATCCTTTTTTATTAAGGACCTTTTTTAAAAGCTTGGTGGAATTTAGTTCATCATCTACCACCAGTATCCTTATGTTTTCGTTCATAAGATTTAAAATAGGGAAAAAAATATTAAATTATTATGAAATTTAGTAATTTATGATAGCCTAATATTCCTCAATTTAGATGCGATTTTGTCGAAAAATTCCTCATAACCATACCAAAATTCAAAAAAATTTCGTATTTTTGCCCAAAACTTTGGCATAGTTAATGCACTACAGATTTTTAAACAAAATTATATTTGCGGGTGTAAAATGAAAAGGACCTTAATATTTACTTTATTTGCTCTTGTAGTTGTTCTTTCCTACGCTTTTTATGATAAAAATCCTAAAGACACGCCGGGTCCGACTTATGTGGGCTCGTATTCATGCGGCTGCCATAACACTTATATATGGGGTTACAAAACCGATAACTGGGTGAACACACTGCACGGTAAGGCACAAATGGTACCGGGACCCGGATCCGTGCTACCTAACTGGACAGGAACTATCAGTATGGGTTCTGCTTACGGTAACGCAAGTGTGACGCTCAGTATCGTAAGCGGTGTTTATAAAGTTACCCTGAATCCAAGTTCAGGCACACCGATTACTTATGATGTGGCTCAAACAAGGGGAAGCGCATGGACACAATATTACCACACAAAGATAGGAAACAGTTATTACCGATTGCCTTTCGGCTGGAAGAACGGGAGTTATAAAAATCCCGCGGGAGGTTCTTTTTCAACGAGTCCTTCGAGCTGGTTCAATACGGACGGCACGTTGAAATCAACCAGCACCAATACGTTCAGGGCTACATCATGGGATAAGGGCTGTTCGGGATGCCATACAACAGGGGAGAGAATAACGAAAGTTGTGAGCGGACCCGATACATCATGGACGGCAGCCTGGGCTAACGGAAGCGATACAATGAACGCCAAGGTCGGCTGTGAAGAGTGCCACGGACCGGGAAGCGACCATATACTAAATCCGACAACGGATAATATTTTCGGACCTACAAGGATGGGTGCGGCAGGCTTAACCAGGCAGCTTGAGCTTTGCGGTCAGTGCCACTTCAGGGGAACGAGCACGAACACATCTTACAGCTTTGCTTGGAAAGAATCGGCAGACAGCGCTTACCAGCCCGGTACGCCTCTGCAGAATTACATCAAATGGCCCTGGCAGAACTATATTAACAGAACAGGCGGTCCTTCTTTCTGGCCTGACTCAATGACAACCCGAGCGGATAGGACCGAGTGGCAGGAAATGAGCTACCATCCTCACAGCAGTATTATGAACTGCTATGAGTGCCATGATCCTCATAATGTTACAGCGTACCCGCACCAGGTTAAGTACAGCATCGACAGCAACAGCCTTTGCCTGCAGTGCCACACGAATTTTGGAACGCCGAATAATCCGAATATTCCAGCTATAACTGCACACACGAAGCATTCGTATGATCCATTGAACCATTACCAGACCGGAGGAAGCTCGAGGTGCACTAATTGCCATATGACGAAGACTGCAACGGTCATTAAGGATTATGATATACCGTCACATACGTTCTATGTGATTCCTCCGATAAAGACATTGCAGTACTTTAATGTAACCACACCGACGCTGGGCATGTTAAATTCCTGTGCGGCGAGCTGCCATAGAAATCCCGGTTCGGCGGCAGGGACATCAAATGTTCCGGGTTTTGGAGTCGGGTACGATTCTAATATTACCAACTGGAGAGAACATACCGATTCTCTTCTTGCAGATACATTGAACAGGTGGTTCCAGAGGCAGATATGGGTGATCGGGATCAAGAAGATATCCGGTGAGGTTCCGGAAGTATATACATTATCACAAAATTACCCTAACCCGTTTAACCCAGAAACAGAAATTAAGTTTTCTATCCCGAAGGCTTCGTTTGTTACCGTAAGGATATATGATATAATGGGGCGAGAGGTATATAACCTCGTCTCAGATAATTATACCCCGGGTACGTATTCCGTAAAGTGGAGATCGATGAACAAAGCGGGGGAATATGTTGCCAGCGGAGTATATTTTTACCGCATCATTGCCGGGAATTTCATTAAGACGAAGAAAATGGTTCTTGTTAAATAGCTTCACGGGCAATACCTCTGCCCCTTTGTCCGTTTGACGGGTCCGGAGGACGAACTGAGTCGTCCGCAACCCGGCTGGAAGCAATGCTGAACCCCTGATCCCATCGGGGGTTTTTTATTTGTTCTATATTGGATAGTTGCACGATTCTGTGAATTTTCATTTTATTAATGGTATTGCGGGTGATAGGGCATTATGAGTATAGCATTTCGACATAATAAATTATTTATTAATTTGAAATATATTTAATCTACTGTAATATTATATAAAAGTTCTGCAGACTAAATCTTTTAAATATAATTTAAAAAGAATTTTAATTTCTGTTTTACTTGTAATTCTTCTTTTATCTTTTTTTAAGGATATTTTTTACAGAGGGGTCGAGAAACAATGGGATTTTAAGATCTATTATTATAGCGCGCTCGCTTACTCCAGAGGACTTAATCCATACGATATAAATCAGGTATCTCAATTATCACCCATAAAATATCAGTTCGCATATTTACCACTGTCACTTTATATATTCAGATTAACCAATATTTTAGATTATTCCTCAGCATCTTTGATTTATATTTTACTGCAGTTATTACTTTTATTTTTTCTTTTTATTCTGTGGCGTAAATATTTTTTAAAAGGTGAGTTTGATTATTTATTCTTTCTTTTTTGTTTTTTCGCATTTAACAGCGCGATATTAATTGATCTTGTTACTGGCAATATTTCTATTATTGAACAGGCTCTTCTATGGGGCGCCTTTTACTTTTATTTAGAAAAGAGACCATTATTATTCTGTCTTTTAATACTTTTGATCTCGTGCTTTAAAATATCTCCGATCTTATTTCTTGCATTATTATTCATTTCAGATGATAAGCAGAAATATAAGTATTTCTTTTCCTCGCTAATTCTATTCACCATATATATATTTCTTAATATCATATTTGAATACAACCTTTTTCAAAACTTTTTAGGTAACCTTAAACAAATGGATTACGGGGGCATAAGTAATCCGTCGAGTTACCAATTAATAAAAGATCTGTTATTGCTCTGTCAAAATTATCTAAATATAACTTACAGCTTTACTTTCAACGTAATAATTTATTTCGCGTTTGTTTTTTCAGTCTTATTATATTCATATAAAACAGTATTCAGTTTTTTGAAGAATAATGTAAATTTAGATATTAAATTAATATTACTGTTTTCAATTATCATTTATGTATTGGTCTTACCAAGGGTTATGTCTTATTCTTTTATAATAATGCTCATTCCTTCATATTACATAATAAAAAAAATTACTGATGTAAAAGCCGGAATCATACTTTTTATTTTGATTATCATGACTTCCGGTAGTTCTATTACGAATTTTACTTTCCTGAATGTCTATTGGATTCTGATATGGAATTATTTTCCCTTAATACTTACTCTGGCAATATTCTTCTTATACATTAAACATATAAGTACCATAATACATACCAGCAATACATCTATCCCAACCCTTAAAACCTCTTAAAAATCGGCCATTTTTCAAGTCCCTTAATTCCACAACTATAACATTACTTGAGGCAAATTTCCTCAAGATAAATGCCCAAAACGGCGAAATTTTGCGTTTTTTAGAGAAAAAATTGGCATAATAAGTGCATATGGATACACAAGTCACAGAAATTCAGTCATACAGATGTGATTCATACTAAGATATAGGTTTTTTATATATAAATAATATTTAAATCAATTTAATCAAAATGAAAAGAATATTACCAATCATCATAACAATCTTGGTCTGTGCAGGCATGCTGTATTCTCAGCCCAGGGCAAAAATTGTTGTACAGCCCGTGACTCCTTATATGCTGAAGGTAAATCCGCCTTTCATACCCGATTCAACTGTGGCTACAGGTATCAATACAGTAGCGAATAAAAATTACGTCTACCTGTCGGTTATGAACTTTGGCGATACGTCTTCGGTTACAGGAGCTTCATGGACATTTACTTCGAAGCCCTCAGGTTCGACAGCTACTTTGACCACTATATCAAGTTTAGGTTATTGGGCAAAGTTCAGAACTGATGTTAAAGGAGTTTACACCGTAAAGGTTACCATGACAACACCGACTGGCTCCAAGGATACAACTACTAATATAATTGCGGCTGATTATGTAGGAACAGGAGGGTTCCAGGGGATTCCTGCAACTTTTCCTCAATGCATGACATGCCACGTAAGTTTCCCTGCTTCAGTGACGATCTTCAACAATTGGAAAGTAAGCGGCCACGCAAATATTTTCAGATTCAATATTGACAGCGGTTCTTCAAGTTATAGTATAAGCTGTATCAAATGCCACACAACAGGTTATGACCATAACTTGACCAATACTAATAACGGATTTGATGATGTTGCAAGAACACTCGGCTGGAACTGGAATAATTACAAACCGCCGAAACCGGGGAATTGGGATTCATTAAAGACATATTTCCCGTCCCTGGTTGCATTTGCAAGCATAGGGTGCGAAAGCTGTCATGGTCCGGGAAGCGAACATGTACAGAACGGAGATACAACAAAGATACAGGTATCGCTGGCAGCCGGTAACTGCGGTCAGTGCCACGATTCACCTCCGAACCATAATGTTTACAGTATGTGGACTAATGCATTGCATTCAAATGCTATATGGGAGAGCGCATTTGCACAAGCTCCGTCGAGTCCGGATTTTGGAACCAATGATCTGAACAACTGCATTAGGTGCCATGATGGATGGGGATATGTGAATTTCACAAAGGGCATAGGGACGAACACTAATGGCATGACACTGGCAAAACATGAAGTAATAAACTGCGCAACCTGCCATGATCCTCACGGAGGACCTAACCTGTACCAGCTCCGGTCGAGACCTACAGGCTCTGACACGCTTGCAACAGGCTACCATTATGCAGGCGGCAACGCGAAAGTTTGTATGGATTGCCACAAGTCCAGAAGAAATAATGCAACTTACGTTTTGACAAAAGTCACCAGCTCTACCTGGGGACCGCACAGCAATCCTCAATCCGATGTACTGCTCGGAAAGAACGCCGCATCATTCGGAGTGCCTTATATTACGGGTTCTCACTCTACGATCAGTGATCTATGCGTGACCTGCCATATGGCGGCAACCACGGATACGGGAACAGTTACCCGTGATAAAGTCGGCGGACATTCTCTTAACCTGCACTATGATGCTACGAATTATGATCATGTGACAGGCTGCCTGGGATGCCATCCCGGTGTAACAAAGTTCTCGGACTTTATGGCTCCGGCTGATTATGACGGAAACGGATTGATCCAGAGCTGGCAGACCGAAATAAACGGATGCCTCAGGAACCTGAGACTTGCACTTCCCCCGGTGGGAGTAGATTCCGTTTCCTGGCAACTGATAGCCGCAGATTCGAATAACGTGAACCTGAGGAAAGCATACTGGAACTATCAATTAATAAACAATGACGGCAGTAAAGGCTTGCATAACCCGTTCTTTGTAGTTCAGGTACTGTTGAGCTCTATCAGTTACATTGGCGTACAGCCGATAAGCAATACCGTTCCCAGTAAGTTTGAGCTAGCACAGAACTATCCGAACCCGTTCAACCCGACAACAAGGATTAAATTTGCAATTGCACAAACGTCAGATGTCTCTATTAAGATATATGACATTACGGGCAGGGAAGTTAATAATCTGGTCAATCAGAGAATGACGCCGGGCACTTATTCGGTTATCTGGACTGCGGTCAATAATATGGGAAATTCGGTATCAAGCGGAGTATATTTCTACAGAATAGAAGCGGGTAACTATGTTGAATCGAAGAAAATGATGCTTGTGAGATAGAACGAAATATCCTATCCTTTAGTTAGAACCCGCTTTTAATGAGCGGGTTTTTATATTAAGGATACAGGTCATAATAAATTATGATACTTATCATTTTATTTAATGAACAGGCCAGGTTATTTTTGATTAAACATCTATGGAAAATGTTAGTTTTTTAATATAAAACAATAAATTGGAGAAAAAAGAATGGCATATAAGATAACGGAAGATTGTATCAACTGTAATGCTTGTATAGAAGAATGCCCTAATGATGCAATATTTGAGGGCGGACAGAATTGGACTCTCGGGGATAAATCGTTCGGACCGGGCGAAACCTTCGAAGGAATAGAGGGAAATTATTCCGGGGATTATTATTATGTAGTTCCGGGTAAGTGCACGGAATGCAAAGGTTTTTATGATGAACCGCAGTGTATTGCAGTTTGTCCGGTTGACTGTATTGTTAATGACCCGACTCATGTAGAGGATGAATCCGTCCTCTTGAAAAAGAAAGAGTACCTGGATAAGGTAGGACGATAGTATTGAATTTGAACGGGGAGCCTGCTCCCCGTTCAAACAAGTTCGCGCAGTTTATGTTCTTGCTACTATGTAGATATATTTGAATAACGGTGAATCCAGATTGTAAACATTGTGTATCGTATGCGGCGGGTTATACGCTACCTGCCCTTTTTTGATTTTCATCCTTTCAGTCCCTTCTGTTTCGATCTCTCCTTCACCTTCAAGGATGATGAGCATCTCTTCATAATCTTCTGTGCTGTGTTCTCCCACAGACTCGCCTTTTTTCAGGACAACATATCCGGAACGCATTGTTACGGTCTCAGAGGATTTAAGCAGATCGGTATAATTATTTTCGTCTTCTACAATTGATCTGATAAAAGGTTTCAGCTCTTTCGTTTCTTTCTTTGACATGATATTATTATTCGAAATATATATGAGTTTTCTTTAACAGGAGGTTTCGCCAGGGTGGATCAGGTAAGGGGAAGGCTTAAAGTAAAAATTGCACCTTTACCCGGAGTCGATCTCACCGTGATCTCGCCTTGGTGTTCTTTTACTATTCTCCTGGCAATGGAAAGTCCAAGCCCGGTTCCTTTACCGTACTCTTTCGAAGAGAAGAACGGCTGAAATATCTTTTCCTGATTTTCCTTGCTGATACCCGGGCCGTTATCGGATATTTCTACAACTGCACTGTTATTTTCTTTGAATGATTTAATCTTTATCTCCCCTGCCGAAGGAATTGCCTGTATGGCATTTGTCACAATATTGGATATCACTTCCTGTATCTGTGCTACGTCAAATTTGAAGACTTCCAGTGTATCCAGGCTCTTTTTAAATGTTATTTTTTTATCACCGGTAATATACCTGGAGTTTTTTATAATTTCTTCGATTACATCGTTAATATTTTTATTCTCTTTATGGATCTTCAGCGGCCTGGAAAAATTCAAAAGGTGCCTGATCGATTTGGTTATGCGTGTGGTTTCATCAAGGATCGTTTTTAGCTCTTCGTATTCCTTATCATCCTCTTTCTTATCGAGTAAAAGATAATCTGCATTTCCAGAAATAATGTTCAGAGGATTGGAAAGACTGTGAGCTATGCTGGAAACCACTTCGCCTATCAATGCAAGATTTTCTCTTTCCCTGAGTTCTTTTTCAAGAGCTTTAACTCTTGTTACATCCCTTACTATTCCTACGGACCCTATCATCTCTTTCTGTTCGTTAAATATCGGGAAGCGTGATATACTGACAATTATCGGCTCGCCTTCTTTCGTATAACGCTCAGTTTCATAGTTCGCTAAAAATCCTTTTTCTTTGACAACATTTATGAGGAACTCTCTTTCCCCGTCTCTGATCTTGTGCTCGGGTATCACCAACGAAAAATCTTTTCCCATGGCTTCTTCCTTGGTATACCCGTACATATTTTCGGCTCCCTTGTTCCACAGAAATATCTTGTACTCGTTATCTACGCCGATTATAGCATCTATGGAATTGAGTATGATATCCGAAAAGAATTTTTCGTGTGCAGATTTTCCTTCACGCATAAGCTGTATCAGGTCCTGAACAGAGGATTCAAGATGGCTGACTATGAAGTTCATGTCCTCATCGCTTAACTTTGAAGAGAACCTTTCTGTCAAAGCGTCAATGATGGAGACGGCATATTTATCAAATTCTGATAGTACTCTTTGTTCCATTTCTATAGGTTAATAGCGTTTTTCTTTGCATACGGGAAATCTTTTATTAAAGATTGTTATCCTCTTTCTAAATAATAACATAATTTTGTGCAAAAATAAACGAATAATAAAAAAAATAAACTTAAATGTAACCTATTAACAGTATTTTCTCAACGTTAGTATTAACAGCTAAAAATTAATAAAGTTTCAAGTTATTGAAATATAGAGGTTTAAAGAAGATAGGATGATAAAGTGAGGGCGTTCTAATGTCACCAGTACTAATGTAGTAACGGACCTCACTGTATCAAAATAAAATTGTGCTCATTTTCTTATTTCGACAAAACCCCGCTTTAAGTCTGGATTTCTGATTAAATGACTGCAGTCATTTAATCATCAACATTTTCTTTGTCATTTTGTAACTGTCGGTTATCAGCTCGTAGAAATACACACCGCTCGGCTTGTTTGTTGCATCCCATGTAACTTCATAGCTTCCGGGTTGAAGCTGTGCGTTGACGAGAGTTGTGACCTCCCGGCCGAGAATATCATAAATTGTTAACCGAACAGTCATTCCACTGGCTCCCTTCATAAGGGGGAAATCTGGAATATCAAACTTAATCTTAGTTGACGGGTTGAAGGGATTCGGATAATTCTGCTTCAATTCGAAATTTACAGGTACTTCGGAAGAGATCTTTTTGATGCCGATTAGTGAGATATCGAGTATCGTCATCCATATCTGGTAAGTACCAGTGTAGTTTGCCATCCATACAGGGTATAATTTGTTCGAGGCGGTTGCCAAGCTGATAAAATCACCCTGATAAAATTGCGGTCCTCCGGGGATAGGCTGCGGTGCAAATGTTTTATCACTAACTTGAAAGTCATACCATGTGTTACCTCCGTTGGTTGAACGTGACATAAATATCTGGGCAGAATCGGAAGTTGTGTTTCTGTCATCATAATAAAGAACGTTGATCGCTCCTGTAGAATCCATGCATATTTCAGGGAAATATTGTATCTTGCCGTTGTTAACAGGGTCTTGATTTACTCTTATCCCCTGTGACCAGGTTTGACCGCCATTTGTAGAACGGTGGAAAATAATGTCAGGGTCCGAACCTGCAGGTGAAATATTGATCTCATTTGTAACAATATATATCCAGCCGTTTCCCGGGTCAATTGCCATTCGTGGAATTCCGTTTACACGAATGCCGTGCTTCTGTGGTAAAAAGCCGGTTATGCCATGCATATCGAAAATAATTTGCTGGAAATTCCAGCTCACTCCGCCATTTGTTGACGATGCGAACCCTGCCCAAATTTCTGCAAATGGGGTTGTATCTGATACACCTGCCCATGTATCGTAGATTTTTCCATCGAGAGCTGATTTGACTTCACCGCCGGAACAGCGTTTTGGCGGATTGGGATTGACTTGTGTATAAGTAGACCAGTTCAATCCGCTGTTTGTTGTATAAGAAACATTCACCGGATAGGGCTGCTGATAAATTACCCATGTAGCATAGCTTCTCCCATAATAAGGGCTTGAAGGTGAGTTATCGGTGGACAGGGTGCCTTTATCTTCCGGTACAGATTGGCTCGACGGCGGATACAGGGGGTATTGTGATGACCAGGTAGTTCCCATATTTGTTGAGTAATGAGTAAAAACAGAAGTCGTAGGAGGTGTATAAGCCGCATTCCATATGTGGTACAATAAAAAGACACCGTTTTTATCGATTGCAATTCCGGGATCACCGCCATGATTTGTAACTGGAGCCCCTGTACATGTATCATTTCCGAACCAGTTTAATCCGCCGTTAGTCGTTACATATACACCCTCACTGCGGAAAAGAGGATTTGCTATGTTGATCGTAAAGGCACTGCAGAACATAACCTGAGGATTCAAAGGACTGACAACAATAATAGGTTCGGATTGATTAGCAGTAGTGCTAGGATATATTCTAAAACTAGGTGTAACGCTTAATTCATCTGCAAAGATATAATTCTGAAATAATAGAACAAGCATAATAAAAAAAAATCTTAAAGATCTCATTTGTCTTGTATTTAATTTATTGATAGTTCATTTATTTAGAAACTGAACTCAACAAATATACTGTAAAACTTTAAAACTTGTAGCTAATATTTAATCCGCCGTAGATATTCCTCGGTTCACCCGTTTCAAAAAAACGTCCGTAATAATCGTTTATGTCGATAAAACCTACGTATCTTTTATCGAAAATATTATTTGCACCAACGAAAGCAAGGAAATTGAATTTACCCAGTAAAATATTGATTCCCGCCATCGGATTGGAAGTGAAATACGGGCTTGTAGTTACCGAGTTTTTATCATCTGCGTACATCTTTGTTACATAATCGCAGTCGAATTGGAGCAATCCGTTTATCTTTTCCGATAATTCATATTCATAGCTAAGGATGAAGTTCAAAATGTGACCCGGGTAAGAAGGCATTACATTATTGGAATAATCCTGATGTGTAATAGTACCGTTCAGATCGGAAATCAGGGCGTCATATTGCTTATATTTGAAATTTGTATAAATGTAATTAGTCGTAAGCTCAACGCCCTCGAATGGCTCGCTTTTAAATCCAAATTCTACACCCATCCTGTTTGTCCTCGCTGCGTTCCTGTAATAAGAAATTCCTCCTACTATGAAAGGAACTATCTCATCTCTGATAACATAATTGAAAAAGGTAGCATCGAAGAAAATTTTTCTGAACCACTCGGTTCTTTTCTTATTAATAAGATTGCCTTTTATGCCGAACTCGAAATTGTTAGACTTTTGAGGATTCAGATCAGGGTTCAAAGTAGTTCTGCCGCCATTGGAAGTCAGAGAATAATTACCCAATTCATCAGCTGATGGTATGTCATATCCCAGCCCGTATGAGGTATATAATGCAATCGAGGGTGTAAGTTTATAATTGAGAGCAACTTTTGGTGTGAATTGCTGAAATACTCTTTCGGTATCTATATAACCGTTGTATAACTGTTCATTACGCGTATAGATAAACTTATCGAACCTTCCAGATACATAAAGATCCATTTTGTTCTTAAGTATGCTATACTGGTTGTAAAAATATATACCATAATTTCCAACATTGTCCTCTATTTCATTATCGATTGTGATATCCTTGTGACCACCGATGTTCTGGTAAGTTGTTACGGGTCCTGATTGAAAAGCGTAGTCAAATCCGATATTGAAGTCATTATCTCTTTTCAATATCTTCGATTTATTCCTGAACCTGAGGAATGAACCTGCGGAATACCTGTTTAAAATCGTAACGGAAGTATAATCATTGCTTTCGAGATTCTTGACCGTACCGAAACCGGTTGCTTCGAATTCGTTATTCTCATTTTTTCCAAGGAATGTTTTGAACCTGACAGCTAACCTTCCTTTTTTGGTAAATCTTTTCAGGTCCTGTGATTCAGCCTGTTTGGACGCCTGCAGCGGGTCGGTATCGTATTCTTCTTCCGTCAATGCTCCCGGCATCCAAAGCTGACTCCTCACATAATTGCCGAGAACAGTTAAGGTTGCTTTTTCTCCTATATATCCTTCAAATACGCCGTTCACAAGGTTCGAATATTCGTTGCTGTGGGGTCTGTAACCGTCGACGTTGCGGTAATTATATGACATTGTGAAACGGTACTTATCTGCCTTAATTCCAAACCTTTCGTCAGTTTGCTTCAAGCCGAACTTGCCGTACTGGTTGCTTGTCTTTATGAAACTTTGCGGGTAATACAGATCCGTGAGGAAATTGATGACTCCTCCCGGTGCGTTTGCATACAGAGACGAGATGTTCCCCTTCACCACTTCCACCCCGCCGAGAGCGTTAAAGTCTATCTCGTCCACTACGGTTTGCCCGTCAGCTTCCGATACGGGAATATTATCCTGCAGAATCCTTATCCCGCGGATACCCGAGTTGGATCGTGTGCCGTAACCCCTCAGCGAAATACGGAGATCAGAGTTTCCGTACCTGTTCTGAAGGAAAAGACCCGGGACATCGGCAAGCAAATCTTTTGCAGAGACTTTTTTCCCGTATATCAATTCTTCTTTGTCGACCCTGAATACCGAATACGGGATATCGATGATTTTCTTAAGTGTTCTTGTTCCTGTTATGGTCAGTTCTTCTATTTCATACTTTAAAGTATCTTTTTCTTCTTCTCTTTCCTGGGCATAACCGGTACTTACCAGGAAAAATATACAAAAAAAGAATATTATAGTTTTCATTAGCGTTTTTTATCCCATGGTTAGTTGAACAGGCTTAAAATAACATTTTGGCATTAATAATAGTAGAGAAATATTTTGCAGTAATGCTTAGCCGGCAGTTATTGAAAGGGCTTTTTCTTTTTTGTTTTTTTGGACTGGAAAAAGTAGCATTTATAAATAAAAAAGCCTCCCTCTACTAAAGAAGGAGGCAGAATAGGAGAAACAAGTATTACATACTTCTGATTATATGGATATTGTGAAATATTTCCTTTATCGACAGGAGCTGAAAAGAATTAATGCTGTTATAGAGTCCGGTGAATATACTGTGTGATTTAACCATAATAAGTTTCATTGAGTTTTATAAACCTTAATTTTATACATTTTAATGTAGAAATATGTCCCGGGCTTGAATCCTATATATAAATGTATATTCCTCGGATAGATACCCTCGGATAAATTATAAACGTTCTCAAAATAAGCGTTGCAAAGATATCCGTAAGTTATGAAAGATATTGGAGGATTGTTATCAATCGTAAACCCTGCATAGACCAGGGTATCGAAAGTTCCGTCATCTGTGGTCAAAAAATAACTTATTTTAACCTTTTTTACACTTGTGTCGATCGTTGTATCATAGGTCAATTGTCCCCTTCGGGAAAGAGAATCTAACTGGAAAATTAAAGTATCATTGGTGTTTTGATTATTTGTTACCGGGTTGCTTGAATTTGAACAGGAATAAAAAACGATAGCAATCAATATCACTTCTAAAATTGAAATTAAAGTTTTTTGCATGATGACTCTCCTTTTTCCAGAGTGTTATTTATCAAAGGCTCTGAATTATATAATATAAATGCAAAATTAGATATATTCAACTAATCTTATTAAGCTCAAAACCTCCCGCAATAATAGCGGGAGGTTTTGAGTTACTCAACAATGACAAATAATTTTTAGAATCCTATCTTGGCATTCAAGTAAACCTGCAGTGGAGTTCCCGGCTGGTAAGAATTTCCTCCCGGATCCGGTTCTGTGAACGCAATCCACCTTCTGCTGAAAATGTTTCTTGCATTAATAGATACTTCGGTTTTAGTTCCCAATAGTGCTGAAGTATATGTTGCTCTTGCACCATAGAGCGTAAAGCCGCCGACGGATTCCACCAAAATGTTCGCCCCGTCAATATAAGTACGGCTGTATGTTTCACTGGTTACCGCGATACTGAAATTTTTAAGAATATTAAATTGCAGATCTACCATTAGCTGGTGCTGCGGTATATTGGGAAGCCAGTTCCCGTTTTTGATAGATTTATGTATTGTCGTATCATCCATAATTACCTGAACGGAATCACTTGCTCCCATGCTGTATTTAAAGTTAGAGTATGTATAAGCGATCTGGAGTGTGATCAGTCTGACAGGTTCCAGCCTTGTATAGAATTCTGCCCCGATCCGGTTTGTACCTTTGGAATTCATGTAAAAAGTCTCAAGCGGACGATCCGCTACTCTGTACCTGTCGAAATCGTTCTTAGTGTTCAGGTAGTATCCCGTAAGATCAAAGTAGTACTTTTTGCCAAATTCACCTCTAATGCCGATCTCAGGACCCTGTGAAGTTGCAAAGGTAAGATTCTGATTGAATCCGCCAACAGCATTTGGATTAGCATCCAGTTCTTCGGTAGCCGGAGGCAGAAATCCCATCCCATAATCAGCAAAAAGATTCCAGTTCTTATTCGGTGAATAGGTTAATCCGAGACGGCCTGTAGCCCTGCTGAAGTTTTTATTGCCGGACAGGTCTACACCTTCCGACTTCATGTTGTCATCCAGTTCATTTTTAATTCCATCATACCTGATGTTTAACATACCGGACCACTTCGTGCCTAATTCCAGCCTGTCCGCAAGGAATACACCGTAACCGGTCTGTTTGATCTTATAATTAGCAAGGTCAACCGGTCCGTCAATTGCTCCGCCCAGGTTGTCACGAAAGTATTCATCGATCGTCTGGTATTGCACATCCCCGCCGATGCTTACAGTATTCTGAAGGTTTTTCCTGCCAAAGTGCATGTTATACTGCAAGGAGCCTCCGGGTGACGTCATTGTTCTATGATCAATATCATGCGGTACCGCTTCTTCATATTTTGTTCCCCTGATATATCCCGTAAACATCAGTGAATGTATCTTCGAAATGTTTATTACACCCGAAATTCCTCCGGTGTATCTCTGAGTATGCATCAATTCATTTGAAGGGATAGCATCCGGATTCGGGGTTCTGGGATCTGTTGTTACCTGGTCTCTGTTCAATCCTTCAGGATTCTCGTTAAAGTAATCAACATATCCGAATACCGGGGTTAAATGAAATTTTGATGAAACGTCTACATCGGATTTAGCCCAAAGTTTGTCTGCCCAGAAATGTGTATGCATTCTATACCCGTCTCCCATTTCCCTTGAGAGCGACACATTTGCATTTCCATTCTTCCATCCGGTACCGAGCAAACCGTATGCCTGCCAGGTATTGAAACTGCCTGATGAGAAGAATCCCTGCCCGCTGAAAGGCTTACTGGGAGAACTATTAGTTATGATGTTAATAATTCCGGCAGTTGAACTTCCTCCGTATAATGATGCGGAAGCTCCCTTGAGAATCTCAATGCTCTTGACCCTGGGCCATTGTACGTCATAAAAATCGGGAGTGAAGCCTGTCGGATCGTTTAAAGGTATCCCGTCTAAAAGAATCTTCGTACCCCGGATGCCGTGTTCGGAAAGAATACCCTGTCCTCTGATTGACATATGTAGTCTTTCACCGTCAGCCTGGTTATCAATTTTAACTCCGGGAACCAGCTTGAACGGCTCATCTGCTGCAAGAGTGCGGGGCATTGTGTTTAGAATTCTCTGGTCGATGACCGAAGTAGAGAACGGACTTTCTCTCAGGGGTACGTTAAATCTGGGCGCGGTTATCAGTACCTCGAATGGATACTTGTATTCCATCGTATCCGATTTTTCTTTTGTTTCCTGCGCCTTTAATATGGGGACACACAGAAAACCGATTATTAGTAGTATTAAAACTTTTTTCATTTTATTGTGTATTTGTTTTAGAATAATTATTTAGCCACGTAAGATAAATTGTTCATTTGTACTGAAGTTCGTAATGATCCATAAGAAATCAGATGATATTTCATTCATCATTATCCCGCATGTATTCACACGGCGAATCATTCCGGAAACATATCAACAGGTTCCGGATAATTATTCTTCAGTGGTAGTCTGTTAGTTGATCAAAACAAGGACGGAGGCGCTCTCGCGATAGGAATAATAAGGACATCAAACTGAGGTACTTCATAGTCATAGGAGGATATAACTACGAAGAAAGTGCTGTTAACGAGTTCTATGCTCTCGGTGTAAAGATCTTTTGCTGTAACTTTCTTTTCTACGGTGTAAATGATAGTTCCGTTGTGATCGTTTGTCGGTTGATATTGGTTATCCCGAACGAGATCAGAACTTGCGAATGCGATGAGGTTAAGTCCCCATATAAGATATAACAGTGATTTTGATAACCCGCCCGAATCTATAGGTGAGATGTCAAATGATTTGCAGAACCTGAATAAATATTTTACAGCTTTTATGATCATCTTTTAAATCGGGGGCATATTCATATTATTCTTGATCCGATTTAAATCCACGATATACCGTCTTGCCCCTTTTAATCGTTCCAAAGATATAATATTTTTATTAAAATGTAATGGTTAATTAATAGTATAATAGTATCCAATTGCACAAATTTACTCTATTTTGCCGTACCGTTCGGCTGAACCTGTCCGCTCCGGATCTCCATATGCCTTATCTGCCCCCCTAAATTTGCCGTATATGTGACAGAAACAAGATAAACCAGTGAAATAATAATGAAAGGATACGTGAACCATGCTTTCTGCATGTTGGTTTTCCGTATGAGTATAAGCCCGATAATTGAAGCGGCACCGAGCACCTCTATCAATATAAAAGGAAGCAGGGATGCTTCTTCGTGCTTATCGATAATATCTTCACCGATCCCGGGAAGATTTTTTATAGGTTCTCCCGCCGGCTCACCTGTGAAATAAACTATTATGGTTGCCAGCGCAATTATAATGAAGAACCACATGGAAAATTTGAAAAGATCATTCCTCTTTTTGGCGGTCGCATACGCAAAGAACAGGAATGCGATTATCCCGCCCAGTATGGGTATGTGGTTCAGCATGAGATGAATGTGAGAGTAATCCATTGTGTAGCTCCGTGATTAGTTTGTAAATGTGAATTTAATTTTGCAGAACAAAGCTAATATAAAATATCTTTTTACGAAATGAGAGTGAGAAATGTGTGATAGATGACTATGAAATATCAAAGTAGCCCCAACCTTTATGGTTGAGGTTGCAACGCTTTGATTGAACAAGGGGGCTTGCCTCCTTGTATATCATGCCAAGGGAGCAAGCTCCTAGATGAGTCGAGTTGTCGACCTTGTTCATAAGTGTATATTTGCAAGGCTATTTTGGGGACCACTCTCTGCCTGCTATAGGCGGGTGTTACATAAAGCATGAAAAAAATTCAATCTGTGAAATCTGTAACAATTCATTCCATTTTCAATCAAATGAATTGATTAAATATGAGAATCTTATTAAATTTGATTTTAATTTTAATTTAACAGTAATTTATAATTAAATTCATTAGAGAGGGTTAATCAACATGGCAGTTAAAGTAGGAATAAATGGTTTTGGCAGGATAGGACGCCTGGTCTATAAAAGAATGATGGAGCTCGGCGGTTATGAAGTTATGGCTATCAATGACATTACGGATTCTAAAACTCTGGCGCATTTGCTGAAATATGATTCTGTTCACCGGAAATATCCGGGTGACGTGAAAGCCTCGGAGAACGGAATTTCCGTTAACGGCAAAGAGATCAAAGTATTAGCTGAAAAGGATCCGTCACGTCTCCCGTGGAAAGAAATGAATGTTGATATTGCTATCGAATCTACAGGCAAATTCACAAAAAGAGAGCAACTCGAGCTTCATTTAAAAGCAGGAGCTAAAAAAGTTGTATTGACCGCACCCCCCAAAGACGATCTTGATGTTATGATTGTTCTTGGTGTGAATGACGAAGCACTGAAACCTGAGCATAAAATAATTTCGAATGCTTCCTGCACTACTAACTGCCTGGCACCTATGGTAAAGGTCCTGGATGATGCTTTTGGCGTGAAAAAAGGATTCATGACCACAATTCACGCTTATACCAATGATCAGGTTATGCTCGACCAGCCGCATAAGGACCTCCGCAGAGCAAGAGCCGGTGCTGTAAGCATAATTCCCACAACAACCGGTGCTGCAAAAGCCGTAGGTAAAGTACTTCCGCATCTGAAAGGCAAACTGGACGGGTTCTCGTTAAGGGTTCCTGTTCCGGACGGTTCCATTACGGATTTTGTCTGCGAGCTAAATAGGGAAGCAACCAAAGAAGAGATAAACGCAGCCTTTAAGAAGGCTTCCGAAACAAACCTCAAGGGTTTTTTGGAGTACTGCACGGATCCGGTTGTATCGGTTGATATTATCGGAAATCCCGCTTCATGTATTTTCGATTCGCTGTCCACTATGTCATACGGTGATCTGGTGAAGGTCATAGGATGGTATGACAACGAATGGGGCTATTCGTGCAGGATAGTCGATCTGCTGAAGAAGATAGTATAAACTCTTTAATGGGATGATATATGAACAAACTGACAATAGATGATCTGTCCTCTGCAGGAGAGATCAGATCGAAACGGATACTGGTAAGGGTTGATTTTAATGTGCCAATGTCGAAGGAGGAGGAAGGAAAAATCACAGATGACAAACGCATAGTTGAATCACTTCCCACAATTAAAAAAATTATTTCCGACGGCGGCAGGTGCATACTCATGAGCCACCTCGGACGTCCCAAAGGTGAGGTCAATCTGAAATACTCGCTGCGTCCGGTTGCCGCACACCTTGCAGGACTCTTGAACCGTCCCGTCAGCTTTGCAGATGACTGCATAGGTGCGGATACAAAAACATACGTTAATAAGATGAAGGATGGTGACGTTCTTCTCCTCGAAAATCTGCGTTTCCATAAAGAAGAAGAGAAAAATGACGAAGCATTTTCAAAAGAACTTGCTTCTTACGGTGATGTTTACATAAATGATGCGTTTGGTACGGCACACCGCGCACATGCTTCGACGGTCGGTGTGACAAAATTCATTTCCAGATGCGCTGCGGGATACCTTATGCAGAAGGAACTAAATTATCTCTCGAGAGTTATCATATCACCGGAACATCCTTTCATCGCAATTCTCGGCGGGAGCAAAATATCCGGTAAGATAGACGTGATAAAGAATCTTCTTCCGAAAGCGGATAAAATTCTCATCGGGGGCGGAATGGTATTTACGTTCTACAAAGCGATGGGATACGGGATAGGTAATTCGCTTCTCGAAGAGGATAAGATCGTTCTTGCTAAAGAACTTCTCAAAGAAGCGGGCAGTAAGATCGTTCTTCCCGAAGATATCGTCATAGGGGACAAAATGGAAAATAATGCTTCCCGCAAGACTGTCCCGGCAAACGGTATCCCCGATGGCTGGATCGGTATGGATATCGGAGAAAAGACCATAACTGATTTTAACACGGAAATACTCATGGCAAAAACGATCATATGGAACGGACCTATGGGCGTCTTTGAATTGGATAATTTTGCAAAAGGTACGTTCGCCATTGCAAAGTCACTTGCCGATGCAACAAAGAACGGTGCCGTTACCGTAATTGGCGGCGGAGATTCTGCGGCTGCTATTGCAAAGGCAGGCTTGGAGAAGCAGGTAAGCCATGTATCGACGGGAGGCGGTGCAAGCTTGGAATTCCTCGAAGGGAAAGTACTTCCCGGTGTTGAAGCACTCAGCAATAAATAATTTTTAATTAATTTAATATAAAATGAAAAAAGACAAGAAAAAGAAAAAAGCAAAAAAAGTTAAAAAGAGCATTTATCCGAAAACCCCGCAGTATCTTGACAGGAATGAATCACAAACAGGACCGGCACCTGAAGTGTATAAATTTCTGAAGAAAGTGAACATGGATCATCTCTCCTGGTATTCGAGAGATTTCCAGCTGGGAATTAAGTCACGCTTATCTAAAAAGATCGCCGATGAGTTCGGTTTTGACGAGAAGCACGTCATTTTGAGCTACGGGTGTGAAGACCTTCTCAAGCAGACCATACACTGCTATCTGAACCCGGGTGAAAAAATTATGATACCGCGTGAAGCATGGTGGTATTACAAAAAGGTTGCTTCCGAACGCGAAGGGTCTAACGTAGAGTATGCTATGAAGAAAGGTACACTGGACGGAGTAGCATATTATCTCTATGATGTTGACGAGATGATAAACACCTATCAAAGAGAGAACCCGAAGATTGTAGTGATCGCATCTCCTAACAATCCCACAGGCAACATGATAGACAACGCGGGTCTAAAGCGTTTCCTGGAAGCGTGCAAAGAGACGATTGTACTGCTGGATGAGGCGTACTGGGGATTCGGTTCAACGGATAACAGTTATGTAAAGCCTTATATCGATGAATATCCGAACCTTATCATCTGCAGGACATTCTCAAAATATTTCGCTCTCGCAGGTATAAGGATAGGATTTGCATTTGCAGGCAAAAACCTCGAAGTGCTGATAAATTTTGCCACGCGTTACCTCGGCTACAACAGGTTATCCGAGCGGTTGGGCGAGATTGCTATGGATAACATGAAGTATTACGAGAAGATCGGGAAGCAATACGAGAAAGACAAGAAGATGTTCTATGATGAATTTTCAAAGCTGAAAGGATTCACACCGTACAAATCGTTTGCAAACTTTTTGCTTGTCGATATACCGGTGGAGATTCGCAGCAATTTGAAGAAATATCTTGTTGAAAGAAACCTGCTCGTAAAGTTCCTTGATGAAGATGCATTCCGTACGGAAGCAAGGATGTCTCTCGGGACTAAGGAACAGAATAAACTGCTTATGAAAGCAATTAAAGATTTCTGTAAAGAAAATCCTTATTAAACTAAAAATATAATTGTGTTCGGATGGCATCTTTAAATCGATTTTTTTATAAGATGCCATCTGTTTTATTAATAATCCGTAATAGTTTTGAAAACAAGTCTTCTTCAGCAATATAAGCAATCCCTCAAAGTGATCGAAGCGGAGGAAGTGTTCGACCTAATAATATACCGGCCTCTTGCATTCTTATTTGTTAAAGCTGTTTACCCTACAAAACTTACCCCGAATATGGTCTCTATCATGGCAATGACGCTCGGTGTTCTGGCCGGTGTACTGTTCGGTTCCGGCAGATATGAGTATCTGCTCCCCGGAGCGGTCTGTTACGGTCTTTGCAACATCTTAGATTGCTCTGACGGTATGATAGCACGTTTGAAACATACCGGTACAAAGGTCGGCAGGATAGTTGATGGTTTTATAGACTACGTAGTGAGCACTGCTGTATTTGCTGGTTTTGGCGCAGGTCTCTCCCATTTATATAGTTCAAATCCCGGTATTCTCATGGGAAATTTCCTGAATATAAATCCGTACGTCTATGTATGGCTTCTTGCTTTGCTGGCTGGTATTTCATCGGCATACCAGGCATTCTATTTTGATTATTACCGCAATCTGTTCCTCGAATTTGCTTATGGAAAAGTATCATCGCTTGAAGAGGAAATAAGAGAGTTCGAGGAAGAAAGGGAGCGTCTCGAAAATGAAGCAGGGAAAAGACACCTCGTAAACAGGTTCCTCATCGCAGTTTATCTGAGATACTGCAACCTCCAGCTGAAGATACAGGCAAAGAAAAGAGAAAATCCCGACTGGGCTAAACCCGTTTCGGCTGATTATTATTCAAAGAATAAATACTTGCTGAGATTCTGGAGCTTTATCGGTTCCACAACACACATCACTTTATGCGTCATATGCGTGCTCGCAGACAGGATGGAGTTATTTCTATGGATATGCATTTTACCTTTAAATATTTTATTATTGCTGTTATATTTTATACAGACAAGAGTAAATAACAGGTTAATTTATCGCTCAAACCCGCCCGGCGGCGGATAATATTCAAAATATGAAACGGAAAATAATAAGATATTTATTGCTGTCCACAGCGATGTTTACTATTTCCGGCTGCTTTGATATTAACAGGGATATCAAAATATATCCCAACGGCGGAGGTGTGGAAAAAATGAGTGTAACGCTGGATAAAGAATTCTTTGAATTGATGAAGACATTTGCTTCGTTAGACCCCACGGGAAGGGCAAAGCATAAACTGGACACACTCAATGATAACTCGCTGCTCGATAGGGGACTCACCGCCGACCTGCAGAGGACCCCGGGAACTTCTCTCAAAGATCTCTTTATAACCAATTTGTCCGATGGTGGAAAACAGATCTCATTCACCTATACTTTTGATGACCCGTCTGCATTGATAAGGATTATAAAGGAAGGGACCTTCTCATTCTCAAACCAGCTGAATGTTATCTATGCAACACTAAAGTTTATTGATGACGGAGAAACTATCAAGTATAAATCTGTGGTTAGAAATGCATCGCGGAGCTACGATGATTCACTAGCTTTAAGCACTTTTTCAGTTCTCATACATTCCAAAAAAATAATACAAACCATCGAGTTTCCGTTCGATGTTACCGCATCGAATGCAATGACTCAAACAGGAAATGTGCTGACATGGGACTTCTCTATGAACGATGCTCTATTTAACCAGGTCGAGATGACTGCGGATTTCACAAGACCGCAGGGCATTGATCTTCCCTATGCAGAAAAGATAGATAAAACCATAGAGAAAGTAGATAAGAACAAAAGCCCGCTTGTGAGGGTACAGGTTTATAATGCCAGTAAAGAGGCTGTAAAAATAGGAACCGGCATAATTATTTCCGACGGGGTGATAGCTACCAATTATACGCTCATGGACCTGATAGAAGGACAGGGTTATTTCAGCGTGCTAATGCAGAATGATTCGCTAGCAGGAATAGATGAGATGCGGGAAAGAGACCTTGTCCCTTCTCTCGACCTCGTTTTCCTCAGGTTCAACAATTTCGAAAAGACGAAGACGCTTAAAACTGCGTCTCTTGATGTGAAATACGGCGAGAAGATGAAAGTCCTGTATTATCCGAATACGCTGTCGCCTGTGGTCTATTCGATGGATTGCAATGTCACGGGCATCAAAGCTTTTGGTAACAGCAAAGTTATAGAAGTAAAGCCGAATAAACCTCTCAGCATACAGGGCGGTGCTTTATTCAATGAGAACGGTGAGTTTGCCGGGATGATCACGATCGCTTATAGTGGAGAGGTCGGCAAGCTGTACGCTATTCCCGCCATGTATATCAAAGCAAGCTATAAGTAAAGCGAACGCCGGATAATTTTGAATAAACTTCGATAGAAAATTTTCTCACTTATCTCAATTCCACGTATTCAAGCGGGTTCTGTTTTGCAAGAGCAAATTTCCTCTCTTTCCATTTACCGCGTTTGAACCACAATGCGATAATGATCCCTTTAACTATAGAAGTCGAAAATATCGCTATCCATATCCCGTTCATTCCGTAAATGGGAGCAAATATAGCACATAACGGGATCCTCATAGCGGTCACAGGCAGGCTTATGAATAACGGCGGCAGTGAATTTCCCGCACCCGCAAAAGCACCTGTGAACACTGATTCGGTCACTGCGAAAAAGATACTGAACGCTGCTATCATGTTATATACTTTCGCCGTGTTTATTACCGCCTGATCGGTTGTGAACACTCCTGCAACCGAAGATGCACCGAAAAACAGCAATGAACCGTATAAAATCATGGGCAGCCACCCGAAATACAATGTCCGCCATGCAGCTTTTTCTGCTCTATCGGGATTCGAAGCTCCTATGTTCTGTCCCACGAGTATGCTTGCAGTGATCGAAAATCCCTCACCTATCTGGTACGGAATTGCTTCCGAACGGTGCCCGATACCGAGCGCGGCAAGTCCCACCGTACCAAAATCTCCCACGAACCTTGATACGAAAATATATATCATCGAAAAAAGCAATCCTTCGAGCGAAAGGGGAATACCTATTTTGATCGTTTCCTTCATAACCTTCCAGTTGAATTTGATATCGCTGAAAAGGTTTTTTATCTTTTTTTTCAACGGGGCAACCAGCATACGTTTTCTTAAGAGGAATTGACTGACCGAGAAAGCTGTTCCGTATGCTATGATCGTAGATAATGATGCGCCAGCCATACCGAACTGCAGATGTCCGTTGATACCGAATATCAATATAGGGACAAGTGACATTTTAATTATTACAGTAACCACAAGAAGCCTGAAAGGAGTTTTTGTGTCACCGTTTCCACGGAATATCGAATTGCTGGTCTCGAACAACAGCAATAAAGGGTAACCTGTAAGAAGTGTGAACAGGTACTGGTTAGCCAGTGCAGCCTTTGGAGCATCGAGTTTGGTTAATTGATACAGCACCGGAAGAAGAGGCATTACGCACAATGAGATCAACATTGCATAGAACAATGCCATGATGAGGTTTGTACCGGCTACGTGCCGAGCAGTATCCTGCTGTTTTGCTCCTACAGATTGTGCTACAAGCGAATTCGTACCGATCGCAACCATTTCGCCGAGTGCGAATACACCCCATGATAAGAATGATGCTACGGTAATTGCGGCAAGCTGTTCGCTTCCTAATTTTCCTATCCAGTATGAATCGATGATCGGCAGTGATGAACGCACAAGCGTTTGCAGTACCGCAGGCCAGGCAAGTGTTAATATCGTTCTGTTAAGGGATGTTGATTCGGTAAGCAATAATTATCTCCGCACCTCAAAAAAACTATTCAGAATTTCGGAGCATTTATCATCGAGTATTCCGCCGGTTACGTTCAATTTATGATTTAATGATTTGTTGTTTGTAATGTTCATAACGCTTCCGCAAGCACCTGATTTATTATCGAACGCTCCGAAAAAGAGATTCTCTATCTTTGCGAGAACTATTGCCCCCGCGCACATAGAGCATGGTTCAAGTGTAACATACATAGAGCATCCCAGCAGAGCCTTCGATGAAAGGTATGTTGCTGCCGATGTTATAGCAATAATTTCCGCATGTGCAGTCGGGTCCTTCAAAGTTTCTACCTGGTTGTGGCCCTTGCCGATTATCCTGCTCTCGAACACGATAACGGCGCCGACCGGGATCTCTTCCTTCTTAAATGCTTTCTCCGCTTCCTTCAAAGCATACTGCATCCATATTTCATTCTGTGTCATTGTCTTTTACTCACCACAGAGAAGCAGAGGAGCAGAGAATTATATTTCGGGCAATTTACCATTTAGTATCCTTCTATATCCATTCTTTAATAGAGCTTCATTGAAGTTTATAAGTAAACCTAGCTTTCTATCAGCTAATTTTTAATAAGTAAGTAATTGTGCTTCATGAACAGGTAATATTTTATCAACTGTCTTTAGTTCAATAATTATTTCATTCTCAACCAATAAGTCTATAAAAAATTCTTTTGAAAGAATTTTTCCTTTATATGTAATAGGTAAGTTTACCTGTCTTTCAACTTTAATATTTCTTTCTGTAAGTTCTTCAGTTAAACATATTTCGTAAACAGATTCTAATAGTCCGGGTCCTAAATTCCTATGAACTTCTATTGCCGCATCAAGAATTTGCCCGCTTAGATTATTTATTTCTTCTGTTCTCAATTTATTTTTATCAATTTACTCTGCTTCTCTGCTCCTCTGTGATTCGGAAAATTATTTGCCTGAGCTACAGACTCAACAGATTGTGATTATATAATTGGAAAATGTTTATCCGTGTAATTATATTAATCATTCAAATCTGTGGTTCGGAAAATTCTTTTCTCTGCTTCTCTGCTCCTCTGTGGTTCAAATTCATTCTTTCTTCAGAAATTTCTTCAGCTCCTGCAGTTTTACCAGCGCTTCCAGCGGTGTGAGGTTTTCTATCTTTATTTTCTCTATTATATCCCTCAGTTCCTCATCCTTGTATTCGAACAAGTTTATCTGGAACTCGTCCTTACGCCTGTTCCTTTCCTCACGCTTTTCGTAATTGCGTAGTATCTCCTTCGAACGTTTTATTATTGTATCCGGAAGTCCCGCCATCTGTGCAACATGTATCCCGAAGCTGTGGTCTGCAGTACCTTCGTTAATCTTATGGAGGAAAATAACTTTATCGCCTATTTCTTTTACCTCTACACGCAGATTTTTAATTCTCGGATAAAGGCTTGCCAGTGCATTGAGTTCATGGTAGTGCGTGGCGAACAGCGTCTTAGCTCTTGCCAGCGGATATTCGTGTATGTACTCCGTTATCGCCCATGCTATCGAGATGCCGTCATAAGTGCTCGTTCCTCTGCCGACCTCATCCAGCAGCACTAAGCTTTTTGATGTAAGGTTGTTCATGATGTTCGCTGATTCCTGCATCTCTATAAGGAACGTGCTCTCACCCCTCGCGATGTTATCCATTGCACCGACGCGCGTGAATATCCTGTCGCATATCCCGATCGATGCTTTCTTCGCAGGAACGAAACTCCCTATCTGTGCAAGAAGCACAATAAGTCCCACCTGTCTCAGGTAAGACGATTTCCCGCTCATGTTCGGTCCGGTGATAATCAGTATCTGGTCAGATTCCGGGTCTATGAGAGTATCATTGGGAATATATCTTTCACCGGCGGGAAGGAAATGCTCTATTACGGGATGGCGGCCTTCGATTATCTCAATCTTATCGGAATCGTTCACCTCCGGCATGCAGTAATTATCAGATTCGGCAGTTTCGGCAAAGCTCATCAGGACATCGAGTATGCCTATCATAGCAGCATTCATCTGTATATCATTTGCATACTCGACAACCTTATTTCTTATTTCCGTAAACACCTGCGCTTCGAGAATATTTATCTTTTCGCTCGCGCTCAGTATCTTCTCTTCGTACTCCTTCAGTTCCTGCGTGATGTAGCGTTCTGCGTTTACAAGAGTTTGTTTCCTGATATAACCTTCCACGCCTTCTATCCGGTCGAGATTCGCTTTCGATATCTCTATGTAATAGCCGAATATTTTGTTAAAACTGACCTTGAGCGAATTTATCTTCGTCCGCTCCCGTTCTTTCCGCTGGTAATTCTCCAGCCACGCTTCACCGGAGTTCAGTATGTTCCTTATTTCATCAAGTTCGGGATTATAGCCCTGCTTGATTATTCCTTTATTCTCCGAGTGAAGCGAAAGCTCTTCGTTTATCGACCTGTCGATCAGTTCGCACAGTTCATTAAGCTCTTTCAGGTTATTGTTTATCTCTTTTAAGGTATCTGATCCGGCTGAATTCAATTCCTTTTTCACTGCTGATATTTGCCTTAGAGAGAATTTCAAGTTTATCAGGTCCCTTGCCACCGCACGCGCTGTTGCTATCTTGGATATCAGCCGTTCGAGGTCACCGATATTCTTGAACATGCTAAACAGGTTCTTTCTTAAATTTTTCTTTTCAAAGAACTCGTTCACACATTCGAGGCGTTTGTTAATCAGTTCAAGTTTTTTCAAAGGTCTCGTTATCCAGCTTTTCAGCAGACGCGCACCCATAGCTGTCTCGGTCTTATCGAGTATAGATACGAGCGTTCCCTCACGGCTTCCTTCGGAAATGGATGAAATTATCTCAAGGTTCCTCTTGGTTGAGTTATCCAGTATAATGTAATCGCTTGTCTCATACCGTGATATCTTATTTATGTGGGCAAGGTTGCCCTTTTGTGTTTCCTGAATATAGTTCATCACAGCACCGGCAGCTATGATACCGAGCTTTAGCTCGTCGATGCCGAAGCCCTTAAGCGATTTCGTTTTGAACTGTGACAGAAGCAGTTCCGTACAGTAATCGAGAGTGAATATCCACTCATCAAGCTTTGTTACGGTGACCTTTTTTTCTGTTCCGGCAGGTTCATCAAGTTTTAGAATATCTGTAAATAAGCTCTTCTGTGATTTTGATATCACAACTTCGGAAGGATTTATCAGTTCTATCTGCTGTTTCAGCTGCCTGAAAGGAATTTCGCACGCAGAAAATTCTCCCGTCGATATATCGCAGAACGCAAACCCGCAGAACTCATCTTTCACGAAGAACGATGCGATGTAGTTGTTCGATTTGTGGTCCAGAAGCTTATCGGAAAAAGTAATGCCCGGTGTTACTACCTCTATCACATCGCGTTTCACAATACCCCTTGCCATTCGCGGGTCTTCAAGCTGTTCGCAGACGGCGACCTTGTATCCCGCTTTCACAAGCTTGGGGAGATAGTTATCCAGTGCGTGGTGTGGGAATCCCGCTAAAGGGACCTCCGATGCGGCGCCGTTAGCGCGTCTTGTCAAAGTAATGCCGAGAACCTTCGATGCTATCACAGCATCATTTTCGAACGTCTCGAAAAAATCGCCCATGCGGAAAAGCAGTATCGTATCGGGATACTTCGCCTTTATCTTCTGATACTGCCGCATCAACGGTGTCTGCTGTTCTGGCAAGTTAGTTTGTAAAGTTCGTAAAGTTTATAAAGTATCTAATTATGTGTTATCGTATCCAAAATACTGCATTTATTGTCATTCCTGCGAAAGCAGGAATCTGATTATACTAACATTTTGATCTTTTATTTGACTTATCCCCAGCCAAGACTGGCGGCTCTATGTTAGGATAGTCTAGAGTTAAACTTTAAAAAAGCAAAATACTTTAACGAGCAGGCAAGTTCAATTCCAAAAACCTGAATAATGTAACTCGTCCGCCGTGGTGGATTGCATTTCGAGTGAGCACGAAAGCGCTCAACCCGGTAGCCCATAGCTTTAGCTATGGGTAATCTAAATTGTATTCTGAAGAACCGTTTTAACGGTTTATAATGTGATGCAAACCGTTGAAACGGTTATTACATGTATTTGTTACCAATGCCCACGGTTGAAACCGTGGGTTACTTTAATCTTCCAAACAGCAAATTATAAGGATTACAATGATTCCGCAGATTAACCTGTGGTCAGATACTAAGTGCAAAAATTTTTGCACTATCAAAAACCCCTGATATTCACAGTTATACCCTCCTTTTTGCCTTGATTTTTGCAGATTAATATATTATATTTGTAATTGAAGCTTTCGGAATGCTCGTTCTATTTTCCGTAGAGACGCCTCGATGAGGCGTCTCTCAATGTGAGACGACCCACCGGGGTCGGCTCTACGATAAAAATCTTGACACAAGCTCCAGACAAGTTGATTGTACAAACAAACGGTACTATTTTTTATGATTCCGTGCGATTTTTAACTTTTTTTGGGCTAGATCAACACTGCCGGACAACGACCGGGTGTTAATATAATATTTGTAAATTAACAAAATTACGTTTTTTAAATGAATCTACTTTTTCTCGATATGATTACTTTGCATTCTATTTTATTACTAAGTAATCATTACTTAAATACTCAAAAAGTGGCGATTCCAGCGTTCCTTATTACTTGTCATTACTTAAGTAATGGGGGGGTAGTAAGTTAAAATTTCAAAATTTAAGTTAAAAATAAAATTAACAATATTCTGTCCGAAGGACTCCTGAGGAGAACCACAGATTAACCAGATTCAAAAGATTACACAGATTAATCAGCCAAATCATTTAAATCAGCGTAATCTGTGGTTCAAACTTATTTTCTCAATTTAATTAGTCCTATTTTCTTGTTAATTTGTAAGATTAAATTAATGTAAATGTTCATAACTTTCGAAGGAATAGATTATTCGGGTAAATCCACACAGGCAAAACTGCTCCATCAGTATTTCGACTCGAAAAAGAAGAGATCGGTTCTGCTTCGTGAACCCGGCGGAACGGCAATTTCCGAGAAGATAAGGGAGATCCTGCTCGATAAGGACCATTCCGAGATGTTTCCGCTGACAGAATTCCTTTTATTCTCAGCGGCAAGGGCGCAGCTGGTTAAACAATTGATATTGCCTCATTTGAAGAAGGGCATTATTGTTATCTGTGACAGGTACTATGATTCTTCCGGCGCATACCAGGGTTACGGCGGAAAACTTGACATTAAGAAAGTGGTGTATGTTAACGATTTTGCAACAGGCGGACTTCATCCCGATATTACTTTCCTTATCGACCTGCCTCCCAAGAAAGCTTTTGCAAGAGCAGCTTTGATGAATAAGTCCATCGACAGGATGGAATCTAAGAAGCTTTCCTTCTATAACAGGGTGTGTAAAGGATTCCGCGAACTTGCTGATAAGAATAAGAAAAGATTTGTTTTAATAGACGGTTCATTACCCGTTGAGGTAATTCACAAAGAAATTCTAAAGTATATAAATAAATTAAAATCATAACAATAAATGGCTAAGACTGATCATAAAAGAAAATATTTTATAACCAGGATTCTTCCCGTCCTGCTCCTTTTCGTTTTCTTTTCCGGGGCGCGTTTCGGGGGCGGAGATGACGATATCTACACGCAGATAAACAAGAACATGGATATCTTCGGCAGGGTGTATAGAGAAGTAGCGCTCAATTATGTTGATGAGGTTATCCCGGATAAATTCATGCAGGCGGGAATCGACGGCATGCTGAATACACTGGACCCTTACACGAATTTTATAGATGCATCAAGGAAAGATGAAGTTGACCTTTTGACCACGGGTAAATACGGCGGTGTAGGCATATCGATAGCAAAGAAGGACAGCGGAATTATTATTACCGATGTCATGGAAGGCTATTCCGCTCAAAGAGAAGGGATAAAAAGCGGTGATATGATCTTAGAGATAGACGGCGTATCGATGGAAGGGAAAAATCCCGGCGATGTACGTACGTATGTAAAAGGACCCACAGGCACTCAATTGAAAATGAAAATAAAAAGAGGTGAACGCATACTTGACTTCACCCTGACCAGGGAAGAGATTCAGCTGAAGAATGTAACTTATAAGGGCATGCTCGAAGGCGGAATCGGATATATTAAGCTCGAAAGGTTCAGCAGGTATGCCGCGAACGAAATTGCTGATGCACTGACTGAACTGAAATCTAAAGGAGAACTAAAAGGCGTAATACTCGACCTCAGGGATAACCCCGGCGGATTGATGGATGCCGCAGTGAGTATATTAAATAAGTTCGTTGATAAAGGGAGCCTTGTTCTTACGACGAGAGGCAGAAAGCTTGATTCCGAAAAGAAATTTTTCTCTGTGGAAGAACCGATGCTCGGCAAGGACGTTCCCATCGTTCTGCTCGTGAACCAGAACACTGCCTCCGCCAGCGAGATAGTAGCGGGAGCAATTCAGGACCTCGACAGGGGTGTTTTGGTCGGAACGAAGACATTCGGTAAAGGGCTTGTGCAGGTAATTGATCCTCTGAGCTATGATGACCAGCTCAAGATAACCACGCAAAAATACTTTACACCCAGCGGAAGGTGGATACAGGCAAAGAATTATTTCAAGGAAAATAAATACGGTGTGTTCAAACCGGACCCGTATTACAACCAGACGACCTTCAAAACACTCGACGGAAGAACGGTCTATGCAGAAGGCGGTATTACTCCAGATACAATAGTGAATCCATCTGCAAACAATGAGCTTCTGGAAGTGCTCAACACACAGGATATGTATTACCGTTTCGCTGATAAGTATGTATCTGAAAATCCTGATGTGAACGGTTTTGTGTGGAATGATAACATCATCAATTCATTCTATAATTTTCTGACCGAACAGAATTTCGACTATACTTCAAAAGCGGAGAAAGACCTTGCGGATCTGAAACTGATAGTGGCAGATAAAAAATATTCCGATAAGACAAGGACCTACGTTGCAGACCTCGAGACAGAACTAAAGTCCGGTAAATTAGCAGACTTCGACGTATCGAAGCCGCAGATAAAAGCACAGTTGATAACCGAAATACTTAAGAAATACGGGAAGTCCGATAAAGAGATAACGGATGCTACAATGTCCGAAGATACACAAATTCAGGCAGCTCTGAGCGTTATCAAAGACAGGCAGCTCTACAACAGCTTCTTATCGGCTGCCAGGTGAGTTTAGAAATAATTCTCATTTTATTTTCTATCGGAATAGCGGCGGGGCTATTATCCGGATTGTTCGGCGTCGGCGGCGGTGTGGTGATCGTTCCCTCATTAATAGCTGTTTATTCATACCTCCATCCACAGCAAGAATTTACGGTTCAAGCCGCCATTGCCACGAGCCTCTTTACAATTCTTTTCACCGCATCATCATCCACTTACAAGCAGGCAAAGAACGGCAATGTAATATGGTTTGCAGCCCTATTGATAGGTGTGACAAGTGCCGTCAGCGTATTCTTATTATCAAAGGTGGCATTGGAACTCCCCGGAGAAACACTGAAGAAAATATTTTCAGTTGTGCTGATGCTGGCAGGAATCAGGATGTTGTTTACCGCAAAAGACCCCGTCCAAACGAACGGTAATGAAATCCGCAGGTACAACAGGATACTGTGCTCCTCCATCGGGATTATTAGCGGTTCGATAGCTGCATTTGCCGGTCTCGGCGGCGTGATATTCATTATACCGCTTTCTCATTACTTATTGAAATTTC